>JBCNPL010000228.1:0-4628 GCA_039593375.1 Paraburkholderia sp. | reverse complement strand
GGCTCGAGCGCGCTTCATCGACGAACGGCCGATCGACGGGATGATCGGCGCGCACGACGAAATCGGCCGCGATCATCCGGCGCGCGTCGCGCTCGAGCCCCTGCTGCAGGCGATCGGCGAGAAACGCGACGCTCGAGAGAGCCGCGACGGCGAGAACGAGCGCGATGGCAAGCATCGAAAGCTCGCCGGCTCGCCAATCGCGCGCGGTCATGCGCGCCGCCTGCCGGATGAGATCCGGGATTGCCGGGCGGCGGCTCGGCGCGCTTGCGGTCCCTGGCCTCAATCGCGCTTGCCCCCGAGCGAAGTCAGGCGCGAACCGCCGAATCGGGCGCCCATATGAGCCGCCATCGCGCGAAAACCGCCCTGCACGCCGCGCCAGAGCCGCGGAAGCGCCCAGCCCGCGAAGAAGACGAACCCGATCATGAGCGCAAGGAAGACGAGCGGCGCGAAGACCGCGAGCGCGAGGCCGATGCAGACGAGCAGGTCTTCGGTCGACGAGGCGATCCAGTTCGACAACGGCTCCGGGGACAGATTGATGAGCGCGCGCGTGCCGGCCTTCGTCAGATGCGCCGAGCCGGCGAGCGTGCCGCCCGCGAGCGCGGCGATCGTCATCAGTGCCGGATCCGCGTGGCCGAGCGCCCCGGCCGCCAGCAATGCGCCGGCCGGTATGCGGATGAACGTATGAATCGCATCCCAAAGCGAATCGAACGCGGGAATGCGGTCGGCAAAGAACTCAACGACGGCGAGCACGGCGGCGGCGCCGATGACCCACGGCGAAGCGAGCGCCGAGAGCGAGCCGGGCAGATGGACGATGTCGAGGCGCGCGAAAACGCCGACGAGCAGCACCGTCAGATAAAGCCGCAGACCGCTCGCCCACGAGAGGCCGGCGCCAAGCGAAAGTGCGTCGAGCATCGCCCCTCCGTTTCAGCCCTTGCCGCGAATGCCTGCGAAACCCCTGCCTCGCGCGACGCGGCTTTGTCTTGATTATAGACTCGCCGGCGCGAGCGCCGCTCGCGCCGGTGGCGGGCCATGGGCAGGCATGGGGGGCGTAGCGTTCGACGCGAGGGCTTCGCCGCTTGACCGGCGCATGGCGCGCGGCCCTCGCGGCCGACGCGCACCGAAATCAAACGGCGCCGACGAGCCGGTAGCCGACTCCCGTCTCCGTGAGAATATGCTCGGGCTGGGCCGGATCGCGCTCGAGCTTTTGCCGCAGGTGGGCCATGTAGATGCGCAGATAGTGGCTGCTTTCGACATGCGACGGGCCCCAGACCTCCACGAGCAGTTGCCGGTGCGTGAGCACGCGGCCCGCATGACGCACGAGCGTGGCAAGCAGACGGTACTCGATCGGCGTGAGATGGACCGGTACGCCGCCGCGCGAGACGCGGCGCCCCGCCAGATCGACTTCGACCTCGCCGAAGCGCAGGAGCGGCGATTCGCCTGCGCCGCCATGATTGCGCCGCCTCAAATGCGCGCGAATGCGCGCGAGCAGCTCGGATACGCCGAACGGCTTCGTCAGATAGTCGTCGGCGCCCGCATCGAGCGCCGCCACTTTCTCGTCCTCACGCGTGCGCGCGGACAGCACGATGACCGGCAATTCGGTCCATGCGCGCAACTCGCGGATGACGTCCAGCCCTTCCGTGTCCGGCAATCCCAGGTCGACGATGACGAGATCGGGCTTGCGCGTAGCCGCCTCGACGAGCCCCTGCTTACCCGTCTCGGCATCGTGCACGACCATTCCCGCGCCCTCGAGCGACGTGCGCACGAAACGGCGAATCTGCTTTTCGTCTTCGATCAGCACGACGGTAACGGGCAGCTCGGTCATCGCACCGATCGATCAGGGCACGAGAATCGTCGAGCCCGTCGTCTTGCGCGCCTCGAGATCGCGATGCGCATTCGCGGCGTCCTTCAACGCGTAGCGCTGGTTGATGCTCGTCTTCACCTTGCCCGAAGCGATCACGTCGAAAAGCTCGGCCGCCATCGCGTCGAGCCATTCGCGCTTCGACATATAGGTGAAAAGCGTCGGCCGCGTGAAGAAGAGCGATCCGCGATTCGCGAACTCCGACGCCTCGATCGGCGGCAGCGGCCCCGAGGCGCTGCCGAAACTCACGAAGTAGCCAAGCGGCGCGAGACAGTCGAGGGAGCCCTTGTAGGTGTCCTTGCCGATCGAATCGTAAACCACGGGCACGCCCGCGCCGCCCGTGATCTCCCTGACACGCTCGGTGAAATTCTCGCGCGTGTAGACGATCGGGTGATCGCAGCCATGCGCTTTCGCGAGCTCCGCCTTCTCGTCGGAGCCGACGGTGCCGATCACCGTCGCGCCGAGCGCTTTCGCCCATTGGCAGACGAAGAGCCCCACGCCGCCGGCCGCCGCATGAATCAGGATCGTCTGCCCCGGCTCGACGCGAAACGTGCGGCGCAACAGGTACTGCGCCGTCAGCCCTTTCAGCATCGCGGAGGCGGCATCGTCGAACGAAACCGCGTCGGGCAGCTTGACGAGCGAATCGGCCGGTAACACGCGCTCCTCAGCATAGGCGCCAAGAGCGCGTGCGACGTAAGCGACGCGGTCACCCGCCTTGAACGCGGTCACACCGGGGCCCGTCGACGTGACCACGCCCGCCGCCTCCATGCCGAGCCCCGCCGGCAGTGGCGTGGGATAGTGGCCGGTGCGGAAATAGACGTCGATGAAGTTGAGGCCGATCGCGTGGTGCTTGACGCGGACCTCGCCCGGGCCCGGATCGCCGACCTCGACGTCGGCCCATTGCAGCACTTCCGGGCCGCCGGCCCGCTCGAATCGAATTGCCTTGACCATCGTGCTCTCCTTAGTGTCTACGCGAACGTTCGCTGGAGCCGCGCCGCCTCGCTCAGGCTTCTCCTCGCATGCGCCGAGCAAGTGCGTCGAGAATCATCCGTGCCGTCGAGATGTTCGTCGCGCACGGCACGTTGTGAACGTCGCAGGCGCGCACGAGCGCATTGATGTCGGGCTCGTGCGGCTGCGGCGTCATCGGATCACGCAAGAATACGACGACATCGATCGCCCCTTCGGCGAGCCGCGCGCCGATCTGCAGGTCGCCCCCGTTGGGCCCCGAGAGCATGCGCTCGACGGCGAGACCGTGAGCGCTCGCGATGCGCCCTCCGGTCGTGCCCGTCGCAACGAGCTGGCACCCACGCAGCAGCTCGACGTACTCGCCCGCGAGGGCAACGATGTCCTCTTTCTTGTGATCGTGCGCAATCAATGCTACGCGTGGGGTCATGAACGGCTCCGTCGTTGATTTATTCGATGGGGTTGAGCTGATCCGAGGTACCTCGCGCAGGGCTTTCGGTCGATCCGGCGCCGGACGCGAGGGGCCGCGACTCAGAAGGTGCCGGGATACGCGCCGCCGTCGATGAGCAGGTTCTGCCCGGTGATGTAGCCCGCATGCGCGCCGCAAAGGAACGCGCAAGCCTTGCCGAATTCGGCGGGTTGGCCGAAGCGGCCGGCGGGGATGGTCTTCATGCGCTCACGGCGCGCCTCGTCGATGCTGATCCCTTTCGCTTGCGCCTGGGCGTTGAAGGTCGCGCCGATGCGATCGGTATCGAAAAGCCCCGGCAGCAGGTTGTTGATCGTGACGTTGTGCGAGGCGACCTTGCGCGCAACGCCGGCCACGAAGCCCGTCAGTCCCGAGCGCGCGCCATTCGAGAGGCCGAGCACATCGATGGGCGCCTTCACGGCGGAACTCGTGATGTTGACGATGCGGCCGAAGCCGCGTGCGATCATGCCGTCGATCGTCGCCTGAATCAGCGCGATCGGCGTCAGCATGTTCGCCTCGAGCGCGCGGATCCAGTCGTCGTGCGTGAACTGACGAAAGTCGCCCGGCGGCGGGCCGCCCGCATTGTTGACGAGGATGTCGGGGTCGGGGCAGGCCGCGAGCGCCGCCGCGCGGCCTTCGGGCGTCGTGATGTCGCACGCCACGGTGCGCACGGTGGCGCCCGTCTTGGCGCGGATGTCGGCGGCGGTTGCCTCGAGCGTCTCGGCCGTGCGGGCCAGAATGACGAGTTCGACGCCTTCGGCGGCAAGCGCCTCCGCGCAGCCGCGCCCCAGCCCCTTGCTCGCGGCGCATACGAGCGCGGTCTTGCCGGCGATGCCCATGTCCATGTTGCTCTCCTCGCTTTGCCAAGCAGTCGAAATGGGGAATGCTCGCGATTGTAGAGGTAAACTGGCGCCAATCGTGTCGGGCGCCGCGCCGCGAGCGTCGAGCCCTCTATTCCGTCGAGCCCCTTCACCCGCCGCTCTCGCGCGGCGCCCCGCCCATGAAACAAGACAGCCGCTTCCCCAATCTCTTCATCCTCGATCACCCGCTCATCCAGCACAAGCTCACGCACATGCGCGACAAGGACACGTCGACGCGCACGTTCCGCGAGCTGCTGCGCGAGCTGACGCTGTTGATGGGCTACGAGATCACGCGCGATTTGCCGATCACGACGAAGCGCGTCGCCACGCCGCTCGTCGAGATCGATGCGCCCGTCATCGCCGGTAAAAAGCTCGCCATCGTGCCCGTGCTGCGGGCCGGCGTCGGCATGTCGGACGGGCTGCTCGAACTCATCCCGTCCGCGCGCGTCGGGCACATCGGTGTCTACCGCGACGAGGCGCA
>JBCNPL010000227.1:0-4633 GCA_039593375.1 Paraburkholderia sp. | reverse complement strand
ATGAAGCCCGCGTGCGCCGGCACCCCGAGCAGGCGGCCGAACCGCTCGGTCCAGAGCGTGCTGATCCCTTTGCCCATTGCGCGTGTCGCGTCGACGGTCGACTCGCGCAGCCCCTTGTTATGGTTGACGAGCCGCTTTTCGAGCAGATCGAGTGGCTGGTGCGCGATCAATTCGCCATGCTTCGGCGCCTCGATGCCTTGGTCGCGGAGCTCGTCGCCCGATTTTTTCAGCTTGTCGACGGCATCTTTCATCGCCGAACCGAGCTTTTGCAGGCCTTCGTCGAGCGTCTCCGCGGCACCGAACGTAAACGCGTCGGCGTAGACGTCGTTGAGCACCACCTGTGCCTGGTCCATCGGGTGCCCGGTGCGCATTGCATTCAACGCGGGCAGCAGTGTCACGAGCGCCCGCACGACCTGGCGCTCCGACTCCGCGCGCACGCCTTCCGGCAGCGCCGCGCTCGCATAACGGTCGTAGCGGCGCTGCACGGAGGGCGGCAGTCCCGTCGTCGCGAGCGGCGGAATGTAATGCGTTTCGAGGCCGTCGCGCGCACCGCTCGTATTGGTCGTCGTGAACATGACGGCCGCACCGATCGGCAAGCCCGTGGCGGGAGACGGGATGTGCTTGCCCAAATAGGTGCCTACGAGCGATAGCGCGACCACGTAACCCGATCGCCCGATGAGCGGCGCCATCATCTCCGCACGCGACTTCTGCAGGAAGCCGCGCAACGCCTTTTCGCTCACCACGCCATACCGCTCGTATAACGGCGCGCGTTCGAGCAGGCTCCGCAGCACGTCGTCGGGTACGTGGTCGGCTTTTCCGCCATAGAGCACGTGCGCCGTCGTGGCTGCGATGGTGATGTGCGCGTCCGTCGTATCGGGGCCCGCGAGGCCGCGCAGTCTCCGTTCGCGTGTCGGGTGCGCCGACTCCAAATCGGGGCTCGGCGGTAGCGGCCCGCGCCGCAGGCGCAGCGTGCCCGCGGTCTCTCCAGTAGGCACTGTCGTCGTGCGTGCCTGCGGAAGCGCCTCCGTGTGACGTGAGACTGACGTCGAACTCAGTTGGGGCGCCGTCGCGGCGTCGCGCGTGGCGGCCTCCTCTTCATGCGGCTCGATGGCGGGGTCGTGACTTGCTATCGTGGACGATTCCATAGGTATCCCTGATATCTCGGGTTGAGAGCTCGAGCGGTGATATCGCGCCGGACGCCTTGGCGATGGCGAGCACGCACCGGCACGGGCCCGGGTCTTGTCGGCGCCATCGCATCGGCGCCGCTGTGGATACGAGAATAGGGTTGGTCTCGACAGCACACTCCGCTTGTGCGAAGCCGTCGCGCAACAGGCGAAGTGCGAAGCTGAGCGCGTGGGCAGCGTCGTGCGTGCTCAGCGGTCCAGCCATGCGGCGAGCACGCGTAGGGCGTCGCGCGCAGGCATGTCCAGTTCCGCGGGTGCGGCCGCCAGCGCGCGGTGCGCGTGCGTGGCTGCGTTGATGTGATCGCCGAGCGCGTCGTAAATCGCCGCGAGGCGGCTCAGGACGTCGAAGGCATCGTAGCCGCCTTCGAGCGCGCTCATGAGAAACGGCAGCGCCGCGCGGCGGTTCGCGTCGCCCCCTCCGGCGAGCAGCAGGCGCGCGTGCAGATAGCTCCATTCGGGCAGCGCGGGGGGATCGTTCGCGAGGCGCCCGAGCGTCTCCCGAGCGAAGCCGAGATCGCTGCCTGCGTCGAGCATTGCGCGCAGCATGCTCGCCACGGCGCCGTGATGCGTGCGCATGCGGTACATCGCGCCGATCAACTCGCCGAACTCGGCATTCACCGCGCGCAGGCGGCTCACCATCGCGTTGTCGCGCGTACCGCTTACTGGATCGCCGTCCCAGGGCACGATGTCGTACAGTTCCGCGCCAAACGCACTCAGATCGATCCACCGCGACGGCCGCCGGCCCGATTCGATCACGTGCAGCCCACAGCCGGTGCCCGCCGCCGCCTGCCACCCCGATGCGGTAGCGGACAATGCAACGCCGCGGCTCTTGCTCTGCGTGCGTGCCATGCTGGTGCCGACGAAGAGCCGCCCCCCGTGCGCAAGCGCGCCTCGCACATAGCCGTCGAGCGGCCGATCGGCGCCGCGCGGCGCGCCGGCAACATGCACGAGGCTGCCGTCGCGCGAGGTCACGCAAAGCAACGTGCCCCGATCGACGAAGAGCGAATGAGGGTGGCGCAGGCCACGCCGTACGATGCGGGCCTCGTCCGTCAGATCGAGTATCTGTCCGTCGCATGCATCGCGCCACGACGCGCCGGGCTTGCACCCGAACATCGACAGATAGACGTGCCCGCCGAACGCCTGCAGCGAGTTCATGTGCAGCGTGTCCGCGCCCGGATCCATTTCGAAGAACACGCGCGTGCGCAATGCGCCGTCGCGCGGCCAATCGATGGCGAACACCTGATTGGTGCCGCTGCTCACGACGAGCAGTTCGTCGTTCCACGCGAGCAGCGAATGGGCGTCCAACACCGGAGCGAGGCGCGCGACGCGGCGGATGCGTGCCGAGGCGTCGATTTCGGCGAGCAATGTGCCGACCGTGCCGGGCACACGAATCTGCAGCGCGGCGTAATAGTTCGCATCGATCCGGCACAAGCCCGTCGCGCCGACCACCTGCGCCGCGACGTCGCCGAGGTCGACCCATTCGAATGCGTCCGCATCGGCGTCGAAGCGCGCGAGTACGTGCCCGGACGGCTTTGAATAACAAAAGCTCAATAGCAGTTGAGTCATGGAAGAGTCGAGCTGTGGAGGAAAAGTCGAGTGCCACGTCACCGGCCGGGCCGCGGGGGGCGGGCGATCATCGGCACCAGGCGGCGCAGCAGGTCGCCCGTGCATTGCGCGGGCGTGCGCCCGCCGGTATCGACGACCATGGCAGGCGACGTCGGCCGCTCATAGGGCGAATCGATACCCGTCAGACCTGCAAGTTCGCCCGCGCGGGCGCGCCGATACAGGCCTTTCGGATCGCGTGCTTCGCATATCGCGAGCGGCGTGCTCACGAACACTTCGACGAAGCGCGACGCGCCGACGATCGAGCGCGCGAGCGCGCGATCGCGCCGGTACGGGCTGATGAGCGCCGCGATGACGACGAAGCCCTGATCGTTGAAGAGCCGAGCGAGTTCGGCCGCGCGCCTGATGTTTTCAGTGCGATCGGCCGGCGTGAACCCGAGATCGCGACTCAGGCCATGGCGAAGCGCGTCGCCGTCGATCGTCGCCGCGGTCATGCCGCGTGCCGAGAGCGCCTCGCGCAGTTGCAGCGACAGCGTCGATTTGCCGGCGCCGCTCAAGCCGGTGAGCCATATCGTGATCGCGCGCTGACCGGGTACCGAGACGCGGCCGGGCACTTCGCGCGTGCCGGCTGCGGCCACGCTCATTGCGCCTCTCCGTCGCGCGCAATGACGCCCCACTTCGCAAGCGTCGCCTTGACGAGCCGCGCGTATTCGTCACGCAGGCGCGGGACGCGTGAATGGTAGGCGCCCACCGCATCCCACGTATTGCCATAGGCGTCCATCTGCTTTTTCAGGTGCCATGCGGCCACGTAGACGTTCACGCATTCGTCGAGCAGGTCCTTCGCATGAATGCCGAAGGCCGCGAGCTCCCGGAGATGAATCGAATTGATCTGCAATTCGCCGATATCCATCGTACCGTTCTTGTTGCGATGGATCGCCTGCGGATTGCCGCGCGATTCGACGTGCGCGATCGCCCGCAGAATCAGCGGATTGACGCCGTGATACGACGCAGCCGATTCAAAACAATCCGCATGCGCCGCCGTGCTCGCACAGACGAACCAGATGCAAAACGCCGCATAAGGCGCCCAGCGGCCGCGGCGCCGCGGCACAGCCGAATGACGAAGGTTCATGGTCGACCTCGAGGAAATCGGAGATGCCGGTCAGTGCCCGATCGGGCCCCCCGCGGAGAGCACATCTGGCGTCGCGCCGCCTTCCGCGTCGAAGCGAAACTTAGCGGCGTGCCCCCGATGCGTCGAGCTTCGAAACGCGTTAGCGGGCGCGGCGCTTCGGATTGGCGCCGATCGCTTCGGTACGGCGGCGGCGCGCGCCGGCGCCGGGCGCATGCACTTCGCGACGCCGCAAGCGGCTTCGCACGCGCCGGGGCACGGCACGCGCGGCCCGATATAAAAGGTGCATCTTTGGGCTGGCGCCGACTGGCCGACTGCTCGCCCCTCCTGGAGAACGCCTCGATGAGAACGGAAGATCACGACGTAGACCTGTACCATTCGGAGCTGGAGAGCGACCCGCTTCCGAGCGGCGGTGTCGGCCCGAGCGAGCCTAGGCCCGTGAAGTCGTCGACCCTGAACCGGGGCCGCTTCGCCGAACTGGCTCCGAAACCTCCCGCGCTTTCACGCTTTTCGAAGCTGAACGGGGGCGATCCGGGACCGTCGAGCGACTACACGCGAGCCTGGGTCGCAAGTCAGGAGGCGCCGCGTATGCGCCGCACCGCGTCCGTATCGACGTTGAACTCGTCGTCGACCCCACTGCCGCCGGGACGCCCGCATGTGCGGCCGACACCTTCACCGGTTTCGGAACCGCACATGTCCACACCCATCCACCCGCACCGGCCGATGTCGGATCGCGACGGCCATGTCCCGCTGCTTGACG
>JBCNPL010000226.1:0-4662 GCA_039593375.1 Paraburkholderia sp. | reverse complement strand
TCACTTCGACGGCCACGGCCATAGCCGTCGCACTGACACTCACGGCATGCGGGGGCTCGGGCAGTTTGAGCCAGGGTCTCGGCTCGAACGGAGGCGGCACGGGGGGCGCGCTCTCGACGACCGGCGGTGCGAACGACACGCCATCGCCAACCCCGACTCCATCGCCATCGCCGAGCCCGTCACCTTCGCCCACGCCGACACCGACGCCTCAAGCCAACGCTGTCGGCAAGGCCGTCGACAGCGCGGGTGGAATCGTGAGCTCCGTAGGCACCACGGTCTCGGGCATCGGCTCGACGATCGGCTCGCAAAGCCTGCCGGGCGTGAGCGCGCAAACGACGCAAGACCTCGGCGGCGTAGTCCAAAGCGTGGGCGCCGCGGTATCGACGCTCGGCAACGGCGTCTCGCAGGGGCTCGGTCAGCTCGGCGCGACGCAGAATCCGGTCGGCACGACGCTCGCGAGCACCGGCCCGACCGTCGGCCAACTCGGAAATGCCGTGACGAATGCAGGAAATCTCGTCACGAGCCTTGGCTCGAGCGGCGCGCTCTCACCGTTGTCGCCCGTCACCTCGCCACTCGGGAACGCCTTGTCGACAGTCGGCGGCGCACTGACGAACGCTGGCTCGACGCTCGGCAACGCGTTGTCGACCGGCCCTGTCGAGCAGCTTACGCAACAGCTCAGCACCACGATTACGCCGATCACGTCCGAACTCGGCACGACGACACAGAACGTCGGAACGACGAGCGGCGTCGGTCCTCAGTTCTCGAACCTGCTGACGACGACGGGCGGCGCGCTCAGTCAGGCAGGCGCCACCGTCGCGAACGCGGGTGGAGGCAACGCCGTCACCACCGGCGTGGGCGGCGTGCTGTCGGCGACCGGCAACACCGTAGCCGCACTCGGCGGCCTCACGACAGGCGGCACGGGCGGCAACCCGCTCGCGCCGATCACGGGAGTGCTGGGCGGGCTGACGGGAGGAACGGCCGGCTCGAATCCGCTTGGCGCGCTCGGCACCACACTGTCGAGCGTGACGGGCACGCTCGGCGGCGCCGGTGGTGCGAGCAATCTCCTCGCCCCGGTCACGGGTGCGATATCGACGATCACGAGCGCGGCGGGCGGCGCAACGACAGCGGGGGGCAACCCGCTGGCGCCCCTCACGGGCACGGTGGCGGCGCTCACGAGCACATTGGGCAACGCCGTGGGAGGCGCCGCGGGCGGCACATCGAAGAGCGGTTCGCCGCTCGCGCCGGTCACCGGCTTGCTGTCGACGGTAACGGGCGCGCTGACGAATACGGTCGGCGGAAGCGGCACGGGGCAGACGAACCCGCTTTCCGGGCTCACGTCGCTGACCGGCGCGCTGACAAGCGGCCTTGGCAAGAAGTAGCGGCCGCTCGAGCCGCCGGGCCGTGAGATCTTGCGGCTCGGCGCATATGGCCATCGGCGAGCACGAAGCAAGAAGGATCAAGCTCGCCCTTCCCCCGCGCGCCGAAGCGAGCCGCGCGCGGCAGCAGACCACGAGGAGCACATTATGTTCATTCAGCACCGGTTTTCAACGCACGCCCCGCGGATCAACCCCACGAGTCGGCGCGCACCGCTCACCGCCGCCGCCATCGCCGTGGCCTGCCTGCTGGCGGCATGCGGCAGCGACGGCACCAGCCTGCCCGCGTCCGCCGGCCCCGCCCCCAACAACAACAGCGGCGGCGGCTCGCAGCAGACAACGAATTCGCAAGGCACCGACGGCACTGTGACGACGGTCGGCAAGGCCGCCACCGATCTCGGCAGCATGATCGCGTCGACTACGATACCGGGCGTCAGCCCCGGCGTCACGCAAGGGCTCGGCGGCTCGGTTTCGGCAACCGGTTCGGTGCTCGACAGCGCGGCCAATGCGCTCGCCTCCGGCCTCGGGCAAACGGGTACCGTCTCGGATCCCGTCGGTACGACAGCCGCCGGACTCGGCTCGACTGTCAGCGCGACGAGCGGCGTCATTGCTGGCGCGGCTTCGGCCGTCGACGCGCTCGGCGCCGGCAATCTATCCGCGCTCTCGCCGGTCACGACGCCGACCGCCGGCGCGCTCTATACGGTCGCGAACGGCGTCAATGCCGCCGGTCAAATCCTCGGCAGCCAGCTCGCCTCACCGGCCGTGCAGCAGGTCACCGAGCCCGTCAGCGGCCTCATCACCCCGCTCGTCATCACGCTCGGTCAGACGACGCAGGCGGCCGGCACGACCACGGGTCTCGGCGCGCCAGCCGCGAATCTCCTCGGCCAGATCGGCGGCGCCGTGCAGGCAGCGGGCAAGCAGCTCAGCAATACCACCGCGCCGAACTTGCTCGGCGGCGATGTCGGTCAACTCGTGTCGAGCGTCGGCAATACGGTGACCAATGCGGGCGGGCTCGTCGATCCGCAGGCGCCGAACGGCGTGGCGCCGATCCCGGGCCTGATCACGAGCCTCGTCGGCAGCTCGAATACGACGGTGCCCGCGGGCACGACCTCGAGCACTGGAAGCAGCGCATCACTACCGCTACTCGGCGGTCTGCTCGGCGGCTCGAGCAGCGGCCCGCGCGCGGTGACCTCGCCGGTCGGCGGCGGGTCCACCGCCAGCTCGAATCCGCTCGGCGGTCTCACGAGCACCGTCAGCTCGCTCACGGGCTCGTTGACGAGTTCCGCCGCGGGCGGCGGCTCGAACGTCGGCGGCGTGCTCGGCTCGCTGCTCGGCAACGGGCTGCCGCTCGGCAAGGTGCCGTGACGCCGCGCATGCCGCGCCACCTCCGCGAACCGGCGCGCCGCTCTCTCGCGCGCCGGCGTGCTCGATCGCAACGCGTGCTTCGCTCGGGACAAGGGTAGGCGAAGCACGCTCCGGCTCGGCTGAAGAGTCGGAGAAGAGAGAGCCGCACAAGAAAGAACGAAGACACGATCAAAATACGGCCAAACGAGGAACCAGATGATTAGGAATGCTAATCAAACGGTCGCGCTCGCGCTGCTTGCGGCGAGTGCGGCGATGACGGCGAATGCGCAAACGAGGCCCGCACTGGGCGGCGCTCTGCCGGGTAGCATAGCCGGCACGCCCGCGGCCGGCGCACCCGTCACGGGCAATCCGCTGCAGGCGCTACCGCAGCTGACCGAGCCGCGCACGTCGCCGAACGTGACCGTCCAGGTCGAGCGGCAAACGTCGCAGCTTCAGCAGCTGCTCGCCACACATCTGACGCCCTCCAAAATCCAGATCGACGGCGTGAAGGCGATTCGATTCGCCGATGTCGCGCAACATTTCACGCCGCTCGTGGGCAAGGACATCACGATCGGCCAGTTGATCGACGCGGCAAACGACGTAACGAAGCTCTATCAGCAACGCGGATATGCGCTCTCGTTCGCATTCGTTCCAGCTCAAACATTCGAGAACGGCGTCGTGCGCGTGACTGTTGTCGAGGGATACGTCGCCTCGATCAACGTGACAGGGAAGCCCGGCCGCGCGGAGCGCAAGATTCGCGACATCGCGGAGCACATCCGCACCGAGCGGCCGTTGCGGCGCGCGACGTTCGAGCGCTACATCAACACCCTCGGGCTGCTGCCGGGGATCACCGTCGCGGCAACCGTGCCCCCGCCGAAAACGACCGACGGCGCCACGACGCTCGATCTCAAAGTCGATCGCAAACCGTTCAACGTAGGCACCGGGATCGACTTCAACCATCCCGGCGTGCAGGGCCTCGTGACGGTTACCGAGACGGGCCTGACCTCGCTCGGCGAACAGCTGAGCGTATCGGCGCTCGTGCCGAAAGGACGCGACAATCAAACCTATTTCGCCGCGAGCGGCGCACTTCCGATCGGCAGCAACGGGCTCGTCGCGCGCGTCGATGCATCGCACTACCATGGGAATCCCGTCGATAATCCAGGCTTGCCGTGGTACGTCCAACGCACCGTCGTCAACGACAAGCTCGGCCTTTCGGCCGCCTATCCCCTCTTTCTCAGCAACGAGCGCAAAGTCATCGGCACGGTGAGCGGTTACGCCTCGCACGACGAGAACAGCTACTTCAATACGCTCAACGGCGCCGAACTCGGACTGCGCTCGCAAGTGCGCGTCGTCCAGACCCAGATCGACTACAGCGACGTCGAGACGAATCAGGTACGCCGCGCGAGCGTGAACGTCGCGAAGGCGTTCGATATCCTGGGCGCCTCGAAGGCCGGCGATACCAACATCCCCGGCGTCGTCGAAACGAATCCCGTTTCGCTGACGTTCGTGCGCACTGGCGTCAGTTTCTCGCAGACGAATCAGTGGCCGCTCAAGCTCGGAACCGCCGTCTCCTTCACGGGTCAGTACAGCCCCGATTCGCTGCCGACGTCGGAGCAAATCGCTTTCGGCGCCCAACGCTTCGCGCTCGGCTATGAACCCGGCGAAGCGTCGGGCGATTCGGGATGGGGGGCCTCCTTCGAGGTCAACCGTCCCATGGCGATCGGCATGCGTTATCTGCAGACATTCACGCCCTATGTCTCGTTCGATATGGCGCGCGTTTATCTGCACTCGGGCGCACCGGCGCCGAGCAAGCTTTCGTCGATTGCGCTCGGATTTCGAATTACCGACAGCAAGCACTACAGCCTGGACCTGTCGATAGCCAAGGCCGTTGCCGATGCGCCGATCGAAAGCCCCTCGCGCAGCCCGCGCATCAACGCGACGTTCT
>JBCNPL010000225.1:0-4665 GCA_039593375.1 Paraburkholderia sp. | reverse complement strand
GCGTTACGTTGAAGTCGGCTCCGTCGTCGTCGGGATCGTTGTAAAGGACGCTAAACTGTCCACTATCATTGTTGTTGAAAGTGACGAACGATGGAGTCACTACGACGCTGGCGTTGTCGGAGGTCAAACCATACGTTTTGCTAGCGCCACCTGGATACGTTACTACGACTGGTTGCGGTTTCGTTGCGTATAGAAACGCGGAGGATGGGTTGAATGTGGCTGACATTATTCTCTCCTTCGTTGCAATGAAGTAGTGTCTTTGCCTGAGTCGACCCCTGACCATGGCGCAGCTGGTGGTTGGTGATCGATCTATCGATGATTACGTTAGTTCTTTTGTGTATTTTGGATTAAAAAATTCCGTTATCGAAGTGCGAAGTAAAAAACGGTACGCTCGATGGCTCATGGGCATCGTCGCAACGTACAGAGATCACGCTTTGAGGGGTTGGCTTTTGGTGATGATGGTGAAGGAGATATGATATGGTTTTGTTGAATGCCTCCGGTGCGATGTTTGAGGGCAAGCATAGGTCGCACCTTTAAATGTGTCACCTGTTATTTTTGATGGGGATATATTCGTTTGTTTGTGCTTATATGTGCATATCCCAGATCGTGAGAATTTGGCATGGGAAGTGCCGACGGCAGAAGACTCCCAGGAGTCGCGGAGACGGTGCGTATTTCCGATGCCGATTCGAGCCACGTGGCTCGTTGCCGCGCGCGCACGAGCGGATCGCCGGTGGTTTCCTCGAGTTCGTCTTTCAGGTCCATGAGCGACGAATGAGAAGAAGGGGATGAACGTGCGTGGAAGCCGACACTGCGGCGGTCTCAGCGGAAGTGCTCATCGAGCCTCGCGCGCAATCTCGACAGTCGTGATCGGACCGTACCGACGGGAATCCCGAGTATGGTGGCGACCTCGACATAGCTGACGTTCTCGAGAAAGAGCAGCTCGATCATGCGTTGTTGCTCTTGCGGCAGCGACTGCGCGAATTCGAGGAACCGGGCGAGCGTTTGCTTGATCGACATGCGCAGTTCGGGACCGCGCGTATCGACGAGCGCTTCCTCGTGATCGTCGATACGCTCGACGACAAGCCGGTAGTCCGAAGCGCGATTGATGTGGTTGCGCGCGACGTTGAGCGCGATGGCGATCAACCAGGTTTTCGGCGGCGCCGTGCCGCGATACGACGCGCGGTTCTCCCAGGCGCCGAGATACGTGGCCTGGAGGATGTCCTCCGCATCTTCCGCGCTGCCCACGCGCCGCGCGATGAACCGATAGATCGCCTGCCGATGCGCGCGATACCAGTCGTCGAATTCGACGGACGCGTCAGCGTCAGCGCCGGCGAAGCGACGGGGGCCATCCGAAAGCGTCGAAGTCATGGTGTGAGTCGAATCTCGATCGAGCCTTAATGGACGGATGATCGAGACGCCACCGCTTCGCGCGTCAATTTTGATATGTAAATCGGACGATGTTACGTCCGCGTCGCCATGCGCGGCCCTCGCCATCGAGGCGTTTCCGTCGCTATGCGGAACCGTGCCGCCGTGTGCCGTTACTAGCGCTCCAATTCCGCGCCGGCATTGTGCCGGTACCGGAAGCGTGTGGCTCGCGTTCGACTTGCTCGCGGAGCGCCAGGCAAACGTCACTCGCCGAATTCGAAATTCGGCCGATTTCCCACATGTTGGCGCTTTGGCCTCCAAGGCGACAAAAGATGCCGGAAGCTTCCCCGGAACTCCTTTTGATTTCCGAGAATTTTCGTATTATCGAATGCGGCCGTCCTCGCTACGATTGAAAACTCTCGGACGCGTCGAACTAGAACGATGCAGCCGATGCGGACGCGACGTGGCATTCGAGTCTTCGGACCAACGTTGCCGATCGCATCGAATCAGGGGCACAGGGCATCATGAACAAGCTGCTGCGTATCATTCTCGCGGACGATCACAGCATCGTCCGCTACGGTATCCGCGTTGCGCTCGAGGCGAACCGAGTCGCCGAGGTCGTGGCGGAAGCCGCCGATTCCGATGAACTCGTCTCTGTAGTGCGGACCGTGGCCTGCGATCTGATCGTCACGGACTATGCGATGCCGGGCGAGCGCACGCAAGACGGCATCGCGCTTGTCGAGCGTCTGATGAGGATCAAGCCGAACGTGCCGATCGTCGTCGTCACGGCGCTGCGCAATGCCGCGATTCTCAACAAGCTCGTGGCGAAGGGCGTGAAGGCGATCGTCGAGAAGGCGGGCGGCGTGCAGGAGTTGAATCAGGCGCTGATCGCGGCTGCGCAGGACCGGACCTATCTGAGCCCGGGGCTCGAATCGTTGCTGGCGAGCGCGAGCATCGTCGGTCATCGCGTTGGCACGGAAGCCGTGCTGACGACGGCCGAGCTCGAGGTGATCCGTCTTTTCGCATACGACGGCCTCACCGCGACGCAAATATCGCAACGGCTGAACCGGAGCCCCAAGACCATCAGCCGCCACAAGATCAACGCACAACGAAAACTCGGGCTTTCGACGAACCAGGAGCTCCTCGAGTATTGCCGCAAGAACGACCTTTCTTCCGCGTGAGCCGCATGGTGAATGGGAGTGCGTCGAGCGGACGGATGGCCCGGTCCGCGCGCTCGCGAGCGTTTGCGGCGAGGCTCGCGAAGCTCTTCGCCGCGTCGGTGCTCGCGGTGCTGGCCGGTTGTCCGGCTTCACACGGAACGCCGCGCTCGCCGCGCGCGGGTTGGGATCTGCGCCTCTCGCTCGCGCCGGAAGAGCGAACGTATCTCGCCTCGTTGCCTGAGTTGCGCATCGGCACCGATCCGGAGTGGGCGCCGATGGCTTACGTCGACGACACAGGCCGTCTCGAAGGCATTTCCGCCGACTATCTCCACTTCATTCACGATACGCTCGGCGTGAGGTTGCGGATCGTGCCGACTCACTCATGGAGCGAAACGATCCGGCTCGCCAACAGCGGCGGGCTCGATCTCGTCGTGGCCGCCTCGAGCTCCGATGGACTCGCTCCAGGCTTCAAGTATTCGAGGCCATACGTGCGTTATCCGCTCGTAATCGTGACGCGGGAAACGGCGCCCTTCATCGGCGGGCTCGGCGACATTTCCGGCGCTGAAGTGGCGCTCGTCAAGGACTCCGCGGGCATGCGCGCCGAACTGCCGGGCCTCGCCAAGATGCGCACGATCACGGTCGCGACCGCCGAAGAAGGGCTGAATACCGTCGCAAGCGGCCGAGCGTTTGCCTACATCGGAAATCTTGGTGTCGTCGACCGGCTGGTGAGGGAGAAGTATGCCGGCATCTTGCGCATCGCGGCGCCGACGGGCCACATCGAGGACCTTTCGTTCGGGGTCGCACCGCACCTCGCATCGCTCGTGCCTCTGATCGATCGTGTGCTTGCGTCGATTCCGGAGGGCGAGCGCGAGCATATCCAGAATAGCTGGCTGTCGACGCGCTTTACGTTCGGCATACCGCCGCGGACACTCTGGATCGTGTTGACGCCCGCCGTGGTCGTCACGATCGTTTTCCTCGGCGTGCTTTGCGGGTACATGCTGCGCCTGCGCAAGGAAGTCAGGCAGCGCCGCTGGACCGAGCGCCAGCTCGTTCTGGAAAAGGCGGCGCTGGTCGCCGCCAAGCACGACGCCGAAGAGGCATCGCGTGCGCGGGATGCATTCCTTGCCACCGCGAGTCACGAGATACGCACGCCGATGAGCGGCGTGGTCGGCATTCTGCAGCTTCTCGATCACGGCCGGCTTTCGCCCGACGACCAGCATTTACTGAACATGGCGCGCAATGCCGCCGAGATTTTGCTGCGGATCCTCAACGATATCCTCGACTTCGCCAAGAGCGAAAACGGCGATTTGACGCTCACGTCCGCGCCGATGAGCTTGACCGAGCTCGTCGAGCGCACGGCCGGTATCGTCACGCCCGAAATGGAGCGCAAGGGGTTGCTGTTCGACGTCGAGGTGTCGCGCGCGCTCGCGCCTCGGCATATCGGCGACGGTCAGCGGCTCGGCCAGGTGCTGCTCAATCTCCTCGGCAATGCGTCGAAGTTTACGGAGCGCGGGGCGGTTTCTCTCTCGGTCGACGTCATGGCGGCGACCGAGGACGAGCAGCGCGTGTCGATTCGCGTCGCCGATACGGGGATCGGCATCGCCCGCGAGGACCTGGCGAGGCTTTTTTCGCCGTTCGTCCAGGCGCTCCGCGCAACGGCCGCTGGCTACGGCGGCACCGGGCTCGGGCTCGCGATCTGCAAACGGCTCGTCGAGTCGATGGGCGGAACGATCACGCTCGAGAGCGAGGTAGGGCGCGGCACGACCGTGTCGATCGAGCTGCCGTTGCCTGTGGACCGCAGCGCCGTGCCGCGCCGAGGCGACGCCTTCGCCGCCGCTCGCGACGAGGCCGTGCCCGCTCGAGAGAGCGGATCGCGCCGCATTCTGCTCGTCGAAGACCAGATCATCAATCGCGAGGTGCTGGAGCGTCAGCTCACGAATCTGCGTGTCGCGGCATACGACTGCGCGGCGAACGGTCTCGAGGCGCTCGAGGCATTCGGGCGTCGGCCCTATGTGATGGTCATCACCGATTGCGCGATGCCCGTCATGGGCGGCGTCGAGCTGATGCGGCGGATCCGCCAGCGCGAGAGCGGCACCGGCAGGCATACGGTATTGGTCGCGCTGACGGCGAACGCCATGCA
>JBCNPL010000224.1:0-4665 GCA_039593375.1 Paraburkholderia sp. | reverse complement strand
GTCAGGCGTGAATCGTCTGCTGCCGCATGCTGCGCTGCGGCGGGAAGCGGACCGTGAACGTACTGCCGCGGCCCTCCTCGCTGCTCACGTCGAGCACTGCATCGTGCCGTTGCAGCACGTGCTTGACGATCGCGAGGCCGAGCCCCGTGCCGCCCGTATCGCGCGAGCGGCTTCGATCGACTCGGTAAAAGCGCTCCGTGAGCCGCGGGATGTCGGCGGCGGGAATGCCGAATCCGGTGTCGGTCACCGAGAACGCGGCACGATCGCCGAGAAGCCGCCACTCGACTTTGATCGATCCGCCGTCCGGCGTATAGCGTACGGCGTTCGTCACGAGATTGCCGAGCGCGCTCAGGATCTCGGTTTCCGCGCCCGACACGGTCAGGGTATCGTCGACGTCGAACGCGAACTTGTGACGGCCGGCCGAGAGCGTCATTGCGTCTTCCTGCAGATGCCGCAGCACGGCCCCCATGTCGACGGCTTGGTCGCCGGGCGGCTTGATGTCGCCCTCGAGCTTCGCCAGCACGAGAAGATCGTCGACGATATGCCGCATCCGTGCCGCCTGCTGCTCCATCAGCTCGAGATAGCGCGCGCGATCGTCGTCCTCAAGCGGTATCTCCCGGAGCGTCTCCAGAAAGCCCGAGAGCACGGTCAATGGGGTCTTCAACTCGTGCGAGACATTGGCGACGAAGTCGCGCCGCATCGAATCGGTCCGCTCGAGCTCCGTGATGTCGTCCGACAGGACGAGCTTGCGATTTTCCCCATACGGAAACACCTGCACCGAAAGCGTGTTCTGGCGTTTCTCGCCCATGCCGCGCATGACGAGCGTCTCGTCGTATCGATGCAGGTTCAGGTACTGCACGAAATCGGGGTGACGGACGAGATGGGTGACGTGTTGCCGCAGATCTCGTTTCGCATCGAGGCCGAAATGCTGCTCGGCGATCGCATTGCACCATTCGATCTGATCGTGATCGTCGAGCATCACGACACCGTTCGGCGACGCCTGAATAGCCTGGATGAAGCGAGAGTGCTGTTGCTCGACTTGCCGCACCTGCGCGTGCCAGCGCTTGGCAAGCTTGTGCAGCCGATAATAGATCTCGCCCCAGACGCCCGGCGCACTCGGGACTTGCCCATAGACGGGCGCGTCGAGCAACTGCCAGAGGCGTTCGGTGTGATAGACCGAGAACAGGGTTTGCGCAACGAGCGCGAGAACGCCGAAGACGAGCGCCGCCTTGGCGCCCGCGAATGCCGCTATGGCGACGCAGACGAGCGCGAGCAACACGAGCGAGACGATCGACCGCGCCCAGATGATGTTTATGCCACCACGTTTTTCCACGGCGAAAGCAAAGGATGGGAGTCGCGGATCGACGGAATCAGCCGGTCTTCGCCAAGCGATACCCGCTGCCGCGCACTGTCTCGATCATAGCATCGCATCCGGCCGGCTTGAGCGCGGCGCGAAGACGCTTGATATGAACGTCGACGGTGCGCTCCTCGACGAACACGTGATCGCCCCAAACCTGATCGAGCAACTGGGTGCGGCTATGCACGCGCTCGGGGTGCGTCATGAAAAAATGCAGCAGGCGGAATTCGGTGGGCCCGAGATCGAGCTTGATTTCGGAGCCGTCCGCATGGGCCGCGACGCGATGCGTCGCGGGATCGAGCTTGAGGCCGTTGATGGCGACGACATCTTCCGTCAGTTGAGGCGCGCGGCGACGCAGCACGGCCTTGATACGCGCCATCAGCTCCTTCGGCGAGAAAGGCTTCGTCACGTAGTCGTCGGCCCCGATTTCGAGGCCGAGCACCTTGTCTTGCTCGTCGCCGCGCGCCGTCAGCATGATGATCGGGATATGCTTCGTGCGCTCGTTGTTGCGAAGGTCGCGCGCGAACGCGATACCTGATTTGCCGGGCAGCATCCAGTCGAGCAGGATGAGGTCGGGTAGCACGTCGCTGATCAGCGACTGCGCCTGTTCCGCGTTGTAGGCGCGGATCGGGCAATGGCCTGCGTGCTGCAAGTTGATCGAAATCAGTTCGGAGATAGCGGGCTCATCTTCGATGATCAGAATGCTGCTCGGCATCGTCACCTCTTGACACGTTAACTAAGCGCTTCGCGCTCGAGCGCGTCGCGCGATTTGTGGCGCACGTCCGTGCCCTTCACGATGTAAATGATGAATTCGGCGATATTCTTTGCGTGATCGCCGATTCGCTCGATCGCTTTCGCGATCGTCAGAAACTCGAGCCCGGCCGATATCGTGCGCGGATCTTCCATCATGTACGTCACGAGCTTTCGCACGAATGCGCGAAACTCCTCGTCGATCGCCTTGTCGTCGCGGACGATCTGCGCGGCCGCGGCCGTATCGAGGCGCGCGAACGCATCGAGCGCACGGCGCAGGATTGACACGGCCATGTCGCCCGAGATCTTGATCTCGGCGATGTTCAACGTGCGCGAAGCACCGTCGCCCGTCAAACGCTTCACGCGCTTCGCGATCTTTTCCGCTTCGTCGCCGGCGCGCTCGAGATTCGTGATCGTCTTCGAGATCGCGAGCAGGAGGCGCAGATCGCGCGCGGCCGGCTGCCGGCGCGCGATGATGTTGCTGCACTCCTCGTCGATCGTCACTTCCATCGAGTTGACCGTGTCCTCGACCGTGATCACCTGGTCGGCAACAGCGGCGTCGAACGTGTTGAGCGCCTCCATGGCGCGCGTGATCTGCGCCTCCACGAGACCGCCCATCTCGAGCACTTTCGACGAAATCAGATTCAGATCGGCATCGAACTGGCTGGAGAGGTGCTTATCGGACATGTTTGCCTCCTACTCTGTTCATTAGCCAAAACGGCCGGTGATGTAATCCTCGGTTTCCTTGCGGACCGGCTTGATGAAGATCTTTTCAGTGTCGCCGAACTCGATCAGCTCGCCAAGATACATGTACCCGGTGTAATCGGAGCAGCGCGCGGCCTGCTGCATGTTGTGCGTCACGATGACGACCGTATACTCGCTCTTGAGCTCGGCGATCAGCTCTTCGACTCGCCCCGTCGAAATCGGATCGAGCGCGGAGCACGGCTCGTCGAGCAGCAATACCTCGGGACGAATCGCGATCCCGCGCGCAATGCAAAGACGCTGCTGCTGACCGCCCGAGAGACCGTAGCCGCTTTGCCCGAGCTTGTCCTTCACTTCGGTCCAGAGCGCCGCCTTCGTGAGCGCCCACTCGACACGGTCGTCCATCTCCGAGCGCGAGAGGGACTCGAACATCTTCACGCCGAACGCGATGTTGTCGTAAATCGACATCGGGAACGGCGTGGGCTTTTGAAACACCATGCCGACGCGTGCCCGCAACAGCGAGATGTCGCGCTTCGAGGCGAGCAGATTCTCGCCGTCCATCATGATCTCGCCCTCGGCGCGCTGCTCGGGATAAAGCGCGAACATCTTGTTGAACGTGCGCAGCAGCGTCGACTTTCCGCAGCCCGACGGTCCGATGAACGCCGTCACCTTCCCTTCGGGAATCTGCATGTTGATGTTCTTCAGCGCGTGATACTTGCCGTAGTAGAAATTCAAGTTGCGGATTTCGATCTTGGGCCGCGCGGGAGCGAGCGCCGATCCGCTTTGTGCGGGATCGAAGCCGGCCGGCGCCGCCGGACGTTCGACCGGATGCTTGAGGTGACTCTCTGCCATATTCATAGGTGCGCTCCGCGGTTACTTCTTGCCGAACATCGCACGCGCAAGGATGTTCAATCCGAGCACGCCGAGCGTAATGATGAAGACGCCCGCCCACGCGAGCGATTGCCACTGCGCGAACGGACTCATTGCGAACTTGAAGATCGTGACGGGCAGGTTCGCAAGCGGCTGCCCCATGTCGAGCGAGAAAAATTGGTTCGACAGTGCCGTGAAGAGCAGCGGCGCCGTCTCGCCGGCGATCCGTGCCACCGCGAGCAACACGCCCGTCACGACGCCGGCCATCGATGCCTTCAGCGTAACCGAAACGATCATCCGCCACTTCGGCACGCCGAGTGCGAACGCCGCTTCGCGCAGCGCATTGGGCACGAGCCGCAGCATGTTCTCGGTCGTGCGGATCACGATCGGAATCTCGAGCAGCGCGAGTGCGATTGAACCGGCCCACCCCGAAAAACGCCCCATCTGCGCGACGACGAGCGCATAGACGAACAAGCCCACGACGATCGACGGCGCCGACAAGAGGATGTCGTTGATGAAGCGCGTCACGCTGGCCAACCATCCTTTTTGCCCATACTCGGCCAGATAGACACCGGCCAGCACGCCGATCGGCGTACCGACGAGCGTCGCGACGGCGACCAGCATCAGGCTGCCGACGATGGCGTTGGCGAGGCCGCCGCCATCGGTGTTGGGCGGCGGCGTCGATTGCGTGAAGAGCTGGACGGACAAGCCGCCGACACCGAGAGTCAGCGTCGTATAAAGAATCCAGATGAGCCAAAGCAGCCCGAACGCCATCGCCGCGAGCGAGAGCGTCAGCGCGACTGCGTTGATGCGCCGACGACGGCGCTGCAGCCGATCGCGCGTCGCCTGCAGGACTTCGGGACTTGCGGTGCCGGGCATCTGCCGAATGGGTTGGTTCATTTGGCCCCCTCGCCTTTCTCGAGGCGCAGCAGCATCAGTTTCGAAATCGCGAGCACGATGAACGTGATGACGAAGAGGATAAGACC
>JBCNPL010000223.1:0-4674 GCA_039593375.1 Paraburkholderia sp. | reverse complement strand
CGTGAATCAACGGAGACTTCGTGTGTCCGATCGGATTCCCGATCACTGCATACCGGTCAGTCATGGTTTCTCACTTCGAGTAGAGAACGCCTTCGCTTTGCATCGCGTCGATCTCGGCGGCGGAAAAGCCGAGTGATCGCGCAACGTCAGTGTTGTGCTGCCCGAGATCGGGCGCGACGTCGCGGATGGTTGTGTCGCAATGAGAGAAGCGGAACGGCAGGTTGGGCAGACGCAGCGTTCCGTAACGCGGATGATGCTGCTCGATCACCATGCCGCGCGCCTGGATCTGCGGATCGTCGAGCACCTCGTCGATTCGCTGCACCTTTGCGCAAGGCACATCGATGCCATCCAGCAGTTCCAGCACCTGCGCGACGGGGCGCGCGGCCACCCACGGCTGCACGACGGATAGAATCTCCTGCCGATACGTATTGCGACCCACGCTATCTTTAAAGCGCGCATCGCTGCCGAATCCAGCGGGGCCGCCGTGCATTTCGATCATCGCGGCGAGGCGCTTCCATGCCTCGTCCACTTGGGCCGCGATCACGAGATCGCCGTCCGCGGCGCGAAACACGCCATAAAGCGTGGAGGTCGGCATGTCATGGCCGGTTTGTTCCGGAAGCACGCCGCGCAGCGTGTAACACTGCGCCGCATACTCGTGCATCGAGAAGAGCGTGTCGTACAGCGCCATGTCGATGTGCTGGCCACGTCCGCTTTTCACCCGTCCGAGCAGTGCCGCGTTGATCGCCGCCACCGCGTGGATGCCCGTATACATGTCGCCAAGCGAAATGCGCAGCAGCGGTGGCGGCGCACCTGGCGTGCCCACCATCTGCATGATGCCGCTCTTCGCTTCCGCGATCAGGCCAAAGCCGGCGCGATGCGCGTCAGGGCCCGTGTGGCCGTATGCCGAGATCGAGCAGTAGACGAGGCCCGGATTGCGCGCGGACAACTCCGCGTAGCCCAGTCCAAGCTTGTCCAGGGCGCCCGGGCGGTAGTTCTCGACGAACACATCCGCCGAGTCGCACAGCCGGCGCATGAACTCCTTGCCACGCGGGTCTTTCATGTCGACGCTGACGCCGCGTTTGCCCATATTCAGCTGGAGGAAATAGCCGCTTTGCTGATCGTCGAGCACGGTCGCATGCTGGCGTCCCGCGTCGCCGCTGCCGGGACGCTCGACCTTGATGACTTCGGCGCCGAGCGCCGCGAGGCAGCGGCCCACGTACGGACCGGCGAGGAAGTGGCTATAGTCGACGACGCGTATGCCTTCGAGGGGACGGGCCTGCATCAGTACGCTCCCGGCCGGCGCGGCACCATTAGTCGATGCTCGCCGCGTTGGACCACCTGGCCGTCCTGGTTGATCAGCTCGGACGGCAGCACGACGATGCCCCAGCCGGGACGGCTGTTGCTGGGCCGCATGGCGCCGACGCGAAACTTCACGTGCAGTACGTCGTCGACCTTGATCGGCAGCAGGAAATCCCAGGTCCACCCGAGCGACATGCCGGGGAAGAAGCGATAGTCGCTCTGGGTCTTGAGGCCGTCGGCAATCGATAGCCCGAACAGCCCATGGGCGACGAGACAGCCAAAATGGCTCGCATTGGCATACTCCTCGTCCACGTGGACAGGTGTACGGTCGCCCGTGAGGTCGGCGTAAGCCAGGATGCGGTCCTTCGTCACGATATAGCGCGGGCTTTCGCACTCGTCGCCTTCGCGGGCGTCGTCCCAGTACTTGTCGACGATTGTCATGCTCCGGCCTCCGCGCGCGGGTCGATATCCAACGCCCGCGCAACACAGGACGCGGGTTTGGCTTGTATCAGTTCGACGGCGAGCCCGTCGGGCAGGCGCAGCCAGTTGCGCCCCTGAGGCATTTCGCTGACGCCGTACGATCGGGCCGCGGCCAGAGCCGCTTCGAGGTCTTCGCAAACGATGCCCAGATGCGCGAGGCGGCCTTCGGGGCCTTCGTGCTGGGGCGCATGAATGAACTGCAGGCCACCGACCGTCCAGTACTGACGCGGCGCATCGATGGTGCCGTCGACTTCGCGCATCGTCATTCCAAGCACGTCTTCGAAGAAACGGATGTGCCAGCGGATGTCCTTCACCCGGATCGCCACGTGTTCCAGATATGCCTTCGACCCGCTCATGCCGTTGCCTCCTCGCGCTGCTCATCGTGCATCGCGCGTTCGATGCCCTTGATGCATGCCAGCAGCGTCGAGTTGACGGGTGTCGGCACCCCGAGCCGTCGTCCCCAGCGCACCACCGAGCCGTTGATGAAGTCGATTTCCGTGACAGAGCCTTTTTCGAGGCTTTGCAGCATCGAGGTCTTGAATGCAGGAGAAAGACCTTCCGCCGCGAGCGTCCAGGCTTGTTCCGGGTCCGTCATCGAGAGCCTGACGCCGGCCGCCTGTGCCGCCGCGATCGCCTCGGATACGGCGGCCAGAGCCGTCGCTTTCAACAGCGGCTCTTCGTAGAGTTGTCCGTAGGTAAGGCGGGTGATGCCCGTGAGCGCGCCCGTGGCGACGTTGACGAGGAGCTTGTCCCACATCGTGCCGACGATGTTGTCGGTAACCGTGGTCAGTAGGCCGGCTGCATTGAATGCCTCGGCGATCGCTTGGACGCGCGGCGTGAGTCGACCGTCGAGTTCGCCGATGTAGGTTGCTTTGCCGGTGACGCCCGACTGGATATGCCCCGGGCCGCGCAGCACGCCGCCGACATACGTCTTGCCGGCCAGTACGCGTTCGCGGCCGACGATCTCGGCGAGAATGTCCTCGTGGCCGAGTCCGTTCTGCAGCGAAAGCACGACCGTCTGCGGCCCGATCAGCGCGAGTGCGCCGCGCATTGCAGCTTCCGTATGGAAGGACTTGACCAGCACGACGACCACATCGGCCACACCGACTTCGCCCGCCTGGGTGGCGGCTTGTACCGCGATCCGCCGCGAGCCATTCGCGTCGTCGACACGCAAGCCATCGCGACGCATCGTTTCGACATGGTCGGGTGAACGGTCCAGCAGCCAGGTTTCGTGGCCGCCTTCTGTCAGCGTGGCGCCGATCGCGCAGCCCAATGCGCCGGCGCCCAGGATCACAATCTTCACTCGGCTTCTCCTTGACGTGTAGCCACACGATAGGAGTTGCCACTCATACAGACAATGCAATGACTACAATAACATCATTGCGATAGACAATAATGCTACCCCACGCCATGATACCGACCGATCTGCCCGATTTGAAACTGCTACAGCTGTTCGACCTTCTCTACGACACCCGCAGCGTCACACGTGTCGCTGAGCAACTGGGGCAAAGCCAGCCGACCGTCAGCATCTGGCTCGGGCGCTTGCGCGAGTATCTGCGGGATCCGCTTTTTGTTCGCATGCCCAGCGGCATGGCACCGACGCCGCAGGCCGACGCGCTGATCGGGCCATGTCGCGAGATACTCGAATCGCTGCGGCGCTTCGCGGCGTGGGAAATCGCGTTCGATCCCGCGACCGCGCAGCGTCGCTTTCGCATCTGTATGACGGATGCCAGCCACATCACGCTGTTACCGAGGCTGCTCGCGCATGTGCGGGCTCAGGCGCCAGACATCCGGCTCGAGGCGGCGACAATCGACGGCAACACGGAGCGGGCGCTCGAGTCGGGCGAAGCCGACCTTGCGATCGGCTATGTCCCTTGGCTTAGCGGCGGCATCTACCAGCAGCAGCTCTATCGACAAGACTGGGTGTGCCTGACCAACCGGCATCATCCGCGCGTTCGCACGCGTCTCGGTTTGAAGGGGTATTGCTCGGAGGGGCACGTCGTCATTGAATCGGGCACGGGTGCGCAGCTGCTCGAACAAGCGCTGGCGCGCAAGCGCGTCGAGCGCGACGTCGTGCTTCAGTTGCCCGGTTTCCTTGGGCTCGGGACGATTGTCCAGACTACCGATTTGATCGCCACGCTGCCGCGTCACATCGGCGAAACACTGGCGCAGGCCAATGATCTGGCTGTCCATTCGTGCCCGTTTCCGGTGGATGGCTTTACCGTCCGTCAACACTGGCATGCCAGGTATCACCACGAGGCGGGGAATCGCTGGCTGCGTGGCGTGATCGTTCAGCTGTTCGGAATCTCACCCCGAGACAAGCCGCAGGACACCGCGACGAATTCGCCTGAACGCTCCTGATCGATCAGCCCGTCTGCAACGGTTCTACTGCCGGCCAGTCACGCGCTGCACCATCGCGTAGAGCACCGACATCTGCAATCCGCTCTTGAGTGCATAGTTCGGATCGGATTGATTTGAGTAGCCCCACCAGTCGAAGCAGGCATTCGGGTTTGTCGGCCCTGGCGCCGACGACGCGATCGTGTCGGGATATACGACCACGAGATTGTTCGTGTCGGCCCATTCATCGATACCGGCCTCGGTAACCCAGCGGTTGCCGATAAGTGATGCCTCCTGCAGACAGCCGTGGAGGGCGAGCACGAACCCGCACGTGTCTCCTTTCGCGCACGCCTTGGGAACGAACACGCTCCCCGTTGAACTCATCGAAACGTTTTCCGACGCCCCGAACTCGGTTTGATCGAATGTGGACAGCGTTCCCGAAAGCTTTCCGTCGTTGCGCGGTTTCAATGGACCGAGGAACATCGTCAGCCAGGTTTTTACTGAATCGTAGACCGCGCCATTCACCGAGCAGCGCACCATGTAGGGGCTTCCGAGCGT
>JBCNPL010000222.1:0-4675 GCA_039593375.1 Paraburkholderia sp. | reverse complement strand
GCCGCGAACGAGGTCCGCGAACTGCTCGAACGGCATGGGCCGTCCCGTCAGAAAACCCTGCACGACATCGCACCCGGCCTCCACGAGCCACTCGAGCTGGTCCGGCATTTCCACGCCTTCGGCGACGACCGCAATGCCGAAGCTATGCGCCATCGAAATGATCGCGGTGACGATCGGTTGCCCCGAATCGGGCAGTGGCCGCACGAAGCTTCTATCGATCTTGAGGCTGTTGACCGGGAACGACTGCAGATACGAAAGCGAGGAGTAACCGGTCCCGAAATCGTCCAAGGCCAGACGCACGCCGGCTGCTCGCAATCGGCGCGTTGCCTCGACGCCCGCTTCCATGTTGGCCATGAGCTGACTTTCCGTCAGCTCGAGCTCGAGCTGACCGGCGGCGAGACCGCTTTGCTCGAGCGCGGATCTCACGTCGTCGGTGAAGCGCGAGTGCCGCAATTGATGCGCGGAGACGTTGACGGCGACGGGAATCGAGGCCGCCGAACGCGCATTCCAACGTGCCGCGTCACGGCAGGCTCGCCGCAGCACCCATTGTCCGAGCGCGACGATGAGTCCGCTCTCCTCGGCGATCGGAATGAACTCGACAGGCGAAATCGGGCCATCGGCAGGATGGGTCCATCGAAGCAGTGCCTCCGCGCCGACGAGCATGCCCGTGCGGCAGTCGAACTGCGGCTGATACGCGAGGTCGAACGCGTCCGTCTCGATGGCGCTGCGCAACTCCATTTCCAGCCGCACACGTTTGCGCGCTTCGACAGTCATAGCGGGGTGAAATTCGACGGCCGAATTCTTCCCTTTGCTTTTTGCCGCATGCAGGGCGATGTCGGCGCTGCTGACGAGTGAGGCCACGTCGGATGCGTCGTCCGGGAAAACGCTGACGCCCACACTGGCCGTCGCGGCCACGCTCGTGCGCGGCAACGCGAACGGGCGGGCCAGCGCCTGAGCGATGCGCTCCGCGGTCGCATGTGCTTCGAGCTTTCCCGCTGCAATGTCGACGAGCACGGCGAATTCGTCGCCGCCCATTCGGCACACGACATCGGTCGCCCTGACGATGCGCCGCAGCGCCGCGGCGACATGCTTGAGCAGTTCATCGCCGGCGCCATGCCCGAGCGTGTCGTTGACTGACTTGAAATCGTCGAGATCGACGAGGACGAGCGCGACCCGCAGCGGTCCTTGGATCGTTCGACGAAGCCGGCGATCGAGCTCCTCATAGAACGCGCGCCGGTTCGGCAATCCGGTGAGCGGATCGGTCGACGCCAGATATTCGAGCTCTTTTTCCGCCGCGGCGACGCGGGCGTCCATGCGCTTCGTCAGGACGAACGCGATCCAGATAGCGCCCAACGACGCGGCCGCGAGAAAACCCGCGTAACGCATGAGCTGAACGAGCATCGCGTCGGTCCTCGCGACGACGACGACACTGCCGAGCGACTTGTCGGCCTGGCGGATCGGCCGTGAGACGAACACGTCGCGCAGCGAAAGGCGGCTTTGCGTCGCGCGCGCGTTGGCCAGCGTTCCCTCGGCGGTCTCGCGTCGGCTCAGCCCCGGCTTCGCGCAGGTCGCGAACCGCTGGCCGCCGTTCGTGTAGATGTCCGCGCTCTCGATGTACGGCACTTTGCAGAGTGTGCGCAAGATCTCGGCCGCGGTGTGCTCGTCATCGAACATGACCGATGCCGATACGTTATCCGCGACCATCTCGGCCTGCATCCCGACGTCTTGGGTCAGCGCCGCGCGCAGCGTGACCGCCTGGTAGGCCAGCAGCACGACACCGGCTGCGACGAGTGCAATGCTTGCCGGCAGCAGCTTGATTCGCGGCGGGAGCGGCACCGGGTTCGGCGTGACCATGCTCGAGCGCTTCATGACACCTTCCTCGCCAGTCGAAGCAGCTTCGAGCTGAGGCGGAGATGGCGCCGCAATGCTTCGCCGTTGTCGATGTCGAACCGCAATCGCCCGTCTTCGCGGACGAGGCGAATAACGTACGGCCCTTCGGGCGCGTCGGCCGTCCGTATGATCAGGAGCGGAAGATCCGACGCCGTCGTCGGGCTCGCTCGGGACGGACCGGTACCGTTTCCATCGACGACCAGCACATCGCATCCGGCGACATCGTCACTGCGTTCCGCAACGTAGCGCAGGTGACAGACGCGCATGGCAATGAACTGCCCCTCCAGGTCTGCCAGCGCGCCGGCGAGATCGCTTTGCGGGCGCACGCAGACCACGAGGTGGCGTCTATTCGGGCGAGCAGGCGGCCAATCGGTAAAAGCAATGAAATCCGAGACGTACTCGGCCTCGATCGAAGCGAGATCCGGCTTCGCGAACGCGCCCGCCTGCACGAGCGCGGCGGTGAGCAGCACTGCGAGGACGCATGCCTTGCGCATCATTCGAGTGGCGCCGACACGTGCATCGCCGGAAAGAGAGGCGAATCGACGGGCCTGGAAGAGCGGACGGCGGCGGTCTCATCGGGCGCATTCGAAGCGAGCGCGGTCGACGAGACCGCCGCTGTCGCAAAACACTTAGGCGAGACCCGCCGGGTAGAGGGTTGTTCCGAGATCATCGAGCCAATTGAGAAAGCAACACGGCGGGCCGGCATGGACCTGATTGTCTTTATCGGCCGATTCGTATGAATCTTGAGAAACGCGTCGCGCGCCCGTGGAAAGCGCGGTGTCGGCAAGCGTCGGCTATTCCATTCGCGGCTTAGGGTTTTTCGGGTGCCGCTTCCTGCTCGCGGAACTGAAAGGCATCGAGCACGCTTCGCAACGCGATATCGAACGATGTGCGCCGACCGATGCCGAGGGCTTCGAGGCGGCTCGAATCGAGCTGGCAATCGCGCGGCCGAGGCGTTGCGTCGGCGCACTCGGGCTGGGGCTCGATGCGCGCTTCGAGCCCCAGCGCAAGCGCGATCCGCCGAGCGATTTCGAACTTGGTCATCGGCTCGGCTCCCGACCAATGCGCAATGCCGCGAATCGCCTCGCCTCGCTCGGCGCGCTCGATCATCTGGCGGATCACAGACGCGACATCACCGGTGAACGTCGGATAGCGCGTCGCCCAAGCATCCATGACGGCAGCCGGCGCGTTCGGCGCGGCCGACGCGATCACCGCCGGCGCGAGGCTCGTCACGGCGGATTCCTGCCAATCGACGATGTGTCCGAACAGAAGGGGCAATCGCAGCACGCAGCCGAGATCCGTTGCTTGCGCCAGCGCTTGCTCGCCATCGAGCTTGCTGCGGCCGTATCCGTTGATAGGACAGGGAGCGGCGTCGGTTCGATAAGGCGGCTGCGTGCCATCGAACACGTAGTCCGTCGAGAGCGACAAGACCCAGGCTCCGCGCCGTTTCGCCGCCGTGGCGATGCTCCGGACGGCTTCGACGTTCAGGGCGCGGGCGAGCGCCGGGTCGCGCTCGCAGACGTCGGGACGGCGTTCCGCGGCGGCAATCACGATTGCGTCGGGGGCGTACCGAGCGACGAACGCCTCGATAGCCGTGGCGTCGCGAATGTCGAGCGCAACGGTACGGTGATCGGCGCGGCGATGCGCGGTGCCGGTGATATCCCAATCGGTACGCGCGGACAATTCGCCCATGACGGCTCTGCCCACGAGCCCCGACGCGCCGATGACGGAAACGCGGAACGGCCGCTTCATCAGAGGCCGCCGGACTCGCGCGCCGTAGCGCCCTTGACGGTATAGCCGGCCTCGTCGATTGCGGCGGCGAGGCGGTCCGCGGTCTCCTTCGATTCGACTCGGACGAGCCCGTTTTGCAGCTCGACTTGCACGTGTGCGTCGGCGTCGAGCGCCCGTACGGCCTTCGTAACGGCCGCGACGCAGTGCTGGCAGCTCATGCCTTCGACCTGGAATTCGATCATTTGGGGGTCCTTTTCAATTGAAGGGTCTCGCGCGCCGAGGGCGGGTTCGGGGATCCGCGCATCGACGTCGGCATCGGTCATGACACCGACCGGCGCATCGTATACCTTCCCATCGTAGGAAGGTCTACGATGATTCGTGTAATCCGGAGGCAATCGATGAACATTGGTGAAGCGGCTCGGGCGTCGGGCGTGACTGCGAAGATGATCCGTTACTACGAGAGCGTAGGCTTGCTCGCGCCGAAGGCGCGGACCGACTCGGGCTATCGCATCTATGGCCCGACGGAGGTCCATACGCTGCGTTTCATTCGGCAGGCGCGCCGCCTCGGGTTTCTCGTCGACGATATCCGAAAGCTGCTCGCGCTTTGGCAGGATCGCACGCGAGCCAGTTCCGAAGTGAAAGCGATCGCACTCGAGCATATCGCCGAATTGGAGCTGCGCATCGCCGAGCTCACGGAAATGCGCGACACACTCGCGCAGCTTGCCCATCATTGTCACGGAGACGAGCGTCCCGATTGCCCGATTCTCGACGAGCTCTCGACGCCGGGCTCCGGCCACGAAAGCCATCGTTCGCTCGCAACGGCCGCCGCCGGACGCACATGAATGGTGCATGGCGAAGCGTCGTTCCGATCTGTTGCACCATTCCAATGCGGAATGCCCAGCATTCGATCATTTCACTGGCAAGAGCTTCGGGGACACGGCTATAATCCGGGTTAACCCTCTAGGGAAAACCCTAGGCCATTCCGCCAGAGCTGTCCTGGCCTTTGGAGAACGTCATGTTTGCCTACATCCTCGAAAAACTCAGCAACTGGTTC
>JBCNPL010000221.1:0-4677 GCA_039593375.1 Paraburkholderia sp. | reverse complement strand
CGCTTCAGGATACGGCCGACGAGCTCGTCGGCCTTCGCGCCGCTCTCGACATACTCGCCCGTGTTCGGGTCGAGCACCTTGATCGTCTTGCCTTCCTTCCGATAGAACCCGCTGCCGGTCTTCTGTCCCAGCACGCCCTTTTGGACGAGCGACGCCAGCACGGCAGGCGTTTCGTAGACGGGGAGGAACGGGTCGTCGGGAAGGTTGTCCTGCATCGTCTTGATGACGTGCACGAGCGTATCGAGTCCGACCACGTCGGCCGTGCGGAACGTCGCCGACTTCGCGCGGCCGAGGCGCGCGCCGGTCAAATCGTCGACTTCGTCGAAGCGCAACCCGTACTTGCCGGCCTCGGCCATGACGGCGAGGATCGAGAAGACACCGACGCGGTTCGCGATGAAGTTCGGCGTATCCTTCGCGCGGACGACACCCTTGCCGATCGCGCTCGTGAGAAACGACTCGAGATCGTCGAGGATTTGCCTACGCGTCGTGCTCGTCGGAATCAACTCGACGAGATGCATATAGCGCGGCGGATTGAAGAAATGCACGCCGCAAAAGCGCGCCTTCAGCTCGTCCGAAAATCCTTCGGACAACTCGGTGATCGAAAGGCCCGACGTATTCGTCGCGAAGATAGCGTGGGGCGCGAGATGCGGCGAGACCTTCTTGTAAAGGTCGTGCTTCCAGTCCATGCGTTCCGCGATCGCCTCGATCACGAGGTCGCACTCGGCAAGCCTCGCGATATCGTCCTCGTAGTTCGCCGGCTCGAGGTAGCGCGCATCGTCCTTGACGCCGAGCGGAGCGGGCGAGAGCTTCTTCAGACTGTCGATCGCTTTGATCGCGATCGCGTTTTTCGGACCTTCCTTGGCCGGAAGGTCGAACAGCAGCACCGGCACTTTGGCGTTGACGAGGTGCGCGGCGATCTGCGCGCCCATCACGCCGGCGCCGAGCACGGCCACCTTGCGAATGATCAGGTTGCTCACGTGTCTCTCCAATTAGAACAGCGCCTCGTCGATCTCCATCAGCGGCTTCGCACCCGCGCGCGCCATGCGGATCGTGGCGGCCGTCTCGGGCAACAGCTTGGCGAAGTAAAAACGCGCCGTGGCAAGCTTCGACTTGTAGAACGGGTCGCCCGACGCCTCTTTGTCGAGCGCGATGCGCGCCATGCGCGCCCAGAAGTACGAGAAGACGAGATGGCCGACGGTGCGCATATAGGGAACCGCCGCGGCGCCGACCTCGTCCGGGTTTTGCATCGCCTTCATGCCGATTTCCATCGTCAGCTTCTGCACCTTTTCGCCGATGTCGGCGAGCGGGTTGACGAACTCCTGCATCTCGGGCTTCACGCCCTCCGCTTCGACGAACTCGGCGACGAGCTTGCCGAACTTCTTCAGCTTCGCGCCCATGTCCCCCAGCACCTTGCGGCCGAGCAGATCGAGCGCCTGCACGGCGTTCGTGCCCTCGTAGATCATGTTGATCCGCGCGTCGCGCACGTACTGCTCCATGCCCCATTCGGCGATATAGCCGTGGCCGCCGAACACCTGCAGCGCGTGATTCGTGCATTCGAATGCGTTGTCGGTGAGGAATGCCTTCAGTACGGGCGTGAGCAGCGCGACGAACTCGCTTGCGTCTTTGCGCACGGCCTCGTCGGCATGAGAAAGCTCGCGATCGATCTGCACCGCCGCCCAATACGAAAAAGCGCGCGCAGCTTCCGCGTAGGCCTTCTGCGTCAGCAGGAGACGGCGCACGTCGGGATGGACGATGATCGGATCGGCCGGCTTGTCCAGCGCCTTCGGGCCCGTGAGCGAGCGCATCTGCAAGCGCTCCTTCGCGTAGGCGCGCGAGTTCTGATAGGCCACTTCGGTGAGCCCGAGCCCCTGCATCGCCACGCCGAGACGCGCCGCGTTCATCATGACGAACATCGCCTGAAGCCCGCGGTTCGGCTCGCCGACGAGCCAGCCCTTCGCGTTGTCGAGGTTCATCACGCAAGTGGCGTTGCCGTGAATTCCCATCTTGTGCTCGATCGATCCGCACTTGATCGCGTTGCGCTCACCCGGCTCGCCGCCGGGCGTCGGAATGAACTTCGGCACGATGAAAAGCGAGATTCCCTTCGTCCCCGGCGGCGCATCGGGCAGCCGCGCGAGGACGAGGTGAACGATATTCTCGGAGAGGTCGTGCTCGCCGCTCGAAATGAAGATCTTCGTTCCCGAGAGCGAATAGGATCCGTCGCCGTTCGACTCGGCCTTCGTGCGCAGGATGCCGAGATCCGTGCCGCAATGCGGCTCCGTCAAGCACATCGTGCCCGTCCACGTGCCCGCGACGAGCTTCGGCAGATAAATCCTGCGTTGCTCGGGCGTGCCGTGTGCCGTGAGACATTCATAGGCGCCATGCGAGAGCCCCGGATACATCGTCCAGGCCTGGTTCGCCGAGTTCATCATTTCGAAGAGGGCATTGTTGACGAACTTCGGGAGCCCCTGGCCGCCGTACTCGGGCTCGCAGGCGAGCGCGGGCCACCCCGCTTCGACGTACTGGCCGTAGGCCTCCTTGAAGCCCTTGGGGGTACGGACGACCCCGTCGCCCTCGTAGCGGCATCCTTCCCGGTCGCCGCTCTGATTGAGCGGGAACAGCACCTCTTCGCAGAATTTGCCGGCCTCTTCGAGCACCTGATTGATCGTATCGGCGTCGAGCTCGGCGTGCCTCGGCATGCCCTTCAGTTCTGTTTCGACGTCGAGCAATTCGTGCAGGACGAACTGCATGTCGCGCAGCGGCGCGGCGTACTGGCCCATGACTACCCTCCCAAATATTACGGCGACAAGCTGGGCCGTCGATCGGGCGGGTGCCGGCACGCGCCCCGCTAACGGCTTTCGCTCTGGTACGAAACGATCGTCTTTTCCAACGCGGCCCACGTGAGGCGCGCCGCATCGGGCAGATGCAGGAAGCGCGCGTCATGATGCAGACCGAGCGTAAAGCTATACAGTTCGAACAGCATGAGGTTCGGATCGGTATCCGGACGCAGATGCCCCTCTTCCACCGCCTGCGAAATCGCGCGCAGAAGCGCCGCGCGCCAGGTGGAAACGCTTGCGACGAGCTGCTCGCGCACCGGGTTGTCGCCGCGATCGTCATACTCCACGGCGCCGCTGATATAGATGCACCCCGTCATCACTTCCTGGATCCGCTTGTCCATCCAGCGAGAGAGCATCGCCCTCAAGCGCGGCAGACCGCGCGGCTCGCGCAGACTCGGGTAAAACACCTCCTGTTCGAACCGGCGGTGGTACTCGCGCACCACCTCCACCTGCAGATCCTCGCGGGAGCCGAAATGCGCGAACACACCGCTCTTGCTCATCTGCATGCGCTCGGCCAGAAGGCCTATCGTCAGACCCTCGAGCCCATCGCGGCTCGCCAGATCCAGCGCGGCATCGAGAATCGCGGCGCGCGTCTGTTCACCTTTTCGCATGGCCTCGTACCGTTCTTTTCGTGATGGTCGAACAAAATAGAACGGCCGTACTATTATTGAGCGCGGCCGTCATCGAAACAAGGACTTTATTAGAAACCCGGGTCTAACCGGGGCCCTATTCTTGCCTCATTTGCCAAGCGCGGAAAAGAGGGCTTTTGCCGATTGTGATCGGCGTGCCGCCGTTATGGCCCTCGATCGCGTCAATCGTATCCGCCGACGGTGATCAGTTTCATGACGCCTCGGTAGGCGACATACGCAACCGCGTTCATGGCTCGCTCGAGGAAGGGCCGCGCCGCGTACCGGGCCGCATCGACTGCCCTCGCTTCTTCGAAGGCGACGAGCATCGCCTCGCGCAGCAGCGCAATCTCGGGATGCTCGACGAGCACGACGTTGGCCTCGTTGTTGAGGACGAGACTGAGCGCATCGAGATTGGACGAGCCGATCGTCGCCCAGTTCGAATCGATCACGGCGACCTTGCCGTGAAGCATCGTCTTTTCATACTCGGCGATCCGCACCCCGCTCTTCAGCAGCATCCGATAGAGATAGCGGACGGCATAGTCGAGCAGCGGGAACTCTTTGCGCCCGACGACGAGCCGCACGTCGACACCGCGCCGCGCGGCGCTCGCGAGTGCGCGGCGGATCTTGCGTCCGGGCATGAAGTAGGGATTCGCGACCAGGATTTCACGACGCGCCCGGCCGATCGCGACCAGGTAAGCTTTCTCGATCGCATGCCGATTGACGAGGTTGTCGCGCGCGACGAACGCGACGGCCGATTCGCCGAGCGGGATGGCGGCGCCTCGCCGGCCGCGCGCCCAGGCCGGGAGCCACGTCCCCGACCGAAGCGCTTCGAGCGGATGGGGACGATGCCCACCCTCGATGCGCCGCCATTGGATGTCGAAGGCGGCGCTCACCTGCGCGACCACCGGCCCCTTCAGTTCGACGGCAAAATCCCAGCGTGGAAACGGCAGGCTCACGCCGTTCGAGTCGTAGTCGTCGACGATGTTGATGCCGCCGCAAAAGGCAAAGCAGTCGTCGACGACGGCGATTTTGCGGTGCGTGCGCGAAAACCCGAAACGCCCGAAAAGGTGCGGATTGTAGACGCGATGCTCGACGCCGCCGGCCAGCCATTCATCGAAAAGCGGCAAGCGCCCCGTGCCGACCCCGTCCGTGATGACACGCACGCGCACGCCGCGCTTCGCGGCGGCGATCAGCGCCTTGGAGACGGCCTGCCC
>JBCNPL010000220.1:0-4683 GCA_039593375.1 Paraburkholderia sp. | reverse complement strand
GTCTCGCTTTCGAATGTGCTCGCCGTCCACTTCGTACAGGGAACGGCGATCGAGCAATGGTCCGGCGCACTCTTGATCGTGGCGATCGGCGCGGCGATCGGGCTTGCGAACGGTGCATTGATCGCGCTCTTCCGACTTCAATCGATCGTCGTCACGCTTGCGACGATGTTCATGATCCAAGGCTTGACGCTGTTGATTCAGAACAAGCCGGGCGGCACCGTCGGCGACCAGTTCTCGGCCTTCGTCACGTCCGATCTCATTCCCGACAAGGCGCCGATGTCGGCCGGTATCGTGCTCGCGGCACTCGCCGCCTGGTGGTTCATTCGGCGTACGCGTTTCGGCATCGGCATCTACGCGCTGGGCAGCGATGCGGAATCGGCCTACGCGAACGGAACGCCCGTCACGGGTTATCGGATGATGACGTATGCGTTGGCGGGCGCCTTTTATGCGCTCGCGGGCCTTTACGTTTCGGCGCAGACAGGTTCGGCCGATCCGCTCGTCGGCAGGCCGCTCCTGCTCTCGATGTTCACCGCCGTGGTGCTCGGCGGCACCGTTCTCGGCGGCGGGCGCGGCGGCTGCGTCGGCACCGTCTTCGCCGCGCTGACGTTGATGATCACCGTGAACATTCTGCTCGTGCTCAACGTCTCGGCGTTTTTCACGACGATCGCGGAAGCGGCGATCCTGATCCTTGCTGTCCTCGGCTCGTCGATCGGCAAGGATACGGCCGCGCATCATTGCTTCCGGTACCTGATGCAATGGCTCAAGGCATGGCGCAGCGGGACGCGTGCGAAAGACGATGGCCGAGCGCGGCGCGTCGATTTCGCCGTCGAGCATTATCGGGCGATCCCCAATGACGAGCTCAGGGGGCGCGCGTTGCGCGATTGGATCGAGCGCAATCGCGAGTGGGTCAAGTACGTCGTGCCCGCCTACGTACTGTTCTTCGCAGTCATGGCGACGACGGCGTTCGTGTACGGGCCCGGCGTGCTCGCAACCGCCAATTTCTACAGCAGCTTGCTGACGTTGACCTTGTTTCTCGCGATCCTCGGCCTGGGGCAAGGCGCGGTGATTCTGACCGGCGGCCTCGACTTGTCGGTGCCCTGGATGATTACGCTCTCGGGCGTGCTGCTGACAGGCCTCACGCGTGGCGTCGACGTTGCCGCATGGTGGGCCGTGCCGCTCGTACTGGGGGCAGGCCTCGTGACCGGTCTTTTCAACGGACTCGGTGTCGTCGTGCTCGGCTTACCGCCGATCGTCGTCACGCTGGCCGCCAACGGATTGCTGCAAGGGATCACGCTGATCTACTGCAACGGTTCGCCGCAAGGCTGGGCGCCGCCGGCGCTCGCCGAGTTTACCGGCGGCAGGGCGGGTCCGCTTTCGCTTGCCGCATGGAGTGTGCCCCTCGTCCTCGCGGTGGCGCTGCTGTTGCTGCATCGAACTCCGTTTGGAAGACGGCTTTACGCCGTCGGAAATTCGCAAGCGGCGGCGCGCCTGTCCGGCGTGCGCGTTGGAGTGACGCTCGTCGCCGTCTATTGTCTTTCCGGCTTCTGCTCGGCGTTGGTGGGCTTGCTGCTCGCCGGCTTCAGCAGCCAGGCGTTTCTCGGCATGGGCGATCCGTACCTGTTGCCTTCGATTGCCGTCGTGGTGGTGGGAGGTGCGCTCATCACGGGAGGGCGCGGACACTATCTCGGGGTATTCGGCGGCGCGCTGCTGCTGACGGCGCTCGGCACCTTGCTCGCCGGCACGACGGTGCCGCCCGCCGTGCGCGACATCATCAACGGCGTGGTCGTGCTGGCGGCGGTCATCACGTTGCGCGACCGGAAGGCGTGATGGGCTGGGGCGTGATGAGCTAGCGTCCCATACGACGCATTGCGATAGGAGTGAAAAGCATGACGAGACCGGGTCGAGTCGCAGTGATTGGTTCGGGCCGCATCGGACGAGCATGGGCGGTCGTATTCGCGCGCGCCGGGCTGCATGTGGCGATGTACGACGCCGATCGCGCCATGCTCGAGGCGGCGCCGGCGGTCGTGAAGGGGACGCTTGCGGATTTGCAACGATACGCTTTGCTCGATGAGCCTGTCGATGCGATCGCCGCGCGCGTGACGCCGTATCTGTCCTTGAGCGGCGCGCTCGAAGACGTCGACCTCGTTCAGGAAAATGTCGCGGAGCTCGTCGACGTGAAGCGGTCGCTCTTCGAGCAGCTCGATCGATTGACTCGGCCAGACACGTTGCTGGCCAGCTCGACTTCGGGGCTTCCCGCATCGAGATTCACGGAGGAATTGGCAGGCCGGGCGCGCGCATTCGTCGCGCATCCCGTCAATCCGCCTTCGCTCGTGCCGCTCGTCGAGCTCTGCGGCGCGCCATGGACAGCGCCCGAAACGATCGAGCGCGCCAAGGCGTTCTATGCGCGCGTCGGGCAAAAACCCGTGGTGGTCGCTCGCGAGATCGACGGATTTCTTCTGAACCGGCTGCAAGGCGCCCTGCTCGACGAGGCGATGAGCCTCTACGCGCAAGGTTATGCGAGCGCGGCCGATCTCGATACGGTCATGCGCGACGGGCTCGGCCTGCGATGGTCGTTCATGGGGCCGTTCGAGACGATAGACCTGAATGCGCCCGGCGGGGTCGCCGATTATGCGGCGCGCTACGGAGGCACCTATCGCGCGATCGCGGCGTCGCGGCTCGCGTTCGATTGGTCGAGCGAGGTGACCGATCGGCTCGACGCGGAACGCCGCGCCGCATTGCCGCGCGAGGCGATCGAGACACGAAGCCGGTGGCGCGATCGGCGTCTGATGGCGCTACTCGCGCATCGCCGCTCGCTTGCCGAGGGAGACGAGAAATGAATGCTGGCGCTGCTCGCTGCGCCCCTTGGAAACTTTGCGCGCGGCAGCGGCGCTGTCGTCGCCGGGTCGCGCCTCAACCGATCTGGAGGCAACGATGGTGGAAATCAGTCTGCTCGTCGACGCGAACAATCATCTCGGTGAAGGGCCGTTGTGGGACGTTCAAGAAGAGCGGCTCTATTGGATCGACAGCACGGCAGCCGAGATTTATAGCTGCCGCGCGGACGGCGGCGACGTCAAACGCTACTTCGTGCCGACGCATATCGGTTCGATGGCGCTGAGGGAAAAGGGCGGTGCCGTCGTCGCGCTCGCGAACGGTCTTCATTTTTACGACTTCGAAGCGCAAACGCTGAAATTCGTCGCGGACCCGGAGAACGATGATCCCGAGACGCGCTTCAACGATGGGAAAGTCGACCGGCGCGGCCGCTTTGTCGTGGGCACGATGGCCTACGATCATGATCGCTACGATGCCGGCAGAGGCCAGCGGCCGACGCGTAGCGGCGGGCTCTACAGTCTCGATACGAGCGGCGCGGTGACGCGGCTCGACGGCGGAATCAGTTGCTCGAACGGTCCCTGCTGGAGCCCGGACAACAAGACGTTCTATTTCACCGATACCTATCAGAAGCAGATGTACGCGTACGATTACGACATCGAAACGGGAGCGGCGACGAATCGGCGCCTGTTCGCTTCGGCGAAGGAGATGACAGGGACATTCGACGGCGCGACGGTCGATGCGGCGGGCTATGTCTGGGCGGCGCTCGTATTCGGTGGCCGGATCGTTCGCTTTGCTCCCGACGGCCGGCTCGATCGCAGCGTGCCGTTTCCCGTGCGAAATCTGACGAGCGTCATGTTCGGTGGCCCCAATCTCGACATTCTGTATGTGACGACGATGGGCCGTCCCATTGCGGGAATCCCGCAGAAGGAGCGAGAGAAAGGCGGATTGTTCGCCGTGAAAGGGCTTGGCGTGCGCGGGTTGCCGGAGCCGCGGTTCAACGGGTGACGGGCGGCAAGCCGGACAGGCGGCCGGTGCTCGATACTAGTGGGCTTGTATCGCGGCGCCGACGGCCAGGTCGCTGACGACAGCCGGGCCGGCCGCGTCCGGCTGGCGTGACGCGCGTCGCCACTCTCCCGGCGTCACGCCCATCCACTGCGCGAAGCTCCGCCGAAACGCGGCGATCGATTGAAAGCCGACGAGTTCCGCTGCCGCTTCCGTCGTGACGGACGGATGTTTGAGCGCGTTAGCGGCGAGACTCATCCTGATGTCGGTCAACAGGTCGTGCGCCGAGCGCCCGAGTGCGTCCTCGAAGTGACGCATGAAGGTGGCGCGCGACATATTGCAGAGCTGGGCCAGCTCCGGCAGCGTCCAAGGCTTCGCGGGATCGGCGAACATCGCGGCGACGGCCGGCGCGAGGCGCGGATGTCCGGCCAATGCCAGCAGGCCTTTCGGCGTTTGCCGCGACTCGCTCGCCGCGCGCAGCGTCAATGCAAAAAGGGCCGACGACAGCATGTTCAGCATCGCATGGCTGCCGAGCTTCTCTTGCGCGGCTTCGACCCTGATCATTCGCACCAGGTCGGCAAGCTGATCGGCGGCCAGGGCCGTTTTTCCTTCGCGAACGTCGTTCGGCGTGCGCGTGCGCACGATCAAACTCGTGGGCAGATAGTCGCGAACGAGTCGATCGTGCGGCGGTTCGACGAAAAATCGACCGCAGAGCATGTCGAGCCGTTTGCCCGATCCCGCGTTTTCATTGAGGATGACGTTGGCGCCTTGTGTCATGCGAACGGGTGCAGGCGGACGTCCACTCCCGTCGTGCAGCACGTGAGCCGAGCCGTGCGGCAGCAGGAGGATGTC
>JBCNPL010000022.1:0-20039 GCA_039593375.1 Paraburkholderia sp. | reverse complement strand
CGGCCTGAAGCATGCGCGCTTTCACGGCTTCGCCGAGCTGATAGACGGCGAGCGCATAGAAGAAACTGCGGTTGTAGGTCGTGAGGACGGAGAAGTTGTTGAGACCGAGCATGTAATCGGTCGGCTTGCCGGGAGTCGGCAGATCGACGACGAGCACGGCCGTGCTCGCTTCGGTCGCGGTGTCGAGTCCCGGCTCGTCGAGAACCATGCCCGCGCGTAGCATTTGCGAGAGCGGCCAGTGCGGCTCGGGCCGCCCGTCGGCCGCTGCTTGCGCGATGCCGAGACTGCCGGCATCGTGCGAAATCTTCCAGACGACGGGGCGCCCCGTGCTCCAGCCGTTTTCACTCAGATAGTGCGCCACGCTGCCGATCGCATCGGGCACGCTCGTGCGCAAGTCGATGTGATTCGTTCCGTCGTAGTCGACCGCATACTTGAGCACGCTGCTCGGCAGAAACTGCGGGATGCCGATTGCCCCCGTGTAGGAGCCACGCACGCTCGTCGGGTCGAGCCCGGCGTTGCGCGTCCAGACGAGGTAGTCCTCGAGGTTCTTGCGGAACGTCATTTCGCGCTCGGCGCGGTTCGGCGTGTTCGGGTAATCGAACGCGAGCGTCGTCAGCGCATCGAGCACGCGGAAGTTGCCCATGTAACGGCCGTACATCGTTTCGACGCCGATGATGCCGACGACGACCTCGGGCGGCACGCCGTATTGTTCGTAGGCGCGTTGCAGTGTCGCGCGGTTCTCTTGCCAGAACTTGACGCCGGCATTGATCCGGATCGGATCGAGAAAGCGGGACTGATAGGCGGCCCAATTCTTGATGCCTGGCGTGGGCGCCGGCGTCACGAGCTTCACGACCGTCGGCGAGTAGTTCGCGCTCGCGAAAAGCGCATGTAGCGCGGCGGGGTCGAAATCGTAGCGCGCGACCATGTCGTCGATGAACGCGTTGACGTCCTGGTTGTTTGCGTAGCGCTGCGCCTCCGTCGGCTCCTCGGCCGCGCCAGTGCCCGGCTCCTGCGGCGGCTGGTTGTTCGAGGCGAGCGCCATGTGCTTCTTGGCGAGCGTGTGAGCGACGGCGGTGTGCGTCGCGCTACCGCACGCGAAGGCGACCGCGGCGATCAGGAGCGCGGCGGCTCGATGCTGCCTCTTCATTGGATTCGGTGCGATGTTGACGGTCATGTTGTAGGCGGAAAAAGCGGCTCGGCGCAGTATAGCGAACGGGCGTTGCGCGCGAAACCGCGATTTGGCGCGTTCTATCGCCTCTAATCGCAGCCGTGATGGGCGTGTGGTAACGTAGTTGCTCAGCCGACACAGGAGACATGCCGTACGCGGCAGCACACGAACATGGCGACCGCCGTCTATTCACATCCCGACTGTGCTTGGCACATGATGGGCCGGGGCCACCCCGAGTGCCCCGAGCGGCTGCAGGCGATCGAAGATCAGTTGATCGCGAGCCGCATCGCGCCGCTGATCGCGCGCGAGCAGGCTCCGCTCGCGCAGATCGACGATCTTGCGCGCGTGCACAGCGCCGAGCACATCTCGTACATCGAAGGCTGCGCGCCGAGCGAAGGGTACGCCTGGATCGACCCCGATACGGCGATGAATCCACACACCTGGAAGGCGGCGCTGCGCGCCGCGGGGGCGGCGGTCGCGGCGACCGATGCTGTCATCGAGGGGCGCTACGACAACGCGTTTTGCGCTGTGCGGCCGCCGGGCCACCACGCGGAGCCTGATCGGGCGATGGGTTTTTGCTTTTTCAACAATGTCGCGATCGCGGCGCGCCGCGCGCTCGACGTGCACGGTCTCGAGCGCGTCGCCATCATCGATTTCGACGTTCATCACGGCAACGGCACGGAAGCTGCATTCTCCGGAGACGAACGCATACTGATGTGCAGCTTTTTTCAGCACCCGTTCTATCCGTTTTCGGGCGCCGAGAATCAAGCGCCGAACATGCTCAATCTGCCGATGCCGGCGCGAACGAAGGGCGACGTCGTGAGAAATGCCATCGAGACGATCTGGCTGCCACGTCTCGCGGCGTTCAAGCCGGAAATGATTTTCGTCTCGGCCGGGTTCGACGCGCATCGCGAGGACGACCTCGGCAACATGGGGTTGGTCGAGGACGACTACGTGTGGATTACCGAGCAAATTCGCCTGGTCGCGCAGCGCGACGCGCGCGGGCGGATCGTCAGTTGTCTCGAGGGCGGCTACAACCTCTCGGCGCTAGGGCGAAGCGTGGTCGCGCACGTGCGTGCGCTCGCGGGAATTTGACGACGAGGCGTTCGCCGCCGCGAGGCCGGCGCATCGGCAATGCGGGGCATCGGCGCGGGCGCGGTAAAAGCGTGGCCGAGCGAGGGTAAGCCGCAGCCGGCGCGGCGCAAAGGAGGCATCCATGGAAGCGAACGAACCGTTACCGTCATCGTCGCCAGCGCCAGCAAACGCAGGCGGCGTGCTCATCGTCGAGCACGGCGCCTATGGCATGCCGGGCGTGGTGCGCCTCACGCTCAACCGCCCCGAGGCGTTCAATGCGTTGTCGGAGCAGTTGATCGCCGAACTACACGCGGCGCTCCAGGCGATCGCGAAGTCCGATGCGCGCGTCGTCGTCATCGCGGCCGCGGGCCGCGCTTTCAGCGCCGGACACGATTTGAAGGAAATGCGCGCGGCGCCGTCGCTTGAGTATTACCGAGCCCTTTTCGCGCGTTGCTCGGCGCTCATGATGACGATCCAACGCATGCCGCAGCCTGTCATCGCGCGCGTGCACGGGATGGCGACCGCGGCGGGGTGTCAGCTCGTCGCGATGTGTGATCTCGCCGTGGCGGCCGATACGGCGCGTTTCGCCGTCTCCGGCATCAACTATGGCCTCTTTTGCTCGACGCCGGCCGTACCGCTTTCACGCAATCTATCGCGCAAGACCGCCTTCGAAATGCTCATGACCGGCGATTTCATCGATGCGGCGCAGGCTCGCGAGCGGGGCCTCGTCAACCGCATGGCGCCGCTCGACGCGCTCGACGCCGAAATCGTCGCGCTCGCCTCGAGCATTTGCGCGAAGCCGGCCGCGGCCGTGAGCGCGGGCAAAATGCTTTTCTACCGGCAGCTCGAAATGGACATCGAAGCGGCGTATCAACTGGCCGCGGAGACCATTGCCTGCAATGCGATGAACGAGGACGCCGTCGAAGGCATCCAGGCATTCATCGAGAAACGAAAGCCGAGCTGGCCGACGAGCGGTTCGTGATCCAAGCGATCAATGCTTCGATGACGCGCTCACGGTCGAGATCGTTCATCGTCTCGTGGTAGCTGCCCTCGTAAATCGTCAGCGTGCAATCGGTGGAGCCGACCTGTGCGGCGAACGCGCGGCTACCCTCGGGCTCGGTGAGCTTGTCATCACTGCCGTGATAGACGAGCACGGGCAGCCGTAACGCGGCGCGCCCTCGCTCGATGCGCTCCATCGCATCGAGAATCTCGGCTCCGGTGCGAGCCGGTATGTCGCCGTGATGAACGAGCGCGTCGCGACGATTGGCGTCGACGACGGCGTCATCGCGCGCAAGCAGCTTGGGTTCCACCTTCATCGCCGGGAACTTCGGCCATACGCGGCTGATCACGCGGCTCGCCGCGATCTTCCAGCGCGGCACGTCGCGGCCTGGCGCCAGTGCCGGGCTCGAGAGGATGAGGCCGGCAAGCGGCCGCTTGCGACGAGCGAAATCGGCGAGCCGCTCGACGGCGAACAGCGCCGCGATCGCTCCGCCCATGCTGTGGCCCATCAGGAAGAGGGGCGGGTCCATGTTGTCGCCACTGGTTGCGCACGGGATGTCGGCGCCGCTCGTCGTGCCGCGGCGCGCGGAGCCGCACACCGCATCGAGCAGCGCTTGCGCATCGGACAGGTACTCGTCGATTCGTGCGACCCAGGTGCGCTCGCCGGGCGAGTGCCCGTGGCCACGCAGATCGATCGCGACGAGTTCGATGCCGGCCGCGTTCAGACGCGCGGCAAGCGCATCGTAACGGCCGGCGTGCTCGGCGAGCCCGTGCAACAGCGCAACGGTCGCGCGCGGCCGCGCCCCTTGCAAAGTCGCGGGGAAGGCATCGCCGTCCGCCGCCGGCCAATGATAGAAGGCCAGTGCGACGCCGTCCGCGGTCTCGACGGTGCGCGTTTGCCGCCCGGATCGAGGCGGCGCTCCATTCGTGCGCGCGGGCGGGCGTTCGACGTTGTCGGTCATGAGGGGCTCTTCCATTTTCCAGTCGGTGGTCCCGGGGCATACGGATATTAGTTCCCACGGCGCGGGCCGACTCCGCATCGGCGCCCGATCGGCGGCTCTAATTCCTCCTGGTTATTTTAATTAGACGATTAATTATTAAAGCTTATTTGCCGCGCCGCGGTAAAATGGCGCTTATCCCAAGCGAGCCACGGCGGCCGGCTGTCGAGAAGCGCGAGGCGCGCTCCGACGGTCCCCGCCGTTTTACTTTTTGATGATCGAATTACGCAACGTTTCACAGCGCTATCCTGGCCCACAAGGCTGGGTCGATGCGCTTCAAGCCATCAATCTGACGATCCCGGCCGGCGAGATTTTCGGCATCATCGGCCGCAGCGGCGCGGGCAAAAGTACGCTGGTGCGCACGATCAACCTGCTCTCGCGGCCGAGCGAGGGGGAGGTCGTCGTCGCCGGCCGCGAGCTGACGGCGCTGCCGCCCGAGCATCTGCGCGAGGCGCGCCGCGAAATTGGCATGATCTTTCAGCATTTCAACCTGCTGAGCTCGCGCACGGTCTTCGAGAACGTGGCGCTGCCGCTCGAGCTGGCCGGCATGAAGCGAGCCGCGATCGAGGCCGCCGTGCTGCCGCTCCTCGAGCTCGTCGGGCTCTCCGCTCAGAAAGACCGATACCCGGCGCGGATCAGCGGCGGTCAAAAGCAGCGCGTCGGCATCGCTCGCGCGCTCGCGAGCAAACCGAAGGTCCTGCTTTCCGACGAAGCGACTTCGGCGCTCGATCCCGAGACGACTCGCTCGATCCTCGATCTGCTCAAAAGCATCAATCGGAAGCTCGGCTTGACCATCGTTCTGATCACGCACCAGATGGAGGTCATCAAACAGGTGTGCGACCGCGTCGCCGTGCTCGACGCGGGTCGCGTCGTCGAGCAAGGCAGCGTCGTCGACGTGTTCCTGAGGCCGCGCCACGCAGTCACGCGCGCGCTGCTCGGCGACGTCATCGCGCACGAGCTGCCCGAAGCCGTGAAAGCGCGCGTCGCAAAACATCTCGAGACGGGCGAGGGCCGGCTCTTGCGATTGGCGTTCGCCGGCGCGAGCGTCGATCGGCCCGTGCTGTCCGAAACGATCCGGCGCTATGCCGTCGACATGAACATCCTGCACGGTCAGGTCGACGACATTCAAGGCCGAGCATTCGGCTCGCTTGCCGTGCTGGCCGGCGGGGAACCCGCGCAAGTCGGCGCGGCGCTCGATTTCCTGCGCGAGCAGGGCGTCGTCGTGGAGGCGCTTTCTCATGTTTGATGAAATGCTCTCGATGTTTCTCCAGTCGTTCTGGGAAACACTCGTCATGGTCGGCATCTCGGGGACGCTCGGCGCGCTCGTCGGCCTGCCGCTCGGCGTGCTGCTGCATCTCACCGAGCGCGGCGGCGTGCTCGAGAACGTCTCGGCCAATCGTGCAATGGGCTTGACGGTCAACGCCGTGCGTTCGACACCGTTCATCATCCTGCTCGTGGCCGTGATTCCGTTCACTCGCTTCGTCGTCGGCACGTCGATCGGGACCGCCGCGGCCGTCGTGCCGCTCACGATCGCATCGGCGCCGTTCATCGCGCGCCTCGTCGAGACCGCGCTGCGCGAGGTCGATCGCGGGCTCGTCGAGACGGCCGAAGCGCTGGGGGCGACGACGCGGCAGATCGTTTTCAAGGTGCTGTTGCCCGAGGCGTTGCCGGGCATCGTCGCGGGGCTCACGATCACGTTCGTTTCGCTCGTCGGCTATTCGGCGATGGCGGGAGCGATCGGCGGAGGCGGGCTCGGCGATCTCGGCATCCGCTACGGCTATCAACGGTTCCTGCCGCAGGTGATGCTCGCCGTCGTCGTGATCCTGATCGTCTTCGTCCAGCTCGTTCAGTCGTTCGGCGATTGGCTCGTACGGCGGCTCAGTCACCGTTGAATCGTCGAAAGTCCGACGGGTGGAACATGCCGGGCGCCCCCTTGGCGGCCGGCGCAGTGCACGTTAGAGGCGTTCGTCGAGTACAGGCGCTTGGCTTCCCGGTTCGCGTCTCATTAAAATAGAACGATCGTTCGCGATTCTTGCGTGCACCGTCGGAGGAGAGACCCTTCGGCACCCTGGGCCGGCGCGGTGGCCGGAACCGCTGTCGCTATAATGGCCGCTAGGTTAACGTAATCGTCACTTTGGAGCGTGTGCATGAAAGTTCTGGTGCCAGTCAAGCGTGTGGTCGACTACAACGTGAAGGTCCGAGTGAAGTCGGACGGCACGGGCGTCGACATCGCGAACGTGAAGATGTCGATGAATCCGTTCGACGAAATCGCCGTCGAGGAGGCGGTGCGCCTGAAGGAAGCGGGCGTGGCCACCGAGGTCGTTGCGGTGTCTTGCGGCGTGGCGCAGTGCCAGGAGACCTTGCGGACGGCGCTGGCGATCGGCGCCGATCGTGCGATTCTCGTCGAGTCGAACGAAGAGCTGCAGCCGCTGGCGGTGGCCAAGCTTTTGAAGGCGCTCGTCGACAAGGAGCAGCCGCAACTCGTGATTCTCGGTAAGCAGGCGATCGACGACGACTCGAACCAGACGGGTCAGATGCTGGCGGCGCTGGCGGGCTTGCCGCAGGCGACTTTCGCGTCGAAGGTGACGATTGCCGACGAGGGCGGACAAAAGCGCGCGACCGTGGCGCGCGAGGTGGATGGCGGCGCCGAAACGCTCACGCTCACGCTGCCGGCCGTCGTGACGACGGACCTGCGTCTGAACGAGCCTCGCTACGTGACGCTGCCGAACATCATGAAGGCGAAGAAGAAGCCGTTGGAGACGATCAAGCCCGAGGATCTCGGCGTCGATGTGAGTCCACGTCTGAAAACCCTGAAGGTGGCCGAGCCGCCGAAGCGCAGCGCCGGCGTGACGGTGCCGGACGTGAAGACGCTGGTCGAGAAGCTGAAGACGGAAGCCAAGGTGCTGTAAGCGCGAGCGGAGCAAAGAGAAATGACGATTCTGGTAATTGCCGAACATGACAACGCGACCGTCAAGGGCGCGACTTTGAACACGGTGGCCGCGGCGCGCGCGATCGGCGGCGACATTCACGTACTGGTGGCGGGGCACGACGCGCAAGGCGCGGCGCAAGCCGCGGCGAAGATCGACGGCGTTTCCAAGGTGCTGCTGGCCGACGCGCCGCAATTGGCCGAAGGGCTTGCCGAGAACGTCGAGGCGACGGTCCTCGGCATCGCCAAGGACTACTCGCACATCGTGGCGCCGGCGACGGCATACGGCAAGAACATCGCGCCGCGCATCGCCGCGAAGCTCGACGTGGCGCAAGTCAGCGAAATCACGGCGGTTGTTTCCGCCGATACGTTCGAGCGGCCGATCTACGCAGGCAACGCGATCGCGACCGTGCAATCGAGCGATCCGATCAAGGTGATCACGGTGCGTGCAACGGGCTTCGATGCGGTGGCCGCCGAGGGCGGCAATGCCCCGATCGAGAAGATCGAAGCAGCCGCCGATCGCGGCGTTTCGCGGTTCGTGAACCGCGAGGTGACGAAGCTCGACCGGCCGGAGCTGACGAGCGCGCAAATCATCGTGTCGGGCGGACGCGGCCTCGGCAGCGGCGAGAACTACGAGAGCGTGCTCGTGCCGCTCGCGGACAAGCTCGGCGCGGCATTGGGCGCGTCGCGCGCGGCCGTCGATGCGGGGTATGTGCCGAACGACTATCAGGTCGGGCAAACGGGCAAGATCGTTGCACCGCAGCTCTATGTGGCGGTCGGCATCTCGGGGGCGATTCAGCACCTGGCCGGGATGAAGGATTCGAAGGTGATCGTGGCGATCAACAAGGATCCCGAAGCACCGATCTTCAGCGTGGCCGATTATGGCCTCGTCGGCGATCTGTTCTCGCTCGTGCCCGAGTTGGTCGCCGCGCTGTGACGCGAGTCGGGAAAGCGCCGCCATGAGCGGAGCTCGAAGGAAATAGGGGGCGCGACGCGCCCCTTTTTATATGCTCGGGAAGGAGACGAAAATGAGCTACATCGCGCCGATCAAGGACATGCTGTTCGTGATGAGGGAGTTGGCCGGACTCGACGAAGTCGGCAGGCTGCCGGGCTTCGAAGAGGCGACGTTCGACACGGCGCAGGCAGTGCTCGGCGAGTCGGCCAAGCTCTGCGAAGAGGTGCTCGCTCCGCTGAACGTCGAAGGCGATCGCAACCCGAGTGTATGGAAAGACGGCGCCGTCACGGCGACCCCCGGTTTCAAGGAGGCGTTCCGTCAGTTCGTCGAAGGCGGCTGGCAAGGCGTGCAGCACCCGTTCGACTACGAGGGCCAGGGTTTACCGAAGCTCATCGGCACCCCGTGTGTCGAGATGCTCAACGCGGCGAACCTCTCGTTCGCGCTTTGCCCGCTTCTCACGGACGGTGCGATCGAAGCGCTGCTCACGGCAGGCAGCGAGGAGCAGAAGCAGCGCTATGTGCCGAGGCTGATCGCCGGCGAATGGACGGGCACGATGAACCTGACCGAGCCGCAGGCCGGCTCCGACCTCGCGCTCGTGCGCACGCGCGCCGAGCCGCAAGGCGACGGCAGCTATCGGCTCTTCGGCACCAAGATTTTCATCACGTGGGGCGAGCACGACATGGCGGACAACATCGTCCACCTCGTACTCGCGCGCACACCGGACGCGCCCGAGGGCGTCAAGGGCATCTCGCTTTTCATCGTGCCGAAGTTTCTCGTCAACGACGACGGTTCGCTCGGCGCACGCAACGACGTGCATTGCGTTTCGATCGAGCACAAGCTGGGCATCAAGGCGAGTCCGACGGCGGTCCTCCAGTTCGGCGATCACGGCGGTGCACTCGGTCATCTGGTCGGCGAAGCGAACCGCGGTCTCGAGTACATGTTCATCATGATGAACGCCGCGCGGTTCGCCGTCGGCATGCAGGGGATCGCCGTTGCCGAGCGCGCTTATCAGAAGGCCGTCGCCTACGCGAAGGAGCGCGTGCAGAGCCGGCCCGTCGACGGCTCGGCGAAAGAGGCCGTGACGATCATTCATCATCCCGACGTGCGCCGGATGCTCGCGACGATGCGTGCGCTGACGGAAGGCGCGCGCGCGCTTGCCTATGTCGCCGCAGCCGAAAGCGACATTGCGCATCGCCATCCCGACGAGGCCGCGCGTGCCGAGCATCAGGCCGTCTACGAATACCTCGTGCCGATCGTCAAGGGATGGAGCACGGAGCTTTCGATCGAGGTGGCGAGCCTCGGCGTGCAGGTGCATGGCGGCATGGGCTTCATCGAGGAGACCGGTGCCGCCCAGTACTATCGCGACGCCCGCATTCTGACGATTTACGAGGGCACGACGGCGATTCAGGCGAACGATCTAGTCGGCCGCAAGACGCTGCGCGATGGCGGCGCCGTGGCCAAGCGGCTGATCGCGCGCATCGACGAGACTGTCGAGGCACTCTCGACACAGGACGGTGCCGCGTTCGCGTCGATGCGCGCTCGTCTTTCGGCCGGTGCACGCTCGTTGTCCGCCGTTGTCGATTTTGTTCTTGCGAACGCGAAGCGCGATCCGAACGCCGTGTTCGCGGGCAGCGTTCCCTATCTGCAGCTTGCGGGGATCGTGCTCTGCGGCTGGCAGATGGCGCGCGCGATGCTCGTGGCGGCAAGCCGCGAATCGACCGATCCTTCGTTCTACGGTGCGAAAATCGCCACGGCGCGCTTCTATGCCGAGCACGTATTGCCGCGAGCCGCGGCGCTGGAAGCAGCGATTGTCAGTGCAAGAGGGGGGGAGGGCGTGCTCGCGTTGGCGGAGGACCAGTTCTGAGCGCCGCGCGGCACGGATGCGAAATGAGAAGGGGCCCATTGGGGCCCCACCGCGAGAATACTTCCTAGGGAGCCCTCGGGGGCTCCCTTCGTGGCGCCCCCTCCGTTGCTTGCGGCTCTTCCTATAAGCGTGAGCCGTCGTTACGCGTAAGCGGGGCGCGGCGAGGCGCCGAGATCGCCGAGGTACCGGTGCACGGACAGATCGTCGGCCTTGATGGCGGGCCGCTTGCCCGAGATCAGGTCGGCCAGCAATTGCCCCGAGCCGCACGACATCGTCCAGCCGAGCGTGCCGTGGCCCGTGTTGAGGAACAGGTTCGGCAGCGGCGTGCGGCCGACGATCGGCGTGCCGTCGGGCGTCATCGGCCGCAAGCCTGTCCAGAAAGGCGCCTGCGCGGTATCGCCGGCGCCCGGGAACAGGTCGTTCACGCACATCTCGAGCGTTTCGCGGCGGGCTTGGCGCAGCTTTTTGTCGAAACCGACGATTTCGGCCATGCCGCCGACGCGGATCCGGTTGTCGAAACGCGTGATCGCGATCTTGTACGTTTCGTCGAGCACGGTCGAGACGGGCGCGGCCTCGGCGTTGACGACAGGCGCCGTGATCGAATAACCCTTCAGCGGATAGACGGGAATCTTCACGATGTCGGCGACGAGCTTCGTCGAGTACGAGCCGAGCGCCACGACGTACGTATCGGCGCGCAACAATTCGCTGCCGCAGCGAACACCCGTGATGCGGCCCGATGCCGTCAGCAATTCGTCGATCGGCGTATTGAAGCGGAACTTCACGCCGAGCTCCGCGGCCATCGCGGCGAGGCGCGTCGTGAAGAGCTGGCAGTCACCCGTTTCGTCGCCGGGCAGGCGCAAACCGCCCGTCAGCTTGTGTGAAACAGCCGCAAGCGCCGGCTCGGCGCGAGCCAGCTCGTTCGCGCTCAAGAGCTCATAAGCGACGTTCGCCTCTTTCAGCACGGCGACGTCTTTCCCGGCGCCGTCGAGTTGCTGCTGAGTGCGAAAGACCTGCAATGTGCCGCCCGTGCGGCCTTCGTATTGAATACCGGTGTCGGCGCGCAGCGCCTGGAGGCAGTCGCGGCTGTACTCGGCGAGCCGTACCATGCGGCCCTTGTTGGTCGCGTAGCGCTCGGCCGTGCAGTTTTGCAGCATCTGCCACATCCAGCGCAACTGGAACGGCGTGCCGTCCAGCCGAATCGCGAGCGGCGCATGTTTCTGGAACATCCATTTGACGGCCTTGAGCGGCACGCCGGGCGCGGCCCACGGCGCGGCATAGCCAGGCGAGATCTGCCCGGCGTTGGCGAAGCTCGTTTCGAGCGCCGGCCCCGCCTCGCGGTCGACGACGGTGACTTCATGACCGGCGCGCGCCAGATAGTAGGCGCTCGTCACGCCAACCACGCCGCTGCCCAGAACGATGACTCGCATAGCTATTCCTCAAGACCGAAGATCCAGTTCTTGCCGCTATACTATTGCGACAAAAGTAGTTTTTGTTTCTGTACTTTTCTGATTTTTGGTGGAAACCATGCGAACGCAACGTCAGCCGGTCCGGAAGCTGGACAAGCTCGATCACCATATCCTGAAGTTGCTGCAGGAAGACGGGCGCATCGCCATGAAGGATCTTGCCGAACGCGTCGGCCTGACCGTGACGCCTTGCATCGAACGTGTGAAACGGATGGAGCGCGACGGCGTCATCACCGGTTATCACGCGCGCCTCGATCCTCAGCAGCTTGGCGCCGCGTTGCTGGTCTTCGTCGAAATCACGCTCGATCACAAGAGCGGCAACATGTTCGACCAATTCCGCCGCGAGGTGCAGAAGATTCCCGAAGTGCTCGAGTGTCATCTCGTCTCGGGCGACTTCGACTATCTGATCAAGGCGCGGATCGGCGAAATGGCCGACTATCGGAAGCTGCTCGGGGACATCCTGCTGCAACTGCCCGGCGCCACGCAGTCGAAAAGCTATGTCGTCATGGAAGAGATCAAGGAGACGCTGACGATTTATGTCGGCGATTGACGCGAGCGGCCGCGCTCGCCGGCCGGCCGGCGCGGGGCTACAGCGCCGCGCACCGCATTCCTCCGACTTTGCTCGTTGATCGATCGATCGTCCGGGAACCGCTTTTGCTGACCCTTTGATCGGGTGCCGGCGCCATTGCTGGGCGGCATCCGGCCGCGCTGTGGCGTGCACGATGTGCGAGATGCTTTTCCCCGAAAGCATCGACACTCGCCCGCGCCCGCCGTCATCGACCGATAGAACAGGGAGGAAGTGATGAAACGGACCTGGCTTTTAGCGCTTTTGCTGCCGTTCTTTATCGCGGGCTGCTTCTCGTACACCAAGAGCCAGCCGCCGAAGGAGAACACGACCGTCGTAGTGCCACAGGGGACGACGACCGAGCCGGAGGAACGCAACACCATCGTGACGCCCGGCACGACGACATGTACGGCGCCCTGTTGACCTTGCGTTCACTCCCGCCTTGTATCGAGGCTCGCGAAGTCGGCGCCGCGATCGACGAGATCGACGATGAGCGGTGACGGCTTCCAAAAGAGCGGGTCCTCTTTCTCGAGGCGACGCAAACTCGCGAGCACGTTCGCGAGGCCTAGCGTATCCGCATACTTCATGGGGCCGCCGCGGTAGCGCGGAAAGCCATAGCCGTGCACGAGCGTGACGTCGACGTCGAGCGGGCGCAGCGCGATGCCTTCGCGCACGATGTTCGCCGCTTCGTTGACGACGGCCGTCATGAGACGCTCGACGATCTCGTCGTTGCTGAAGCTGCGTGGGACGATGCCGCGCCGCTTGCGCTCGTCGTCGATGAGCGCTTCGACCTCGGGATCGCGTGTGCCCATGCGCGCGCCCTCGGGATAGCGGTAGAAGCCGCGCCCCGTTTTCTGACCGAACCAGCCGCGTTCGCAGAGCCGATCCGCGATCTCGACGTAGCGCGAGCGCGGATCGCGCGTCGGCGCGCGCCGCTTGCGCGCGGCCCAGCCGATGTCGCCCCCCGCGAGATCGACGACTTGATACGGGCCCATCGGATAGCCGAACGCGCGCATCGCCTCGTCGATCTGATAGGGCGAAGCGCCGTCCTCCATCAGATAGTCGGCCGCGGTACGGTAAACCGCCAGCAGCCGATTGCCGATGAAGCCGTCGCAGACGCCGGCCCGGACCGAAACCTTCGAGAGTCGCCTGGCGAGCTCGAATGCCGTTGCGACGACGTCGGCCGCGACGCGCGCGGGCACAACGACTTCGAGCAGCTTCATGACGTTGGCCGGCGAGAAGAAGTGCAGACCGACCACATCGGCGGGCCGCGAAGTCGCGCCGGCAATCTCGTCGATGTCGAGATACGAGGTGTTGGTCGCCAGTACCGCGCTGGGTTTGGCCACACGGTCGAGCTCGGCGAAGACGGCCTTCTTCACGGCCATGTCCTCGAAGACGGCTTCGATGACGAGATCGACGTTCGCGAGCGCCTCGTAGGAAGTGCTGCCCGCGAGCCGCGCCATCGCGTCGGCCTTCGCGTCGGCGCCCATCCGCCCTTTGGCGACGAGGCCGTCGTAGACACGCTCGACATGCGCCCGTCCGCGGCCGAGCGCGGCCTCATCGCGTTCGATCAGCGTCACGGGCAGGCCCGCGTCGAGCACCGCAACGGCGATGCCGGCCCCCATCGTGCCTCCGCCGACGATGCCGACGCTCTCGATCGGACGTGGCTTCGCGGCACTCGCCTCGGGCACCTTCGCCGCTTCGCGCTCCGCGAAGAACGCGTGGACGAGCCCCGCGCGCTGCGGACTGTCGAGGCATTCGAGAAAGAACTTGCGCTCGAGCGCGAGGCCTTCGTCGAACGGCAGTTCGAGCGCGGCTTCGACGGCTTCGACGATCTTCAGCGGTGAAAACAGACCGCGCGAGCGCGTCGCCGTCTCCTTGCGCGCCGCGTCGATGGCGGCACGGCTCGCGGCTTCGTCTGCGAGTCCGCGCGCGGCACGCGTCGGCCGCGCGCCCTTGCGCGCGGCGACGAGCTCGCGCGCGTAGGCGAGCCCGTCGGCAACGATGTCGGCGGTGCTGGCGAGACGATCGATGAGTCCGAGGGCCAGCGCTTCCTCGGCACTCGCGTGGCGGCCCGAGAGCATGAGCTCGAGCGCCGCTCGCGCGCCGATGAGGCGCGGCGTGCGTTGCGTGCCGCCCGCGCCCGGCAGCAAACCGAGCTTCACTTCGGGCAGGCCGAGCCTGGCTCCGGCGGCAGCGATCCGGTAGTGGGCGGCCAGCGCGATTTCGAGGCCGCCGCCGAGCGCGGCGCCGTGGATCGCGGCGACGACGGGTTTGGCGCTTGCCTCGATGCGATCGCAGACAAGCGGCAGATAAGGCGCCTGCGGCGGCTTGCCGAACTCGCGAATGTCGGCGCCGGCGATAAAGTTGCGGCCCGTACCGGCGATCACCACGGCTGCGACGGACGCGTCTGCGTCGGCCGCTTCGATTGCTTCGAGAAGTCCGCGCCGGACATCGACGCCGAGCGCGTTGACGGGCGGATTGTCGATGGCGATGACAAGAACGTCGCCGTGCGGCGTTCGGGTGACAGCGGGCGAGTCAGCGCCGGCGGCGGAAGTCGGTGAAGCGGAAGAAGTGGGGGAAGCGGAGGCGGCTGAGTGGGTCATGTCTCTCTCTGCGGATTTTGTCGACGCGATTTCTGCATGCGCGCGCTTTCGCGCTTGTCGTTCTCACGCGATTGTCGCATGCAGTGCCGACGAGCTCGCCGCTTTGCAAAAACGGCGAGCTCCCCATCACGACGGAGAGGCGATTTTGGCGACCGAAGGCGTGCCGGCGGCGGCGTCTTCCCCGCGCTCGGCGGCTGCGCTGGTCCGCTGATCCCGCTCGATGAGCGGCGCGAGCGTCGGGCCGAGCGACTTCAGGAGCTGCACGGCCATCGCGCTCGTGTAGGTGTAGCGGGCCGCGTACGGCTCGTGCGTGAAGGCCGTCAACGAGCCGAAGAAGCGGTTGTCGATGACGAAGACGAACGTCGCCGTCCGGTTGACCTTGCGTGATTCGATCAGCCGGTGGCCGCTCGCATAGACCTCGAAGCGTTGATCGCCGGTGCCCGTCTTGCCGTAAACCGTGAGCGTATGACCGTCGCCGAGCGGCAGGCCGCTCGCGAGGCGTGCGCCAGTGCCGCCCTGCACGACGGAGGTTAGCAGGCGCTGGACGACGTCGGCGATTGCGGGTGAGACGACCGGACCTTGCTTGCTCGGTACATGCGCGAAGTTTGTTTCGTAGGGCGTGCCGGCCGCGAACTGGAGCGACTCGATGCTTTGCAGCGGCAGCATCCTGCCGTCGCTCGCGATCGTGCCGATGAGCTGCGCCAACGCATCGGGGCGATCGCCCGAAGCACCGACGGCCGCCGCATAGGAAGGCGTCACCGTTTCGAACGGATAACCGAGCGCGCGCCACGCCTGCGTGATCCGCCCGTATGCCTCGAGCTCGACCATGCGACGGATGCGGCGGTCCTGCGTCAAGTGATGGCGCGTCTTGAAGAGCCAGGCGTAAGACGTGAAGCGTGCATCCTTGCTCGCGCTGCGCAATTCGCTTTCGGATGCGTTCGGATGCTTGCGCAGATAGTTGAGCATCCAGAGCTCGATCGGGTGGACGCGCGCGATGTAGCCACGGTCGTTGAGGTTGAACTTGTCGATGCCGTACTTGGCATAGAGCGCGGCCAGATCGTCGTTGCCGAGCCATTGATCGGGCGTGCCTTTCAGCGCGGCGCGCATCCGAGCGTCGAACCACGGAAGCGGCTCCTCGGGCGCCACGCTGCGCAAAGCCGTGGCGAGCCTCGGCGGCGACTTGTGCATGCCCGCGATCAGCGTATCGAGTGCCGCGTCGGGCGTCTTGCCGTCGTACTTCTTGTAGAAGCGATGGAGGTAGACGAGGCTCTCCTCGTCGACGAACCGCTTGAGATAACGTTCTCTCAGTGTCGGATCGTCGGTCCAGCTCGGTGAAGGCCCGGCCGCTTCGATCATCTCGTAGTGGACGATGTCGCGCATGAGCCGCACGAAGACGAGGTTCACCGAATGCTGGAACGCCTCGCTGATCGTGAGGATGCGGCCGTTGTCGGACTTGTCGAAGTTCGTGAACGCCTGCATCCCGCCGCCCGTCGAGAAGAGCTCGCCCGGGCTCGCCGAGTATTTGCGCTCGACGGCCGCATCGAGCATCGCCGAAAGGGAGCGATCGTCGGTATGCGAGAGGTAATCGACGGCCCAGCGCGTGAGATTGTCGAACGGGTCGGGTTGCACGCGCTTCAACTCGGCTTTCGACATCGGCGCGTAGCGCGCATGCAGCGTCTCGACGATCTGCAGATAAGTGACGAGCGTGCGCAGCTTGGCCGTCGAGCCGAGATTGAGGCGCGCGCCATGGTTGATGTCGAACGGCTGATTGACACTGTCCGTCTGCACGCGCAGCAGGTTTTCGCCGCCGCGGCGCTCGAACAGCGTGAAGCTGAATGCGATCTTCGAAGGATCGTCACCCGGGCGCAGCATTTCGAACCCATAGAGGCCCGCCGCTTTGGCGCCCTCGACCGTGCTCGCGCGCGCCAGCGCGTCGCTGACGCTGTCCTGCACGCTGTTGTCGAGCGTGGCGTGCGCCGTCAGATCGAGCCGATCGAGATCGTAGTAGCTCGCGACGCCGAGCGCGCTCATGAGGTGCGACCTCAGCAGCGTGACGGCTTTGCGCGAGATATACGATGCGCCGGTTGATTGCGGCGGCGAAGCGCGCTCGAGCACGAGCCGCTCGGCGAGCGCGGCGTCGCGCAACGGCTGCGAAATGACCCCGTTCGTCGCGAGCACGCGCAAATAGCTGTCGGTCAGTCGATCCAGTGCCGCCGGATTGCGCACGAGATAGTACGAAGGGGCACGCTGCGCGATCAGCAGCGACAACGTTTGCTTGAACGCGAGCGCCTGCTTGGCGAGGGTTTCAGGCGAAACCTCGCCGCTCGGGCCTTGCAGGCTTGCCTGGGCGAGCAGATTGTTGACTTCGTCGAAGTCGCGGCCGTACCAGGCGGCGAGCCCGTCGCCAAGCCCCGAGATTTCACCGGAACCGGGCTGCGCGGCGAGCGGCACCGTGTTCAGGTAATGCATGACGATCGTTCTGCGGGCCGGCATCGTGTCTTCGCCGCCGAGATAAGCGCGCACCGATGCCGATGCGATCTGCCTCAGCTTTTCGGGCGGCGTCGCCGTGCGGCCACCCGGCGAGTGGCGAAACTTCTCGATCTGCGTGGCGAGCGTGCTGCCGCCCGGCGTCGACTGATGGCGATTGAAAAAGCGCAGCGCCTGATCGCCGAGGGCCCGAGAAAACCGTCCCCAATCAATGGCGGGATTGCGATACGGCTCGCGTGTATCGAGCAGGTATCGATCCTCGATGAACGTGAGCGCGCTGACGACGACCGGCGGGATCGAATCGAAGCTCGGATAGGCGAGCTTCGGGTAGCGCGCGCTGAAGAGCGGCACGTCGTCCATCGCGAACAGCTTCAGGCCACCCTGATCTTTCTCCGCATACGGAAGGAATAGGCCATGATCGGCGATCGAGGTCATCGTCGAGGAATCGCGCGCCTGTTGTGTGACGACATAGCCGCGCGCGAGAAGACGCTTCTCGAAGTCGGGCAGACGCGAATAGCCCAGCCGAATGTCGTACGGACCGCTCAAAGACGCTGAGGGAAAGCGGATGCTGTCGCTTGGGCCGGATCCTAGGGAAAACGAGACATCGCGATCGAGCCGGGCGAGATAGCGTGCCTGCAGTCGCGAAGTCTGAATTTCGACCGAGGCGAAATAGGCGAGGATGCCGAGCAAGCCTGCCGCCACGAACCCGAGCAGCCACTTCCATCGCGCACCGGGCGACATCGTCGTGATGACGCGCAGCGGCATCATGCGGGCGAGCGGGCGATTCATTGTTGGACTCCTCTGGTGCCTCGACGTGACGGCGCTTCAAACGCTACGGCCACCATGATTAGTTTAACCACAGCAAATGGATTGCGCATTAGGACGACCGTGACGTGGCGCACGAATTGCCGACACTCGCGCGCGGTAAAGCGAAACATCCGATGTTTTCTGTCAACGGCGCTGTAAAAGCAATTCGCCTGCCTGAATGCTTTTAATTTATTCAACTTCGACCCCGTTTGTTTCGAGCGCTTTTCGTGTCTCGCTTTCCGAGGTTTTCGGCCGCGCCGATGAATTCTTTAAATTCAGACGAATCGGGAATGGCGTCGCGCAAGATCGTCATAAACGATAATTGCGGCGAATTGTGGCGATGGCGTTACCGGACGCCGTAAAGGCGCTTCGCTTTTCGACGAGAAGGAGAGAGCATGGCGGACGACACGCAGTCGAACGGCTTCGAGCCCGAATCGATCACGCTCGAGGCCGACGACGGGTTCCCCATCAAGGGGTTCCTGTGGCGCGGGCGCATGTCGCGCGACGATCACGGCGTCGGCGAGACCGTGAGCCGTTGCCCCAGTCGCTCTGTCGTGATCGTCAACGCCGCCACGTCGGTCCGCTGCCGCTATTACTTCCGCTTCGCCGCCTATCTCGCCGCGCACGGATTCGACGTGATTCTCTATGACTACCGCGGCATCGGTGAGTCGCGGCCCGCGCGGTTGGCCGGTTTTCCAGCTACCTGGCTCGACTGGGGGCGCCTCGACTTCGAGGCCGTGCTGCGATTCGCGCGACGCGCGTTCGCGAATCAGCCGATCGATGTCGTCGCGCACAGCATCGGCGGCTTCGTCGTCGGGCTCGCGCCCTCGAACACAGCCATCAGGCGTGTCTTCACGATGGGAGCGCAGTACGCTTATTGGCGCGACTATGCGCCGCGAGCGAAGCTCGGCATGCTGCTCAAGTGGCATGTCGCGATGCCGGTTCTCGGCGCGCTTTTCGGCTACGTGCCGGCGGGAACACTGGGGTGGATGGAGGATACGCCGCGGGGCGTCGCGCTATCGTGGAGCCGAAGCAGAGCGCGCTTCGAGGACACTTACGGTCGCGCGCCGCTGGAGTTGACCGACGGCGAACGGGATCAACTCGTGCAGCAGTTCGCGCGGCTCTCGGCGCCGCTTCTCGCAGTCAGCGTGACCGATGATCCGTTCGGAACCGTGCCCGCGATCGAGCGGCTGCTCGCTTATTTCAGAGGCAGTGCGGCGCGTACGCACGTCCGCGTCGCGCCTGCCTACGCGGCGACGTCCGCCATCGGTCACTTCGCATTTTTTCACCGGCGCTTCGAAGCGACGCTATGGCCCATTGCGCTGCGCTGGCTCGAGTCGGGCTCGCTTGCCGCCGAGCTTGCCGATTCCGTCGTTGCCGAATACGGTCCGTCTTCGGACCCGGTGGATGCCCAAGAGCCGCCTGCCGCGCTCGGTTCGCCAGCCGCTTGTCAAACCGCCGATTCGTGAAGCGCGGACGGATTCACGATTCGCCGTTGTCGGACTCCTCTTTCGCCGGCTCATTGCGGACCGCGTCGGCAAAGCGCGCGAGCGCGGCAAGCGAGCCGCTTACGCTCACGTACTCTTCCCGGCCGATCCTGGCCTCGAGCAGCACGGCCATGCCGGATTCCCTTGCAAGTTCGATCAGATCCATCTGTCGCTGTCCTTGAATTGGTCTAGTCTCTCGCGTCTTCTTCATCGTGAGGCGGCTCGCTCGTTCAGCGGAGGTTGTCTCCGGCGACGACCGTGAGGCTCCTTCCCGGCAGCCGCAACCCGCGCCCGGTTGACCGCCTCCGCTGCGTTCCGCCTTGCCCGTAACAAAGCACACCTCGTACCTAGCCACGTGTCTTCATGATGGCGCGCGTACGCGCACGGCGTTGGTGCGGTTCGCTCATCGCATCCCCGCCAAACGACCCACGGCGGTGCGCCAATCTCACCTTGTTAATGCGGCCCCGGTTCGACGGCGAAGCATCCGGTCGCGGGGAAAATCGGTCACGTCTCGCGTGTATAGACAAGTTGGCGGCGGGTCGCGCCGCGAAAACCGTGCAGTGACGACAGCTGGAGGCGCCATCGTCGATCCGTCGTTTGCACGATTTTCCTCTCGAAAATCGGTTCTTCGAGCCGACAG
>JBCNPL010000219.1:0-4688 GCA_039593375.1 Paraburkholderia sp. | reverse complement strand
GTCGAAGGGACCCATGGTAGCTCGCCTACACGTCAAATGCAATCCCTACGTTCCATTTCGCTGCACAGTGAGCATCAAACCTCGGTACGCATCGGCCTCTTTCGCCGGTACCTTCTGGCCCGTCTTTTCGTAGCGACCTATTTGCTGTCGCGTGAGTCCCCAGCGCTCCGCAAGCTGCGTTTGCGTGAGGCCCACCTTCTTGCGCAGTGCCTGCGCGTCCTCGCCGAAAAGCACGTCGGTATCGTTCATGGGCGGCCCATCTAATGGAACATGTATGTTCCATCATTCTATCGCACCCAGAGTTCGTATCTCGAAGTTTGCTCGATTTCGATAGTGACGGTACTCGCTGGAACCTGCGATGGCAAATCTCCCGAACGCGTCACATGCGCAAGCCCGCGCGTACGATCAGCCAGAACCCCACCACGACGACGATGGCGCCAATGAGTCGCGCGATACGCTCGCCTCCCGGGGCGAGGCGTTCGACGGTAACGGCGACTGTAACGACAGCCATCGCAGGCAGGTTCATGACTCCGACGACGAGCAGAACCGCCGTCAAGCCGAGTGAGCAATAACTGCAATGTAGACCGAGACGCAAACCATACAGCCACGCAGTGCCGGCGTCTGCTTGCAACGCCGAGCCGCGCGCTGGAGCCTCACGGCAGCACCGAAGGTGATGGGTCTTCCATGCAGTGAACTGAAGCGATCCGGCAACTGCCACGGCCAGTCCGCTCGCGATCGGAGCAGCTCGAGCAAGTGCCGGCCACGCCATCTCGATCGCGGCCAGCGCGACGCCGACCGTATAGACCGCAATGCCGAAGGTCGTCCAAACGAAGAAGTAGCCCGCCCCGACGAGCCACGTGAGCACCGCAAGGCGTCTTTGGCCGTGCCCGCCGGCCGCCCGGCGGTAGCGCAAAAGCATCGGCACGAACGACGGCATCATCATTGCCATCATCATGGCGACCCACATGCCGACGAACGATGCAGTCGCGCCGAGCCACGTCTGATCGGGCATCCGCATCCATGTCATCGACATCGACCAGCCGCCCTCCATCGGCATGCCGCCCATCGCCGACATCGATGCGGACGCAACGACCGTGACTGCGGCGCCGACGAAAAAGATCAAGGCCGATGCGCCGAAGAAGAGCCGATCGGAGGCGGGTTCGCAGGCTATGCGCCGCGGAACCGCCCGCCGCGCGGCATCACTTTCGATCATATTCATTTCGAAGGAGGCCTCAGCGCTTCTCGTACTCGTCATGGCGAACCCACCAGACGCCCTCGGCTTCGTTGCGCCCTTTCGGCGCGCGATCGAGCCACTGGTACATGCCCCAGAGGCCGTCCAGTCCGCGCGCATAGGTCGAATACGTGTGATAGACCACACCGTCCTCGATGATGAACGCGCTCATGCCGGGCCGGTCGCGCGTGTAGGTCGCCGCGTCGGTCCCGCACGAGGTTGCGAACTGGACGACGGGTTCCGGCGGATCCTTCATATCCATGACATGGCCGCCGCGTTCGTAGTTGTATTCGACGCCGCCCTTGCGCTGCTGCTCCTCGGTGACCGAAACGTTGAAATCGAAGTTGAACTCGCTGCCGAGCGACGATGCCCACGGAAACGTCCACCCCATCCGTCGTTTATAGGCCTGCAACTTCGCGAGCGGCGCCCGCGAGACCGCCATCAGCATGACGTCGTGGTTCGCCAGGTGAACGGCGAAGCCGTCGAACCCGTCCGCGATCGCCGAGCATGAGGGGCATCCCGCCTTGTAGTCGGGCCCGAACATGAAGTGGTAGACCAGCAACTGGGATCGCCCTTTGAAAAGATCCGCCAGCGAAACGTTTCCTTCATCGGTATCGAATCGGTATTCCTTCTCGACGCGAACCCACGGCAACGCTTGCCGTTGCCGTGCGAGTTCGTCGCTGCGCCGCGTCAGCTCCTTCTCGGCCTCGAGCAGCTTGATCCGAGCCGCGAGCCACTCGTCGCGCGTGCCGGTTAAATGGGTCGTGCTCATTCCTGCCTCCTGTGGGGATCGTCGGGTATCGTCGTCGGTCGGTCGTTCCCCGATTCGACGTGCTCCTTGGTGAACGTGGTGATAGATTAGGGCCGGGCGTCCGATGAGGGGGAGTGACAACTGTGGCGGGATTCGGATGGACTCGTTGATCGAGGCCGCCGCGCGTGCGCTCGCGGCGGGCGACGCACTGAGCGCGCTGAACCGCGTTGCGTTGCGCGGCGACGCGCCCGCGCTCGCGCTTCGAGGCATCGCCATGGCTCAGCTCGGCGATCTCGCACGAGCGAAAGCACTGATGCGCAGCGCGGCGCGCGCCTTCGGTCCCAAAGAGGCCGTGGCCCGCGCCAGATGCGTCGTCGCGGAGGCGGAGATCGCGCTCGCAGCGCGCGAGCTCAACTGGCCGATAAGGGCGCTGGACGCGGCGCGCGAGACACTCGAAGCCCATGGCGATCGCCTGAACGCCGCTCATGCGCGGTATCTGGAAGTCCGGCGCTTTCTGATGATCGGTCGGCTCGAAGAGGCCGAGCGCATGCTCGTCGGCCTCGACCATGTGCCCTTTCCGCCCGCGTTGAAAACAGCGCACGAATTGATCGTCGCGGGGATCGCGATGCGGCGTCTTCAAGCGAAGGCGGCGCGCGCCGCGCTCGCTCGTGCCCGGCATGCCGCCGACCGTTCGGGCATTCCCGCGCTGAAGGTCGAGGTCGAGAGCGTGGCGCTGCTGCTCGCGACACCGGCGGCGCGGTTGATCGCAAACGGCCGGGATCAACCGCTCGTCCTCGAAGAAGTCGAAGCGTTGCTGAAGTCCAATGTACTCGTGGTGGACGCCTGCCGGCATACCATTTCCTGCGACTCGGCACCCGCGATCCATCTGGCGCGGCGCCCCGTCTTGTTTACGCTCGCCCGCGCACTCGGCGAAGCGTGGCCGCAAGACGTGCCGCGAAACACCCTCATCGCCCATGCCTTTCGAACCAAGTTTGCCGATGAATCGCATCGCGCGCGGCTGCGCGTGGAGATGGGACGGCTTCGCGGAGCGCTCAGGCCGATCGCGGACGTGACCGCGACGAAGCGAGGTTTCGCGCTGGTGCCGCATCATGCGCGCGAAGTCGTCGTGCTGGCTCGGCCCGTCGAAGAGAAGCACGCGGGCGTTCTCGCCCTGCTGGCGGATGGCGAGTCGTGGTCGAGTTCCGCGGTGGCGCTTGCGCTGGGAGCCAGCCAACGAACGGTGCAGCGCGCGCTCGATTCGCTCGCGGCGAGCGGCAAAGTTCAATCGATCGGCCGAGGGAGAGCCCGTCGTTGGATGACGCCCTCGATGCCCGCCTTGGCGACGACGTTGCTGCTCCCCACCCGGATTGTCTACTGAGGCGGGATCACCCGCCGCGGGACGCTGTTGCGCAGGACCCCACTGAACAATGCACACGCAAGGAGGCAGGCATGAAACGATCGGCAGCCGAAGTCATCCGCGAGTACGGACCCTTTCCCGGCGTCGAGGGCGTGCATGGCGTCAGCTACGACGGCCGGCAAGTCTGGTTCGCCGCCGGCGATGCGCTACATGCGTTGGACCCTTCGAGCGGCGAGACACTTCGCTCGATCGAGGTCCCGTGCCATGCAGGGACAGCCTTCGACGGCGAGCATCTCTTCCAGATCGCCGACGACCGCATTCAGAAGATCGATCCGAAGACCGGGCGCGTGATCGCGACGATCCCCGCGCCGGGCGGAGGCGGCAACTCGGGGCTCGCGTGGGCGGAAGGAACGCTCTGGGTCGGACGCTATCGCGAGCGCCGGATTCATCAAGTCGATCCGGAAACGGGGGCCATTCTTCGCACAATCGAATCGAACCGCTTCGTGACCGGCGTGACCTGGGTCGACGGCGAGCTCTGGCACGGAACTTGGGAAGGTGACGAGAGCGAATTGCGGCGAATCGACTCGCGAACCGGCGAGGTGTTCGAAAGCATCGAAATGCCGGAGGGCTCGACTGTCTCGGGGCTCGAATCCGATGGCGGCGAGCAATTCTTCTGTGGGGGCGGCGGCAGCGGAAAGTTGCGCGTTGTGCGCCGACCGAAACGGGACGACTCGGCCGGCACTGGCGCGGACAATCCTGGTGACTCCATGCGCACCTGACCGAGTCGAATGGCATGAAGCGGCTAAAATAGTCCGACGTTTTTTACACGACTTTTTCTCATCCTTCCAGGCCCCGTCGTCCGACACCCATGCGCGACATCACGACCGAGACCGAGATCGGGCTCGCCAAAGCGCGCGAGCGCAAATTGACGATCACGCTCTGGCTCGTCGCCACCGGGTTCTTCATGCAGACGCTCGATACCACGATCGTCAACACGGCGCTGCCCGCGATGGCGCGCAGTCTCGGCGAGGCGCCGCTGCATATGCAGTCGGTCGTCATCGCCTACTCGCTGACGATGGCGCTGATGATCCCCGTCTCGGGCTTTCTCGCCGATCGCCTCGGCACGCGGCGTGTGTTCTTCGCCGCGATTCTCGTCTTTACGGTGGGCTCGCTGCTTTGCGCGAGCTCGCGGGCGCTTTGGCAGTTGGTCGCCTCGCGCGTAGTGCAAGGCGTAGGCGGCGCGATGCTGTTGCCTGTCGGACGGCTCGCCATTTTGCGCACGTTTCCGCGCGAGCGATACTTGTCTGCGCTCAGCTTCGTCGCGATCCCGGGACTCGTGGGCCCACTGA
>JBCNPL010000218.1:0-4712 GCA_039593375.1 Paraburkholderia sp. | reverse complement strand
ATCCAGTTTGACGCTTTCCGCAACCGTCCGTGGACGAACGTCGGGTTCAATATCGAGGTGGTGTAACCCGAACTCCGTAGCGTTCTCGAGCACGGGCTGAAGATCGTCGACCGTCCGGAGAAAACACTGCCCCTCCGCATCGAGTCCATGTTCCGCTCTGAGTCGCGCCAGCCGCCGCACGCAGGCGCGGTCCGCCTAGCCGGTCGGAATATCGAAGCGCCCCATGTGCATCGGACACTCGATGACGTCTCCGAATACGAAGCCATCGGCGAACCGCGCTCTCTGGCCACGGTCATCAACCGAGCATCAGAGAAGGCAGACGGCATGCTCATCGTCGCCTACGAGCATCCCGTCGTCGTCGACGCCGTCGCTCAGGTCGCACGGAAGATCCCGGTCGTAACCGTGGCGAGCGACTTGCCTGATACGGGGCGGCTGGCTTATGTCGGTGTCGATAATCGGTGTGCCGGACGCGTCGCGGGCGAACTGATGGGGCGTGTTCTTGGGCCGGAGGGAGGACACGTCTTGGTGATTGCGGGACTGCGCACGCCCCCGCTTCGAAGGTCACGGCTCCCACGCCAACGCGCGCCGGCTCTGCCGCTTGAAACAGCGACTGAGGAGCTCCACTGCGGAGACAGGAAAGCGTCGCGCCTCGCGCTGAACGACGCCTGGGGGCTAATGCTCTCCACCGCCCGCTCGGTTATCCTGCGCCCTATGCGTTTCGGCTTCACGCGCGATCGCGACGGCGTCGCGCAAGTTCGCTTTCAGCATCTCGATCCCGCCTACGTAACCGCCTAACGCCGCGGTTGCACGCGCCTCGATCGCGCCCGCATCAGTCAACCCCAACATGACCAGTTCGCGGATGTCCTCGCGGTCGTTATCGGCGAGCCGAGCGATCTTGCTGACGGCAAGATCAACAGGTGAAAGCACATTGACCCGAATGCTCCCGAGCCCGAGGTAGACCGGCCGGGAATCTGCTTGGTAGTCTTCGTGCATTAAAGCGAATGTCGGGTTGTAGTTCGTGTCGAGATAAACTACCTGATCCGTACCGTCCTCCAATGTCACGACGACAGCCAAGTCAGAAGGGAGCAACACTCGATCAACGAATTCAGCATCGACGTCTCCCGTCACCCGCTTGCCCGTGTACAGATGTACGGCCATGCCGCCCGCGAGGTACACCTGCAACGGCGATTTCAGTTCAAGACGATCTTCGAGCCGCTCGAGAAGCTCTCTCAGCCCGCGCGCAAGCGCCGTACCGAGCTTGAATGTTTGGTCTTGATGCATATCACTTAGCTGCGACGAAGCTGAGCACGCAGCAAGTCGCGCAAGCGCGGCAAGCTCGCGACCCAGCCCTTGCGTAGAACCTCCTCGGCTTCCGCGAGCGTGCCAGGATGCGAGTCGAAATAGCGTTGACTCGACGCTGTCAGGTTCAGCCATGCCACGGGAAATTCACTGCGGACCACCATCCCGGCCAGCCTGAACACGTTCGCCTCAACCGCGTCTTCAGATGACGCCGAAGGATCACGTGCTGCCTGCACGCACCGCGCTAGTAACTTCCCTTCGACCTGACGTGCATCCATGGTCCTTGCCCTCATTCCCCTGCGCGAATGTCGCTCATCCGTAGGATTATCATATACCTACGATTCGCGTGTCCGCCACGGGCATGCGACACATCGATCTTACCTAGGATTAGCCGAAATCAGCCAGCGCCATGAGATGAGCGACTCAGGGCCGCCGCCCGCCGCCTTTTTGGCCTTCGGGCAACGGTATCAAAAGGAGGCGACAAAGCAGGAGAGAAGTTCTATCAATGGCTCCCGCGTCCCTAATCTGCCGATTTCGAATCATAGGAAAGAGCGTGTCATCATCCGAAGCAATTGCTAGGTACCGACGACAACCGCACACTGCTGTCCGTTCTTTCGATGTCGGTATTCTTCGTTGGCGCAAGCGAGTTCATGCTCTCAGCGATGCTCCATCCGCTCAGCGTCGCATTCGACACTGACTTGACCAGCATTGCCTGGCTCATATCGAGTTATGCGTTCGCTTATGCCATCGCGGCCCCGTTCCTGGGCTATCGGCTCCCGCTCTCTACCCGCAATCCTACCCACAAACGCGGGGGCGAATGTCCTGGAGCGCTGAGAGAACGCGACTGGGATCGACAACCTCAAGTCGCCCGATAGGCAAGGCTGAGCGAGATTTCCTGAGAACCGGCGAGAACGCCTGAGAAGCTTGACTGGCGGAGAGAGGGGGATTCGAACCCCCGATAGGCTATTAACCTATACACGCTTTCCAGGCGTGCGACTTAAACCGCTCATCCATCTCTCCGCGGGAGCCGCAGATTATAGCAGAGTTGAGTGGCCCCACGCACGCGCCTCTACGGATGCCGTATGTAGTCGACGAGCGCCCGCGTGTACGCGTCGGGCGGCCGATCGAGCAAACTGACGACGATCGCGGTCACGAACCCTGCCGGCACGCCGAACACCCCTGAGCTGATGGGCTCGATCCCGAACCACCGGGGCCCGGCCACGCCGGTCAATTGCGCAAAATATGGATGCGTCGAAACGATGTAGTAAAGGCAGACACCGAGCCCCGCCACCATCCCCGCCACCGCCCCGAGCTGAGTCGTGCGTTTCCAGAACACCCCCAACACGAGCACTGGAAAAAGACTCGAAGCGGCGAGCGAAAACGCCGCCCCCACCAGGAAAAGAATGTTCCCGGTATTGAGCGAAGCCACATAGGAAGCAAGCAACGCCACACCAAGCAGCAAGAACTTCGAAATCGTCACGCGCCGCTGAATGGACGCGGTCGGATCGATCATGTGGTAGTAGAAATCGTGCGATAGCGCATTGGCGATCGTCAACAACAAGCCATCGGCCGTCGAAAGCGCCGCGGCCAGCGCGCCGGCCGCGACAAGCCCCGAGATCACGTAAGGCAGCCCCGCGATCTCCGGCGCCCCGAGCACGACCATGTCGGGCACCATCTGAATCTCGGACCAACGAACAATCCCGTCGCCGTTCGTATCGGCGACGCTGATCATCGCCGGCTCGATGCGATGCCACTGCGTCACCCACCCGGGCAAATCGGCAAACATGCGCCCGACGAGATGCGTCATGACCTCGTATCGGATCAGCACCGCAAGCACGGGCACCGTCAAGTAGAAAAGCGCAATGAAAAACAAAGTCCAGCCGACCGAGCGGCGAGCCGAAGCCACGGATCTCGTCGTGTTGTAGCGAGCCAATATATGCGGCAGGCTCGCGGTGCCGAGCGAAAGGCAAAGCAGCAACGACAGGAAATTGCGCTTGCGGATCGTGCGCTGCGCATCGTCGGCAGCGGGGAACGGCTCGTAGATCGGCACGGGATCCGCCGCGCGCGCGAGCATGTCGTCGCGCTCCCGCGACCACATCACACGCGCTGCCGCCGCATCGCGCGGGAACGCCGCGAGCGCGGTCTCGAGCGCGTGAATCTCGCGCAGCGGGCCACTGCTACGCCGCAACGCATCGAGCTCGCTCGTCAGCTTCGATTTCTCCTCGCTGTACGAAGCCGGCAGCGCCGCGATACGCAGATCGATCCGAGCCGCGCGCTCGCGATACGAGGCGCGTACGCTACGCTCTTCGCGAGCATCGCGCACCTGTCGATCGAGCGACTCCATCCGTTCCATCATGCGACCGTAAGTACGCTGCGGCACCCATCCGAGCCCGTCTTTATGGGCAATCATCGAAACCGGGATCAGCATCGCGCTGATGAGGATTACGTACTGTGCGACCTGCGTCCACGTGACGGCCCGCATGCCGCCGAGAAACGAGCAAACGAGAATGCCGGCGAGCCCGCAGGCAATGCCGATCGCGAAATCCACGCCTATGAATCGCGTCGCGATCAGTCCGACGCCTTGTATCTGCGCAACGAGGTAGACGAACGAACAGAGGATCGCGCAAACGGCGGCGAGTCCGCGTACGAGGTTGCTCGAAAAGCGCGTACCGAGAAAATCGGGAATCGTGTAGCGCGCGAGCTTGCGAACATAAGGCGCGAGAAGAAACGCGACAAGACAGAAGCCCCCCGTCCACCCCATCAAATAGGCAAGGCTTTCATAGCCCGTCGCGTAGAGGGAACCGGCCAGCCCGATGAACGACGCGGCGGAGAGCCAGTCCGCGGCCGTCGCCATGCCGTTGAAGAACGAAGGCACACGCCGTCCGGCGACGTAATACTCGACGACATCCGATGTGCGGGAAAGAACGCCGATGACGGCATAGACGGCAATCGGCAAAAACAGAAACACGTAGCCCACCCACGGGCCCGCACCGATCGAGCGCTCGACTCGCCACATTGCATAGACGAAGGCCAAAAAGCCGATCGTATAAAACGCGTAAGCATGAGCAAGGCGGTTGACGAGCTTCATCGGCCTGCTTCCCGCTCGGTATCCCTTGTCGGATCGGCTGCGGCCGCGCGCCTCAGCGTTCGATCGGCGAACGTCATCAGCACGATGTAGACGAGAATCAATGCGAGGTAAATCAGAATCGCGCCTTGCGCACCGAGATAGAAAGGCAGTCGGAATCCCGCAATGCGCACAGTCGAAAGTTCTCGCGCAAAAAGCGGCACGACAAACGATACGCAAAAGCCGACCGTCATCAGCACGCCGATCGACACGAGATTGAACCGCCAGTAGCGCCGATGCGCGAGCGCCATCGCGTTCGAAACCGACGGCGGTTCGGGTAGCGATCGTG
>JBCNPL010000217.1:0-4741 GCA_039593375.1 Paraburkholderia sp. | reverse complement strand
CGCCGGCATGCCGCTGCGGCAAGACATGTTGCGCAGCGCGACGTCGGTCACAATCGGCCAGACCGTGCGCGTCGTCGCGGTCGGCCCCGGATTCACGATTTCGTCGGAAGGCAGTGTGATGAACAACGCGTCGCCCGGCCAGCAAGTGCGCGTCAAAACGCCTGGGGGACAGATCATCTCCGGCACTGTGAAGGACGGTTCGACGGTCGAGATCCAGATGTGATGGGGTTTTGAGCCATGCCGGCTGCCGCCGCGCCGCGTCCAGACGGGCCCGGCGGCAGCCGAAAGGCAATGCGAAAGTGGATGAATGCCGACGAAAGGATCGGCAGCGCAAGGGGAAAAGGCGGAAACGGGACGGACAAAGGAGTGGCCGGTTGCGCTAAAGTTTTGGTAAGGGGCGCCGATATCACACTCAAATCGAGATCCTCGGGAAGCCAATCGTGAAAGTCGATTCATCCACCAGTTCGAGCGTGCCGGCGAAAGGCGGCGTGCAGGGTACGCGCCAAGGCGGCGCGGCCGGCGGCACCGGCGCGGCGAATGTCGGCGCGGCCTATACGCCGGCGACGAGCGGCGAATCGGGCGGCGACGCCAATGTCAGCTTGTCGGGGCTGTCGTCGCAGCTGCACGCGCTTGCCACGTCGGGCGCGGCCGATATCGACGTTGCGCAAGTCGAGTCGATCAAGCAGGCCATCAAGGATGGCACGCTGACGATCGACACCGGCAAGATCGCGGACGGAATCCTCGAGACCGCCCGCAATCTGCTGCAAGCACCTCAGTCGTCGGGCGGCTGACGCGCGAGCGTCGTCGCTCTACCAAGACGATCCCCAAGGGGGCTCCCTTCGGTCGCCGGACGGCTTCGTTGATTTGTTCCATCGAGCGAGTGCGCTCGTGTTTTGGCAAAACCGATGAAAGACGTCCTGCTGAACACCCTCATCGAAGAACACGCGACGCTCGAAGCGTTCGCGTCGCTTCTGGCTTACGAGCAAAAGGCCCTCGCCGAGGTATCACCGCTCGAGAAGTTGCCTCCGATCATCGCAAAGAAAACCGAGCTCACCGACAAGCTCGCTTCGCTCGAAAAGCAGCGCGACGGGCAATTGCGCGAGCTGGGCTTGCCGGCCGGCTGGAAGGGGATGGAGCTCGCGGGCGCCGACGATGCGCGCGTGGCCAATCAGTGGAAGCTGCTCCAGGGCGTGATCCAGCGCGCGCGTCATGCGAACTTGACCAACGGCATGATGATTCGCGTGCGGATGAACTACAACGAGAAGGCGCTTGCGGTCTTGCGCGGCGCGACGTCCGCGCGTGGCGCGGCCAATGTCTACGGGCCGGATGGCCGGATGTCGGCGGTCTAAACATCGCGCTTTCTGGTCGCCTGGCTGTTAAGAGCCGGCGACTCGGCAATCCCCTCGCCCTTTCGCCAGGTCTGCGAGCAGTCTCGGCAAGGGCAGAATGAAGAAAAAGGCCGCATCACGTGCGGCCTTTTTCTTTCGACGTCGAACTCGCCAAACACAACGAACGTCAATCCACTCCCGCCCAAGCCATCTCGCGCAACCGCGTGCGCAGGCGAGCCACGGCCTGGCTGTGCAGTTGGCAAACCCGCGATTCGCTGACCTCCATCACCGCCCCGATCTCGCGCAGATTCATCCCGCGCTCGTAATAGAGCGACATCAACAGCTTCTCTCGCTCCGGCAGCTTCTCGATCGCCTCGACGAGCGCCGCGCGCAGGCTTTCGTCGAGCAGCGCCGACAGCGGATCCGTATGATCGACGCAGTACCGGTCGAGAAACGGCTCGTCGTCGGCGGAACGGTCGAAGTCTTCGTAGTAGATGAGCTGCGAGCCGTGCAGATCCTGCAGCATCGTCTGATACGCGTCGAGCGGCATCTTCAGATGATCGGCGATCTCCGTCTCGCTGGCCGACCGTCCGAGCTTCTGCTCGACTTGGTGCACGGCCGATTCCACTTCGCGAGACGTCTTGCGCAGGCTGCGCGGCAGCCAATCGTTGTTGCGCAACTCATCGAGCATCGCGCCGCGAATCCGTTGGCTCGCATACGTCTCGAACTGCGCGCCCTGGTCTTCCTTATAGCGGCTCGCCGCATCGAGCAAACCGATCATGCCGGCCTGGATCAGGTCGTCGAGATCGACGCTCGCCGGCATCTTCGCCACGAGCTGCAGTCCGAGCCGTCTCACGAGCGGCGCGTACTGCGTCAGCACATCCGTCTGGGACATTTTCCCTTGAGCGTTGTACATCGAGGGCTCCTCTTTCTCCTTGTCCCCTACGTGTTACGCATGCTGGCGCGCAGGCGGCGCGTCGGCGAGCGCCGATGCCGGCATCCCCGCGCCGACGAGCGTGCTCGCGCGCGGCGGCAACGCCGGGCGCATCGGCCAATAGAGCATTTCCGCGGCAACGTGCCGGTAATCGCGCGCGGCCGGCGCCGACGGAAACGCGTCGACGACACAGCGGCCGAGCTCGAGCGAGTGTTCCATCAGCGGATCCGACGCCACACAGCCCGCATGCGCGATCGAAACCGTCAGATAGCGTCCGGCTACCTCGGCAAGGTTTTCGAACGTCGTGTGCGCATCGGCCAGGCTCGATACGTGATTGACGAGCACGCGAAACTGTCCGATCGCATGCTCGTAGTGCAAACGTTTCATGCAGGCGTAGGCCTCTGTGATCGCCTGCGCAGCCACGCGCGTGACGACCATGACGTCGTGCGCCTGCGCGCCGAGCGGCGAAAGCGCGCCCTTGCGGTCGAGGCGAGCGTCGATCAGCACGACATCGGCAGGGCCCGTGAGCATGACGCCAAGCTGTGCCGCGCTGTAGCCGGCGCAGTTCTCGCGCGACGCGGCGAGCACGGAAAAACCGAGCTCATGGCGCGGCGCGGCATCCTCGATGCCGATCTCGCCCTGAAGCAGCGCGCGCAGGCTGCCTGCGCCGTGCAAGCCGGGCAGCATCGACGAGACCGAGTTCACGCCAAGGCATTCGTCGATGACGAGCACGTCCTTGCCGAGCCCCGCGAGCGCCGCGGCGAGATTGACGACCGTCGACGTACAGCCGACGCCGACAGGTCCCCCCGTCACGGCCACGACGCGCGAGCCGCTCCTCGCGAGCAGCCTGCGCAACCCTTCGGCTTGGTCGGTGACGTGCTTATCCAAAGCGAACCTCGTGCAGCTCGGCGGTCGAACGGGTCGAGAGCGCCGACAGCAAGGCGGGAATATCGTCGTCGTGCGGTACGAACGGCGACCCGTCGCGCGGTATGCAGAAGGCGCTCTTGATCAGGAATTTCTTCGTGGCGACGTAAAGGTTCTCGGGCACCTTCTGCCCCGTCGATACGTAGTGCACGGGTAGCTTGTAGCGGATCACCGTGTCGAGCACGCCGCCGAGATTCGTCGCTTCGTCGAGCTTCGTCAGGATGCAGCCCGCGAGTTCGGGCTGGCCCTCCGCGCTGCGGTAGGCCTGCACGACTTCGTTGAGCGTATCGCCGTGGCTCGTCGCATTGAGCAACAAAAGGCGCTGCACGGGTTGGCCCGCGCCGCACAGCATCGCGATCTGATCGGAGACGGTCCGATCGCGCTGGCTCATGCCGATCGTGTCGATGAGCACGATGTGCTTGTTGCGCAACTCGGCGAGCGCGAGCTGAAGGTCGGCCGCATCCTTCACCGCATGGACCGACACGCCGAGGATCTTGCCGAAGATGCGCAACTGCTCGTGGCCGCCGATTCGATAGCTGTCGGTCGTCAGCAGCGCCACCTTGCTCGCGCCGAAGCGCATCACGCAGCGCGCCGCGAGCTTGGCCGTCGTCGTCGTCTTGCCGACGCCCGTCGGCCCCATCAGCGCGAAGACGCCGCCGCGCTCCATCAATTCCTCTTCGTTTTCGAGCACCGGCAGGTTCGCCGCGAGGACCGACTGAATCCATTCCATGCCGGCGTCGACGTTCTCGACGGCGGGCAGGTTGTCGATGACCATCCTGACGAGCTGAGCGGAGAAGCCGGCCGCGAACAGCTGCTTCGTCAGCGTGCCCTGCACGGGGCTGCGGCGCTGCCGGTCGCCCCAAAGCAGACCGGCGAACTGCTCCTCCATCATCCCGCGCAGCGACGACAGCTCGCTCATGACGGTGTTGCCAACGACCTCCTCGATGCGCGCGCGCACCGCGTCCGCGAGGGCAGCGGCGCCCTCCGGCGCGCCCGCGCCATCGGCACCGCGCGTCTTCGCCGACGGGGCGACCCCTTCGAAAGCAGGAGCGATGCGCGGGACGACGCGGCGCGCAGCCGCTTCGGCGGCCTCTTGCGCCCAGCCCGGCACTTCGGCCGCGGCTAGCTCCTCCGGCGACAGAATCCTGCCCGGCGCGCCGAGGCCCTTCGCCGCCGCGGCGGCAGGCGTCAGCGCGTGTGACTTCGTCGTGCTCGCCGAGTGCGCGGCGCGCTGTTGCGCGGCGATGCGATGCGCATGCTCGATGAGCCACGGATGCGATTCGACCATCGTCGGCGACGGTTCACGCGTCGCCGAGGAAGGCGCAGCCGACGGCGCCGTGGCTGACGGCGCCGAGTGCGTCGAACTCGCGCTCATCGCACCGGCTTTGGCGGCGCTCACCGCAGCATGCGACGACGCATTCGTTTCGGCGCGCGGCTCGCGCATCGGCTTCCCAGCCGGCGCCGACGCGGTCGAAGCGCCGAGATCGGAAATCGCAGCGGGCGTGAAACTCTCGGCAGGCTTGCCCTCGGCATTCGCCGCGCCGACTTCGGCGCT
>JBCNPL010000216.1:0-4742 GCA_039593375.1 Paraburkholderia sp. | reverse complement strand
GGCAATCCTCATCTGAATCGTTGGAGGCAGGAGACTCTCCCCATGAAAATCACCAAGCTCGAAACCTTCGTCGTCCCGCCGCGCTGGCTCTTTCTCAAGATCGAGACCGACGAAGGCATCGTCGGCTGGGGCGAGCCTGTCGTCGAGGGGCGCGCGCACACGGTCGAAACCGCCGTCCAAGAGCTCGCCGACTATCTGATCGGCAAGGATCCGCTCGCCATCGAAGATCACTGGCAGGTCATGTATCGGGCCGGCTTCTACCGTGGCGGCCCGATCTCGATGAGCGCGATCGCCGGCATCGACCAGGCGCTTTGGGACATCAAGGGCAAGCATCACGGCGTACCGGTCCATGCGCTGCTCGGCGGGCAAGTTCGCGATCGGATCAAGGTCTACTCGTGGATCGGCGGCGATCGCCCGAGCGACGTCGCGAACAACGCGCGCGCCGTCGTCGAACGCGGCTTCAAGGCGCTCAAAATGAACGGCTCGGAGGAAGTGCAGATCGTCGATACGTACGACAAAGTCGAGCGCGTCATCGCGAACGTCGCCGCCGTGCGCGAGGCGGTCGGCCCCCACGTCGGCATCGGCGTGGACTTCCACGGCCGCATCCACAAGCCGATGGCGAAGGTGCTCGCGAAAGAGCTCGATCCTTACAAGCTGCTCTTCATCGAAGAGCCGGTGCTCTCGGAGAACGCGGAAGCGTTGCGCGACATCGTCAACCAGACCAACACGCCGATCGCGCTCGGCGAGCGACTCTACTCGCGCTGGGACTTCAAGCAGATCCTCGCGGGCGGTTACGTCGACATCCTTCAGCCCGATGCCTCGCATGCGGGCGGCATCAGCGAATGTCGCAAGATCGCGACGATGGCCGAAGCCTATGACGTCGCCATCGCGCTGCATTGCCCGCTCGGGCCCATCGCGCTCGCGGCCTGCCTGCAGATCGACGCTGTCAGTTACAACGCGTTCATCCAGGAGCAAAGCCTCGGCATTCACTACAACCAGGGCAACGATCTGCTCGATTACATCCGCAACCCCGAGGTCTTCAAGTACGAAGACGGCTTCGTGTCGATCCCGCAAGGCCCGGGGCTCGGCATCGAAGTCGACGAAGCGAAGGTGCGCGAGATGGCGAAGGTGGGTCACCGCTGGCGCAATCCGGTTTGGCGCCATGAGGACGGCAGTGTCGCCGAGTGGTAAGCGAAAGGCCGTCACGGTGCGGCCGTAACACGTAACGCGAACGACGTAACGCCGCGGGCAAAGCCACCTGTACCGGGTTGCCCGCCGAGCGCTCCGCGAGCCCCACTCTCCCCGCAAATCCCGCTCCATCGGGCGGCGCGCCTATGAGCGCGCCGCCCGGCACGCGACGTATGCGACCTGGCCCGCGTCTTGCAAAGTCTCATCGCAAAACGACCAATCAGGGAGAGGCCGCCATGGCGGAGTATCTGCCGGACTACTTGATCCGGGAACAAATGGCGGTGGGCGCGCTCGTCGTCTTCGGCGTGCTGCGCGTGCTGGCCGCGGCGTTTGCATTGCGCCGCGGCTGGCATGTCGCATCGGTCGACAAAGCCGGCGTGGCCGCGGCCGTCCTTTATTGCGCGCCGCAGATCGTCGATCTGCTCTCGCACGCGTACCTCATACCGGCGACTACGGCCGAGCTCGAAGGAAAAGCCATCGGCTGTGCGATCGCGCTGTTTTGCGCGCCGATCGTGAGCCACAAGCTTGGCTATGAGTGACCGCTGAAGCTCAGCGCAAAGCGGGCGCTCCAACCCGCCACGCGCTGCCGCGGCATGGCCTCAGCCCATTTTCACGCCATTGCGCTTCGAGCGATTGCCTTGGTTTGTCAATTGACCCAATCACAGAGAGCAACCGGACCGGCTGCCTGGCGCAGATAGTCTTCGAATTCGTTCCGATGCAACGTTCGGCATCGTTCACGCAGGCGGCGTCAGCGCTAGCACCGCTGCCGCGATGAACACGCCCAGTATCACGAACGCTTCGAGATGCAGCACGTTGTTGAACGTGTGCGCATCGGCCGTCGACGCAGTGCGCCGCAGGCGCGGCAGCACCGACATCCGGTTGAGCCCCCCGAGCACGATGGCAAGCAGCACGAGCACGACCTTGAGCGCCAACACATGACCCCATGTCGTCGCACGGAGCGCGGATAGCGCGCCGCCGAGCCCGCGCTCGGCGCTGACAAGGCCCGTCGCCGCCACGACGACGAGCGCAACGAGCGAGGTCGTCGACACGAAGCCGGCTACGCGGATCATGGCGCCGCGCGTCGTCGACGCGTCGAGCGCCGGCAACACGACGAAGCCGCCGGCCAAGACGAGGCCGCCCCACACCGCCGTCGACAGCACGTGCAGCATCTGCGTCGCCGCCGCGAGCGACAGCGCGCCCGCATCGGCCGCATGGCCGAGCAACGCCGCGCCGCACGCGCAAGCGAGCGCGGCGACCCCCATGCAGAACCGCCCCAGCGGCCCGCCCCGGTACATGCAGGCCGCGATCACGAGCAGGGCGGCCCCGGCGAACGCCACGCACCAGGCATGGCCGACGTGTGTCTTCACGAGCACGTCCGGCAGGTAAGCAACGCCGTCGACCAACCCCGCCCCGCTCATCGAGGCAGTCTCATAGAGCAGCCAGCCGCCGTCGGCGAGCACGAGGACAAACGCGGCCGCGACGATGGACGAGCGCGCCCGATGCCACGCCGAATGCGACGAGGCGCTGCGCACCCCGGCGCCGTCGCCGGCGAGCCATCGCTCGAACAGCACGGAGCCGACGGCCAAAGCGAAAGCGATATTCATCAACGCCGCCAGCGCGGCCTGACCGATCAGCAACCCGTCCACATTCATCGGTCGGTGCGCCCCTCGAAGATAGCCGAGACGCGTGGAGCATCGGGATGCGACAGCATGCCGCAAGGCATGCGGGAGCACGGGCGAACAAGCTTCATGGGCGGTCAACTGAAAGGAAAACGACGGGAAAGCGACGAACGCGACACCCGCCTCGCGAGCCAGGCGAGAGTGTACGCTGTCGGCAGACCGCGGCGGATGACGGGAGTTCACGCGCGACATCTCGAAAGCGTCGATTGCCTGTCGATATCGGCACGGCCTGCCGATCCGTCGTCGCCGGACCCTCCCTCGATGCTCGCCCGGCAGCCTCCGCGGACGCCCCCGGCGCGGCAAATTGTCGCGGGAACGCATCGTGCGCGATCGCCGACATGCTCCGCGAATAGCTCGTGAGTGGCATCGATGATAGAATGCTGCGTCGCAACGTCGCAGCGCGCCGGCCGGAAGGTGACGAGAAGCGATGAGCGGCGGCGAACGGCTACGCACCGAGCCCACATCCGGCAGTCAGATCCAATCACAGAGAGCCACCGGGCCGATCGAAGTCCGGCAGGTCCCACGAATAACGATGGAGTTACGCGTGTCTTCAAGACGCATTTTCCGCCCGCTACTCGCCCTTCTGCTGATTGGCGGTGCCGGTCTCTCGATCAGTGTGCAAGCGCAAACGCAGCCTCAAGCCCCCGATACGATGGAACAGCGCGTCCAGGGCTGCACGGCTTGCCACGGCAGTCACGGGCAAGGTACCGACAACGACTATTTCCCGCGCCTCGCGGGCAAGCCGGCCGAGTACCTGTTCAACCAATTGCAGAATTTCCGCGAGGGCCGGCGCAAGTACCCGCCGATGAACTACCTCGTCACGTATCTTTCGGACGACTACCTGCACCAGATCGCGGACTACTTCTCGAAGCAGCGTCCGCCCTATCCGGAGCCGTCGAAGCCGACGGTATCGGCCGATACGCTCGCGCGCGGCAAGCAGATCGTCCTGAACGGTGATCCGTCGAAGAACGTCCCGGCCTGCGCCGCCTGCCACGGCAAGGCGCTGACCGGCATGGAGCCGGCCATTCCGGGTCTCGTCGGTCTGCATCAGGACTACATCAGCGCGCAACTGGGCGCCTGGCGTTCGGGCACGCGTCACGCGAAGGCGCCCGACTGCATGCATGAAATCGCGACGCGCCTCACCGACGACGACGTCAACGCCGTCGCGGCCTGGCTCTCGACGCAGCGCGCTCCCCAAAACCCCGTTCCGGCTCCGGCCCGCTCGATGAAGACTCCGCTTGCCTGCGGCAGCGAACCGCAATAAAGCGCGAGGAGAGACACAAACATGAAACGCAAGTCCCTGTTCGCGCTCACGGCCGTCGTCGTCGCGGCCGCGGCGCTCGGCTCCGTCCTCTGGACGGGCGGCGATAACCTGCACAACGGCGCGGCTGTCGCGGCCACGCCGGCCGATCAGGCCGCGCTCGTGAAGCGCGGCGAGTACCTCGCCCGCGCCGGCGACTGCATCGCGTGCCACACGGTCCGCGGCGGCCAGCAATTCGCCGGCGGCCTGCCGATGGCGACGCCGTTCGGCACGCTCTATACGCCGAATATCACGCCGGACGATCAATACGGCATCGGCAAGTGGTCGGCCGACGATTTCTATCGCGCATTGCACACGGGCCGCTCGAAAGACGGCAGCCTGCTCTACCCGGCCTTCCCGTTCGCGAGCTACACGAAGGTGACGCGCGCCGATTCCGACGCGATCTACGCGTACCTGCGCACGGTACCGCCGGCGGAAGTGCCGAGCCGTCCGCATGAATTGCGCTTCCCGTTCAACAACCGCAATCTGTTGATCGGCTGGCGGACGCTCTTCTTCCGCGAAGGCCAGTACAAGGACGATCCGACGAAATCGGTCGAATGGAACCGCGGCGCCTA
>JBCNPL010000215.1:0-4763 GCA_039593375.1 Paraburkholderia sp. | reverse complement strand
CGCTCTTTGCCTAAAAGGGGCGACTGGTACGCCTTGGGGCAGCCCCGCGTATCGATTCAAGCATCATCGCACCGCCCAAGGAACTTTTGCCATGACGAGCATCCGCAGCATCAAATTTTCGCTTCCCGCCGTTCGTACCGTTGAAGGCGGCGGCTTCGTCGTCCACCGGCCGTTCCCTACCCGCATGTTAATGGACTTCGATCCCTTTCTGCTGCTCGACGAAATGGGACCCGTCGACTATGCGCCAGGCGAGGCCAAAGGCGCTCCGGATCACCCGCATCGCGGCTTCGAAACCGTCACCTACATGCTCGAGGGCAGCTTCTCGCACAAGGATTCGGCCGGCCACTCGGGCGTGCTTCGCGCAGGCGATGTGCAATGGATGACGGCCGGTGCCGGCGTCGTCCATAGCGAAATGCCCGATCCCTTGTTCGCCCGCGAAGGAGGCCGTGTTCACGGCCTCCAGCTCTGGGTCAACCTGCCGCGTCGCGACAAAATGATCGCTCCGCGTTATCAGGAGATCGCGTCGGGGCAGATCCCGACCGCCTCGACAAGCGACGGAAACGTACGCGTGAAAGTGATCGCCGGAGAAGCGCTCGGCGTGAAAGCCCGCATCGAGACGCGCACCCCCATTCTCTATCAACACTTCACGCTTGAACCGGGCGCGGCCATCGTCCACCCGGTGCCGCGCGAGTTTCGGGTATTCGCCTATCCGCTCGCCGGCACGGGCCTTTATGGCGAGAGCCAGCAAAGCGTGCGGCCGCAACACATGATCGCATTTGACGACGACGGCGACGCCATCCGGTTGGCAGCTGGCGAGGAACCGCTCGACGTGCTGCTCATCGGCGGCGTGCCGCTCAGCGAACCGGTCGTCAGACACGGGCCTTTCGTCATGAACACCGAAGACGAGATCCGTCAGGCGATCGTCGATTATCAGTCCGGGCGGATGGGCGTCATCGCCCACTGAGAAAACGCGGCCGCGGGCCCCTTCGCCCCGATCCGGCCTACTGGCCGCCAGGCGCGCCGCAATGACGCGCGAATGCGGTCGAATTGCGTCAAAATAACCGCTCATGCCGCCGGCCTGTCCGCACCCGCCTTCGGGCGCCGCCGGCCGGCATCGCGCCGTCGAGGCGCCCCCGCGTAATGGAGCCCATGCATGAGCGAACGCATCGTCAACGCAACGATCGGCACAACGAACTTTCGAGTCGACTTCAACGACGGCACGCATCTCTGGCATGCCGATGAACCGGCCTCGCTCGGGGGCGGCGATCTTGGGCCGACGCCCGTGTCATTGCTGCTGTCCGGTCTCGGCGCCTGTACTTCGATCACGTTGAAAATGTACGCACAGCGAAAAGGCTGGCCGCTCGAGGATGTTCACGTCACGCTCTCGCTCGAGTCGGGCAACGAGGGCACGAAGATCGGCCGCACGATCGTCCTGCACGGCGAGCTGTCCGACGAGCAACGCGAGCGCCTCTTGCAAATCGCCAACGCGTGCCCCGTCCACAAGATACTGACTGGCCCGATCAGTATCGAGACAGGGCTCGCGGCAGTGCCACCCGCGGCGGCGAGCGCAGCTTGAACGCAATCCGAAGAGGAAGGGACTTCCATTGAATTTCGAACACCTGATTCAGATCAACGACCCGCTCAACCCGCTCGTCGAGACATTGACGCGCGAGCAGCTTTGGGAAGGGCTCGTGCTGCGCGCCGAACAGCCGCAGCTGTTCGTGCTCGGACTCGATAGCTGCACGATCCTCTCGCGAACGGACCGCACGCTAGAGCGCGAGTTGCACTATGGCCATGCAACGGTGCGCGACCACGTTACGCTGACGCCGAACGAAAGCGTGCGCTACGACATCCGCGCAACGGAGGCGCACGTCGGCGGCTCGCTCACGATGACGATCGAGCAGCCCGACGAAGTGCAACTCTTTCTGCGCTTTCAGTACGAGACGACGCTTCCCGTTCCCGACACGGAAGACGCGCGGCAAACGAGCGAGATCGTGAAGTCGGCTTATCGCGAGGCCGATATCGATACGGTGCGCCTCATCCGCCAATACGCCGCGCAACATCCGACGGAGCCAGGGGCACTGCATTGAGGGCTGCGTCCCGCGCTTCACCGTTGTCGCTATCGGCCGCGCGTATCGATCGAAATGTTTTTTCAATCGATAATGATTCTCATTTATAATCTGTCCATCGAATCCAACTGCGCGATGCAACATCGAGCGAACAACCGTATGACCGAGCTCACCCGCCCTTCCACGTTGACGCTGCGCGCTCCCGCTAACGGTGTGCCGCGTCATCGGCGTCCGGAAACCCGCGATTCCACCCGCGAGCTACGCGCGGAGCAACCGCTTCGCAGCGCAAGCCCCGAGACGAGCGAACCGCGGGTGGTGCGTAGCGATGCGCTGCTGCAGGGCCGCAGTCATGTATCGATTGTGCACAACGGCGAAACCTACCAGCTGCGCGCAACACGTCTGGGCAAGCTGATCCTGACCAAGTAGCAGTCTATCGAGTTATTGTGGGGACCACCTCCGCGAGAGGTGTTGGGCAGTAGCCAGCAGAGACGGCGTAGCACGCGAGTCTAGACCCCTTCGTGCAAGCCATTCAGCAACCGTCGAAGCCAGCCATGCCGCTTTTTTGCTCTACGGCAACATGCCGAACTGAGCACGCCTGCATGCATTTCGACCGCTGCCGTTCGGCGTGAACCCGATCTCGTTGGCACGAAGCCGATCCTCGCAGACACCGTGCCCTCCGATCATCGCGTCAGGCATCAAGCGGCATCAGGTATCAAGCGTTGGCGCTCAGTGCGAAAATCCCCAGAACATCAGCCACCATGCACTGTCGGCAACCGCGAGTGCCGCAACGAACGGCACCATCGCGGCCCATGCAGCCGACCCGCGCTGCCGGTAGCTGTTCGCAATACGCCATCCGAGCCACGCGCTCCATGCATTCGCCACGGTCAAGACGGCAATGCGAACGACGGGCACCCAGTCGAGCGCAACGTGCTCGGCGCGCAAAAGCGAAACCGTCGTCGCCGATAGACCGAGAAAGACACCGGCTCCCGCCAGCGGAATGAGCGCCTGCGTCAAATGATGCAAGCGCTTGCGATCCCAAGGGCCGAGCACGCGCGCCGCCAGCGCGATCAACGCCAGCAGTACCGTGCCGTAGACGATGGCTGTCGCCAAGATATAGCCGACGATGAGCGTGCCGTCGAGCCATGAGAAGACATCGTTCTGATCGGGATAGTGCGTGAGGACGAACCACGGCGCGTTCGTCGCGAGCGGCCACGTCACGTCGTGATCGATGAGCCACATCGCAAGAAACTGCTTCAGCTGCACGAACCAAGGGCTAACGGTCCAATGGAACGCGCCGATGGCGACGCCGAGCAATCCGTAAAGCACGAGCGCGGTGTCCCATCCGTTGCTCGAATGGCGACCCAGCTCGACGACTTCTTGCGAAGGCGAGCGCCAGCTCAGCGAGATAGCCTCGCGGTGCCCGCTGCAGCGGCCGCACATGTGGCACGGCGCCGCGCCCTTCATATTGCGCAGCGGAACCAGCGGCGCACAGTTGATCGGGATGACGCGATGGCCTTGCTCGCCTTGTTTATAAGAGCGTCGCCATGCGTCTTCATGCACCTTGTAGTGGAAAGGCGCAAGCCGCGCAAGCAACGAAAAGACACCGTTGACCGGGCACAGATAGCGGCACCAGACGCGCTTTTCGCGCCCGTAGAGCAAGCCGACGACGATCGCCGCGAGCGTCGATCCGCCCAGCACGAGCATGACCGCGAGCGGATATTGATAGACGCTGACCATCTGACCGTAGATGGTCGTCAATCCGAATGCCACGAATGGCCAACCACCCCAGCGCATCCAATGCGGAATGGCGCGGCCGCGGCCATGCCGGCTCGCGAACTCGGAAAGCGCGCCCTCGGGACACAACACTCCACACCAGACGCGACCGAGCAGCACCATCGAAAGCAGGACGAAAGGCCACCAGATCCCCCAGAAGACGAACTGGGCCGCGAGCGTGAGATTGCTCCAGAGGTGCGCCGTGTCGTCCGGCAACGGCAGGCAGACCGGAACGACGATCAAAAACGCGTAGACAGCGACGACGAGCCATTGCACCGCGCGAATCAACGCCGCGTTACGCTGCATCCAGTCGCCGACAGACACAAGCCGCCCCCCGCTCGGCGAAATACCGATTCGTGCACTCATACGGCTCGGCTCGCCGCGGCCGCCGGCGCACGGCTCGCACGGCGCACGAGCCAGCCGACGAACAGCCAGTAAAGCAAATAAGCGACGAGATTCATCAGCGACGGATGCGCGCGGTACCCGGTCAGCGCGGCGACGAGCGAGCCGACGGTGCTCGAATCGTCGAGCAGCGCCGAACTGTTCCATAGTTGCGCAATACCGAGCGGGAGAATTTCCTTGTCGATCAGCTTATCGACACCTGTCTGCAGCAAGCCGGCCGCCAGCAACAGCAGCATGACTTCGGTCACGCGGAAAAACTGACGCCAGGAAAAAATGCGGCCGCCGAGCTGCAGCAGATAGAAAGTGAACAGCGCCAGCCCGAACCCGAGCACGATCGCGAGCAGGTCCGTGCCTTTCACGTAGCCCGCCTGCCCGAACCCGAGGCCGTACAGGAAGATGACCGTTTCGCTGCCTTCGCGGGCGATGGCAAGCGCCACGAGTAGCGCGATGCCCCAGCCGTTGCCGTCACGCGTATGCGCTTGCAGCGAACGCTCCATGTCGCGTTTCAGCGTGCGTCCG
>JBCNPL010000214.1:0-4788 GCA_039593375.1 Paraburkholderia sp. | reverse complement strand
GAGCGTTACGGCATGACCGCGCCGCCATTGCCCGATCTCGATCAGGCGGGCGTTCCGCCAGAGCGGCAGGCCGATCTTCGGGAGAAACTGCAGCGAACGCTGGCTGACGAGATGGCGACGCTGCTGTCGCTATCGATCGATCGGGACGCCGACCGGATGAGGGAGATCGCTCATCGAATCGTCGGCGCCGCATCGTGGTTCCATCTCGACGAGGTCGCGCAGGCGGCGAAGTGCCTGGAGCTGCGCCTTCAGCAAGGCGAGGCGCCCGGGGCCGAACTGCGGGCGCTGCAGGCGGCCGTGGCGCGCTTCGCGGTGGAGTCGTCGGAGACGCGCTCGTAGCGTGCTTCGTGGAATGGGCGCGAGCGTCGGCGACGCACCGAGCCCCCGGACCCGGCAGACGGCTACGAGCCTCGTAACAAAAATCGAATGGAACAATAAAACGCTGAAAGAACGCTCATTTGCCGCGAGATTTTCAAATATTGTTAAATCGGGCGGAAATGCTTGTGACTCACCTTGAATTAAGGTTTGGCCTCGCTTAGTATCGTCGTACCTCATTTCCAGCGAGAGGGATCATGTTCAGGCGACTTGCGGCGGAAGCATTCGGTACGTTCTGGCTCGTTTTCGGCGGTTGCGGCAGCGCCGTGCTTGCGGCGGCATTTCCTCAATTGGGTATCGGCTTTGTCGGCGTGGCTTTGGCGTTCGGGCTGACCGTTTTGACCATGGCCTACGCGGTCGGTCATATTTCGGGAGGGCATTTCAATCCTGCTGTCACTGTCGGCCTTTTCGCAGGGGGGCGTTTTCCCGGTCATGAAGTCGTTCAATACATCGTTGCGCAGGTGATCGGGGGAATTGTCGCCGCCGCTGTGCTTTATCTCATCGCAAGCGGCAAGGCAGGATTCGACGCATCGTCGAGCGGATTCGCATCGAACGGCTATGGGGAGCATTCGCCGGGCGGCTACTCGTTGCAAGCGGCTGTCGTCGCCGAATTCGTGCTCACCGCATTTTTTGTCATCATCATTCATGGGGCGACCGACAAGCGTGCACCAGCGGGATTTGCTCCGATCGCGATCGGACTGGCGCTGACGTTGATTCACCTCATCAGCATTCCGGTCACGAATACGTCGGTGAACCCGGCACGCAGCACGGGCGTTGCCCTCTTTCAGGGCGGTTGGGCGCTCGGCCAACTCTGGATGTTCTGGGTTGTTCCGCTCATCGGCGGCGCGGTGGGCGGGGCCGTGTATCGGTTGCTGCTCGAGGAGCGGCCGGCGGCGGTAGCGGCGAGCCGTCCTGTCGCAACGTGAGTGTGAGCATCAACCTCAGGCGTCCACTGTTAATAGCGCCAAATCGAGATTCACCGTCGCATCGGGTCTGATTGCCTGGCCGCACACGCTCATTCCGAGGTACGCTCTGCGGAGTGCGGAGAAAGGTGGATGCGATGAGCGAGCGAACAGTTTCATGCGGGGTCGTCCTGCTCGATCCGAATGGGCGAGTGCTGTTGGCGCACGCGACGGATACGACACATTGGGATATTCCCAAGGGGCAGGGCGAGGAGGGCGAATCGCCGTGCGACGCGGCGCTTCGCGAATTGCGCGAGGAGACCGGCATCGCGCTTGCGCCCGAGCGTCTGAAGGACCTCGGGCGTTTTCCTTATCGGCGCGATAAGGACTTGCATCTGTTCGCCGCCCGCGTGGCCGACGGCGAGGTGGACCTTGCGCAATGCGTTTGTACATCGGTGTTTCCGAGCCGCAGGGATGGATCGATGATTCCCGAGATGGACGCGTTTCGGTGGGTGACGCCGCTCGAGTTGTCGCAATACGCGAGCAAGAGCCTCGCGCGGCTTTTCGACGCCGCGCTCTCGCTGACAGAATTGCATCGATCGCTCTAGCTGGGCGCTCCATGACCCGTATCGATCATCCGCACCGCGCCAGGGAAACGAGCGAGGCTGAATGGCTCGAGGCCGACGGGCTCGGCGGCTTTGCATCGGGAACGGCGGGCGGCGAGCGGACGCGGCGCTATCACGCGCTGTTGCTCGCGGCGACGCGGCCGCCGACGGGCCGTGTCGTCCTGGTCAATGGCGTCGAGGCCTGGATCGATTCGGCTGGCGGAGCCCGCCACGCCCTCACGCGGCATCTCTATCTGCCGCATGTCATGTATCCCGACGCCACGGCGGAACTCGTGGAGTTCGATACCGCGCCGTGGCCCAGGTGGCGCTTTCGTCTCGACGAGTACACGCACGTTACAGTCGATCTCTTCGTCGTGCGAGGCTCCGGAGAGACCGTCTTGCGCTGGCGGCCCAAAACCGGAACGGTGCGACCCGATGCGCTGACGTTACGCGTCCGCCCGCTGATTTCCGGGCGGGACTATCACGCGCTTCATCACGAGAATCCTTTCTTCGACTTTACGCCGCATCTTGCCGATGGGCAGATCTGGTGGCGACCGTACGACGATATGCCCGCGATCGTCGTGCGGCACAACGGTACCTACATGCACGAGCCGGATTGGTATCGCAACTTTTGCTATGCGCGCGAATGGGAACGCGGGCTCGACTACAGCGAGGATTTGGCGACACCGGGCATCTTCTCGTTCGATCTGTCGCGCGGCGAAGCCGTCATGGTCCTGAACGCATGCGCCGGCGAGGCGGTCGAGGCGACGATCGATGCCGCGGCGTCTGCCTTGTATTGCGTATCGAGCCTTGCAGACCGCGAGCATCGACGCCGCGCGGCACTCGGCGGCCGCCTGCGACAGGCCGCCGACGCGTACCTGGTCGAGCGCGGCCGAGGGCGGACGATCATCGCCGGCTATCCGTGGTTCACCGATTGGGGCCGCGACACGTTCATTGCCATGCGGGGATTGTTGCTCGCAACGGGACGCCACGAGGAAGCCGAATCGATCCTGCTCGAGTGGACCGGAGCGATCTCCGAGGGCATGCTGCCCAACCGCTTTCCCGACGATGGGACCGCGCCCGTCTACAACGCGGTCGACGCGTCGTTGTGGTTCGTCGTCGCGGTCCATGAGTATCTTCGGACAGGGTGCGCGTCGATGGCGACTCGGGAGCGTTTGCGGCTTGCGATCGACGCCATTCTCGAAGGCTATGCGCACGGAACGCGCTTCGACATCGCGGCCGACAGCGACGGTCTGCTGCGTGCGGGCACGGCCGGCGTACAACTGACGTGGATGGACGCGAAATTCGGCGACTGGGTCGTGACGCCGCGGATCGGCAAGCCGGTCGAGGTACAAGCGCTTTGGATCAACGCCTTGCGCATCGCGCTCGAGTGGGATGGACGCTGGCGCGACCTCGAGGCGCGCGCGACGCGTTCTTTCATCGAACGCTTCGCGAATCCGATCACCGGCGCGTTGTACGACGTCGTCGACGTCGATCACCAGCGGGGCCGCGTCGACGAAAAGATTCGCCCCAATCAGATCTTTGCGGTGGGCGGCCTGCCGTACGCGGTTCTGGAGGGCGCCCGGGCGCAGGCGGTGGTCAATCAGGTCGAGGCGCATTTGCTCACGCCGCTTGGCCTACGCTCGCTTGCGCCGGCCGACCCGGACTATATCGGCCGGTATGACGGCTCGCCGCTCGAGCGCGATGGCGCCTATCATCAAGGTACCGTCTGGGTTTGGCTCATCGGGGCGTTCGTCGAGGCCTGGTTGCGGGTGCAGCGGGCCGCGGGCGTTCCCGATGCGGTCGCCTTCGACGCGGCGCGCGAGCGCTTTTTGGCGCCTTTGCTTGCTCATCTCGATCGTGCCGGACTGGATCACCTCGGCGAAATCGCGGATGGCGACGCGCCGCATGTTGCTCGCGGCGCGCCGTTTCAGGCCTGGTCGCTCGGCGAACTGCTGCGAATCGAAACGATGCTGGCTGCATGATGCACGCGATCGGCGTACCGTTGCACGGATCGAGGCGACCGCGCGCTCGTGCGCCGCAAGGTGCCGGACAGCCGCCTTTGGATCGGAGGTCATATGTCACCACCGCGAACCGTCGATTTGCTCCAGTCGGCCGAATGGGCTCGCCTGCATGGCCCTGAGCGCGATCGATGGCGCCGCTGGGGACCTTATCTGAGCGAGCGGCAGTGGGGGACCGTTCGCGAGGACTATAGCGAGAACGGTACGGCATGGGATTACTTTCCGCACGACCATGCGCGCAGCCGCATGTATCGATGGGGCGAGGACGGTCTGGCCGGATTCGGCAACGATCCGCTCGACTGGTGCGTATCGCTCGCGCTCTGGAACGGGCGCGATCCGATCGTCAAGGAGCGCCTCTTCGGCTTGAACAACGCCGAGGGCAATCATGGTGAGGACGTCAAGGAGCTGTATTTTTATCTCGACGGTACCCCCACGCATTCGTACATGCGAATGCTCTACAAGTACCCTCACGACGCCTATCCGTACGACGACCTCGTCGCGGAAAACAAGCGGCGCGGCGCGGACCAGCCCGAATACGAAATTCTCGATACAGGTGTTTTCGACGACGACCGATATTTCGACGTCCATGTCGAATATGCGAAGCGGACGCCAGACGATATCGCGATGCGTGTCACGGTCGAGAACCGCGCGGACGAGCCGGCCACGCTGCACGTCTTGCTGCAATTCTGGGCGCGCAACCGGTGGGCCTGGTCGGGCAAGGGCGGCAAGCCGACGCTGACGCTCGTACCGCAAGAGGGCGGCGGCACGTGCGTCGCGGCGCGCAACCCGGCTCTCGAGCCGCTGATCGTGACAGCCGAGGCGCCGCAGCCGATCGAATGGCTGTTCTGCGACAACGAAACGAACGTGCGCCGCATCTTCGGCATC
>JBCNPL010000213.1:0-4821 GCA_039593375.1 Paraburkholderia sp. | reverse complement strand
GCTCAATGCTTCGGCAGCCGTTTTCAGCTCCGCTTCATTGCGGCCGAGCACGAGCAGGAGCTTGCCTTGGGCCGGCGACTGGCGGTCCACGACGGCGAGCGTCGGCCCCGAGATGTCGGGCAGTGCGACCCCGGCCGGGCGATCGTCCGCGGTGGCGAAGACGACCGCGTTGCCCGTGAGCGGGGCGTTGTCGAACTGTGTCGGAAAGAGCGCGCCCCGGTAGCCGGCGTTCGCGCCGAACCACGACGCGACCGCGCCGGCTGCTTCCAGCGTACCGATGCTTGGCTTGGCGGGCAGCACGAAAGGCAGTTCGAGCCGGCGCACGTCGCGCCGATCGAAAAACGGCCGCGGAAGGTCGGCCAGATCCGGCTTGGTCTGAAGCGTCGCGTAAGTCAGCTCGAGCGAACTATGATTGCTGACCGAGGCCCAGAGCGACGAGTGCGCCGGGTCTTCGCACTTGCGCGTGTAGTGGCCGACGAGCTCGACGTTGACGTGGTTGAACTCGGTGATGAAGCGCGGGTCGATCGAGACGTCGCGCGTGACCTGCATGCCGGCCTGCTCATGCGGAAGCGGCAGCGTGGCGGCCAACTCGCCGTTGATGAGCACGTTGAGTTGCGAGAGGTCGGGCAGCAGCGCCGGCGAATAGCTGTAGACGAGATGCAGCACGGCGCTCGTGACGACCTCGTCGCGGCGCACGGAGAACTCGACGCCGTTCTGCCCTTCGACGCCGCGCAACTGTAGCGGATCGAGCGCGCCGAGCTCGGCGAACGTCAGGCTCTGGCGCCGTCCGCCGGGCACGACGATGCCGGGGTTCGCCGTGGTCGGCATTGCCGCCGCGGTCCATTGGGAGGCAAGCGCATCGAGGGGTGCGGGCGCGGCAAGCGCGGCTTGAACGATCCCATTCGGCGTGAACGGCGTGGCGGGCGGCAGCGCGCTCGGCGCGGCGTTCGCCGCCAGCGCCGATGTTATCGCAGCCGCGAGCATCGCTACGCCCACGAGGGGCCGCAAGTAAAGTGAGCGTCGGGAGTGTTTCATCTCAGGCGGTGCCTTTTTCTTGCTGTTGTGGCTTGCGTTTGCGCGAAAACCGCGCCTTGAGGTCGCTGCCGAGGTGTTCGAACAATCCGACGATGCCGCTCGAGCCGACTCGCAATACGTGCGACAGCGCGTGCAGCGGCGTGTCGGGTGCGCGTCCCTCCGCCCAGCCGGTCCATGCATCGGCGCGCGCGAACGTCGCGCTGACGAGCTCGAACTCCTGTTCGCGAGTGAGCGCGTCGAAGCGCAAGCCGACTCTGCCGGGCTCGCTGTAGCCGACCGTCGCGGGAAACGCATACTCTTCGGTGCCGCGAAAGAGAGAAACGATCGCGCGTTCGCCTGAAGGCACGCTCATCTGCTTCGGCAGCGCGACGGCGACACCGCCCTCCGAGTAGTCGATCGTTTCGCAGGCGAGCGTGCGGCCCGTCGAGAATTTGAGCGTGACGGGAATACGCATCGCGACGCGATGCACGGCGCGGACCTGCTTGCGTTCGCGCGCCGCGGCCACGCATGCGCCGAGAATCAGCACGTTGTAGCCGGTCCAGGCGAGGTTGAGCAGCGTCGTTTCGACTTCGCCTTTCACGTGCCAGTTGTAGGCGACGTGCGCCAGGCCCGCTACGATGCCGAGCACGTTCAGCAGCAGCAACAGCAGATAGGGCCGCGAAATCGCCCAATCGAAATAGTTTTTCTCGACTTGTCCGCCTTTGGCCGTGACATTGAACTTGCCGAGCTTCGGGTTGATGAGCGCGAGCAGCGTGGGCAGCGTGATGTAAGAGGCCAGGACCGATTCGTAGACTTCAGCCCAGAACGAATGCCGGAATGCGCGCTGCATCCGCGAATTGGTGGCGTGCGCATGCGCCATGTGGGGCAACGCGTAGATCGCGATGGTGCCGGCCGCGGCGTCGATGATGTGCGCGCCGAAGAACAGAAATGAGAGCGGTGCCGTCAGGAAGATGAGTCGCGGGATGCCGTAGAAAAAGTGCATCATCGCGTTCAGGTAGCAAAGCCGCTGGCTGATCGTGAGACCGGCGCCCCGCAGCAGCGGATTGTCGATGCGAAAGATCTGCGTCATGCCGCGCGCCCAGCGAATCCGCTGCCCGATGTGCCCCGAGAGGCTTTCGGTCGCGAGGCCGGCCGCCTGTGGAATCGAGAGGTAGGCCGTCGTGTAGCCGCGGCGATGGAGCTTGAGGGCGGTATGCGCGTCTTCGGTCACGGTCTCGACGGCGATCCCGCCTATCTCCTCCACCATCGAGCGCCGCAACAGCGCGCACGAGCCGCAGAAGAACGTCGCATTCCAGAGATCGTTGCCGTCCTGCACGAGACCGTAGAACAACTCGCCTTCGTTCGGGACCTTGCGGAACGTGCCCAGGTTGCGCTCGAACGGATCGGCCGAAAAGAAATGGTGCGGCGTCTGCAGCATCGCGAGGCGCTTGTCGCGCAGGAACCAGCCGAGGCAGACCTGCAGGAAAGAGCGCGTGGGAATGTGATCGCAATCGAAGACCGCGAAGTACTCGCCGCTCGTATGCTTGAGCGCCTCGTTGATGTTGCCGGCTTTCGCATGGCGGTTGTGCGTGCGAATCGTCCAGTGCACGCCGACTTCCTCGCAAAAGGCTTTGAATTCGGGCCGGCGGCCGTCGTCGAGGACATGAATCGACAGCTTCGAAGCGGGGTAGTCGAGCGCGAGCGCCGCATAGATCGTCGGCTTGACGACCGAAAGCGGTTCGTTATAGGTGGGGATGAAGATATCGACGGTCGGCCATTCGTCGCGCGATGCCGGCAGCGGCACCGGTGCGCGCTTGAGCGGCCATGACGTCTGGAAGTAGCCGAGCAGCAGCACGACGCACGAGTAGAGCTCGGCTGCCACGACGAGCGATCCCCAGATGGCGTCGAGCGCGTGCTCCCACTGCGTCGTGGCCGTCAGCCGCCAGTATATGTAGCGGCCCGACGCGACGATCGAGAGCATCACCATCACGAGCGTCGCATAACGTCCCTCGAGCCGCCGAAAGAAGAGCGCTGCGGCGAAACAGAGGACCGCGAACAGCAGCTGCTCGGAAAACGCCATCGGCACCGTGACGACGAAGTACAGTGCGACGAGCGCGAGCGCGGTCACGAGGATCCGCATCGCGCGGGTGTCCCAGAGCGATGCATCGACGAATCGCTCGAGGCGGGAGGGCGCGGCGCCGTCGAGCGCCGGAAGCGGCTTGCTGCTCATGCGATGCTCCGTGCGCGGGCAGGCGCATGAGCAGGCGCCCGAGCGAGCGCATCGAGCAGCCACTGCGCGCAGCCTTTCAGGTCGGCGGCAGCGCGGCTGACCGCATCGTAGGCGACGAGCGTCGTCTGATAAGCAAGCGCTTCGCTTACCCCTTCATCGTGATGAACGACGCCAGGGAACATCATTGCGCCACGGGAGTCGCGCAGCACCTTCAGCACGTCTTTCGTCAACGGGCGCATCTGATCGACCTGGTTGACCACATATCCATAGCCGACGAAGTCGCGCCGCGGGGCCGCGTAGCAATCGATGAGGCGCTCCATTTGCGGAATCGCCGCGTACGAGGCGGCGTCGGCGAGCACGACGTTGACCGCGAAGGTGGCCGCGCTCAGTGCGGCGCGTACGTAGACGGAGGCGCCTGGCGGCGTATCGATGATGACGATGTCCGACGCATCGAGCGGCATTCGTTCGAGTGCGTGGCGCACAGCATTCGGCTCGGCATCGAGATGCGCCTCGAAGCGGCGCCGATCGTCCTCGCTGAGCTCGCCATAGGGCAACACGATCGCGCCGTCGGATCCGCCGGCGAGGGCCGTGGCCCAGCTTTCGCCGCGCAGCGTGGCACGGGAGAGACCGTCGACGCTCTCGAACGGCACGCCGAAATGCAGACGCAGCGCATTTTGCGGATCGAGATCGACCGTGAGGACACGCTGGCCGCTCGCGGCCAGCACGGAGGCGAGGTTGGCGGCGAGCGTCGTCTTGCCGACGCCCCCTTTTGCCGAAACGACCGCGACGATGTTCATGGCAGCTTCCGTTTCGCGGACGCGAGCTGGCGCAATGGCGATGAATCGGTATCCGAGCCGTTCGGGATGGCGGCGAGTCGCCGGAACAAGTCGGATAAGTTGGGCGATTGACCGTTCGACGGCGTCGGCTGTTCATTGCTCGCGCTCGACGTGCCGAAAAGCGCTGCGAGCGCTGAGCGCTCGCCAGGCGCTGCCGCCACGGTCGGCGCCGCAGCCTCGCTTGCGTCGTCCGGTGCGGGCGCCGCCGTTGCCGTCGCGGCGACCGGCGCCGCGACCTTCGTCGATGCGGGCATCACGGGCTGTCGATCGAGCGGGGGGATGGCGCCTCGAGCTGTCTGCGTCATCGAACCGAGCAGCGGCCAGCGCCGGCGTGCGAGCTCCGCGCCGTCTTCGCGACCGACTTCCTGATAATCCGCGGCGTTTCCGCCGAAACGCCGAAAGAGATTGTCGACGTCGCTTGATTGGCTCATGACTATGAAGCTCCTGCGAGAGGCGCACGTTTCGAGGCGGCGAGCGCCGCGGGGTGCAACGAAGAAGGACGATTTATCGCGCGAGTCGGAACTCGAGCTCGGTGTGTCCGGCAGCGCGTGCCTGTTTCAACGTCAGCGCGTCGGCGCCGAGCGCTTCGAGCCAACGGCGATAGGCGCCTTCGAGAAATGCCGGCGCCCAGGTGTCGGCTCCCGGCCCGAAAGCCGCAAGCGGTGCGCAGAGGTGAACCAGGCTCAGATAATCGGTTTCGTCGGCGAGGCGGACGAAACCCCAGTCGAGTCGCGCCCATGT
>JBCNPL010000212.1:0-4830 GCA_039593375.1 Paraburkholderia sp. | reverse complement strand
ATGCGCTCGTCATTCTCACGGATCAGCAGGGCCTCTTCACGGCCGATCCGCGCAAGGATCCGGCGGCCGAGCTCGTCCGAGAGGCCGATGCCGGCGCGCCGGAGCTCGAGGCGATGGCAGGCGGCGCCGGCACGAGTATCGGCCGCGGCGGCATGCTCACGAAAATCCTCGCGGCCAAGCGCGCGGCCGGCAGCGGCGCCAATACGGTCATCGCAAGCGGGCGTGAGCCCGATGTGCTCGTACGGCTCGCGGCGGGGGAGTCGATCGGCACACAACTCGTCGCACGCACGGCGCGGCTCGCGGCGCGTAAGCAGTGGATGGCCGATCATCTGCAGGTGCGCGGTCATGTCGTCATCGACGACGGCGCCGTCGAAAAGCTTACGGCCGGCGGCAAGAGCCTGCTGCCGATCGGCGTCGTCGACGTGCACGGACAGTTCGCGCGCGGCGAGGTCATCGCCTGCCTCAGCGTGGCTGGCCGTGAAGTCGCCCGCGGGCTAACGAACTACAGCAGTGCCGAGGCAAAGCTGATCCACCGCAAGCCGAGCGGCGAAATCGAAGCGATCCTCGGCTATATGCTCGAGCCGGAGCTCATTCACCGCGACAATCTCGTTGTCATCTGAGCGACGCCGAGGATCGGGCAGCGCGGCCGACTGCACGAGCGGCAGCGCACCGGCTCAGTGAAGCGTCGACGATAGCGTGCGGCCGAGGCGAAGGTTGTTCACGATCGTCTTCGTCGGCGCGGCCGGCATTTTGTTGTCGCAGAAATAATCCTGATAGAGCGCGGCCTGATAGGCATTCAGGTTGCCGTTCTCGATCCGGGTCCAGCTCGTGGCGACGTCGCGGTCCCAGCCGTCGTGGTCGGCGTTCAGTCCTGCGTATTGCCGCCACTCGTAGGTGTCGCAGCGGATGCCTTGGTAGTTGACGTTACGTGCACCCGATGGACTCGTCACGACGACTGTGTAACGCACGACACCGTCCGTGCCGACATCGACCGATTTCGCATCGACGGCGAACTTCAGCGGCGTATTCTGCGAGACATCGAACGGCAGCAGGTTGGATTCCTGCGGCAGCGGCGGCAGTCGATCGACCTTGTTTTCGGCCCAGTTGCCCTTGCGGTCGAGCAGATAGGTGAAGACGCCGTCGTCCTTGTTCGTGCTCGGCTTGGGGTTGGCTGGCGTATGCGAGCAGCCGGCGAGCAGGGCGCCGGCTACGGCGCAAACGAGGCTTGCCGCCGCGAGAGTCGTTGCTTTCAATTGATGTCCTCGAGAAACGGGCGCGATATTCGGAGAACCGAATGATAGCGTCCGTTCGCGGCGTGCAGTGATAATCGGCCCTTCGTCACTCGGGCAAGATCAGAATCGTCGACGGCTCGGCGCACGGCGCGCCGGGGACGCTCCCATTCTTGACCTCGATCGAGTCGATATTGTCCGCGGCCGCCGCATGCTCTTGGGCCTCGGCTTCCGGCGGGCACGGAGCGCGGCGGCCGTAACGCGAGCCGGCGCCCTCGCGGTGGCCGCTGTGTCCATGGCGTGGGGCAGGGCGACGCAGGAACCGCGACAGCTCGGTCAGCGCCAATTGATAGACATCCCGCTTGAACTCGATGACGCAATCGAGCGGCACCCAGTAGTCGTTCCAGCGCCAGGCATCGAACTCCGGGTGATCGGTGGCACGCAAGCAGATGTCGCAGTCGCGACCGAGCATCCGGAGCAGGAACCAGATCTGCTTCTGGCCGCGATAGTGCCCACGTACTTCGCGCTTGATGAACTTGTCCGGCACCTCGTAACGCAGCCAGTCGCGCGTGCGACCGATGATCTTGACATGCTCGGGAAGCAAGCCGGTTTCCTCGTGTAACTCCCGATACATCGCTTGCAAAGGGGTCTCTCCGTACTTGATGCCCCCTTGCGGAAACTGCCAGGAATGTTCACGTAGCCGCTTGCCCCAAAACACCTCGTTGTGCGCGTTCAAGAGGATGATGCCGACGTTCGGGCGAAAGCCTTCGCGATCCAGCATACAACCACCTTCGAATCCTTTAAAATTGTCTTGATTATAAACAGATAACGAGCCTTTGGCACCGGCATCCCGGCAGGATGCGGGAGGCGACGCCGCTCGGTCGCGCTTGCGCGGCGGGCGCTTCGTCTGAGGAATCGCCGCGGTACCCGGCGCGGGTGCGCGACGCATTCCCGGAAAACCCGCAGCCGAAGTCTGAGCCCGCTCGTTCCCTCTTTCAGCCGCCCCATTTCGGGGCGGCTGCTTTTGGAAAAACCCTTCAATGAAAGCGTCCCGTTTTTTTATCGGCACCCTAAAGGAAGCTCCTGCCGACGCCGAAGTCGTCAGCCACAAGCTCATGGTGCGCGCCGGCATGATCCGGCGCGTCGCCGGGGGCATCTACTCCTATCTGCCGGTCGGGTTGCGCTCGATACGCAAGGTCGAAGCAATCGTACGCGAGGAAATGAACCGGGCGGGCGCGCTCGAGGTTCTGATGCCGGCCGTGCAGCCGGCCGAGCTCTGGCAGGAGTCGGGGCGTTGGGTGCAATACGGCCCCGAGCTGCTGCGCTTCAAGGACCGCAAAGAGAGCGACTTCGTCATGGGACCGACGCACGAGGAGGTCGTGACCGACATCGCGCGCAATCAAATCAAGAGCTACCGGCAACTGCCGGTGAACTTCTACCAGATTCAGACGAAGTTCCGTGACGAGATCCGTCCGCGCTTCGGCGTCATGCGCGGCCGCGAGTTCACGATGAAAGACGCGTACTCGTTCGACAAGGATCAGGCCGGGCTCGAGGAGTCGTACCGCAAGATGTTCGACGCCTATGTGCGCATCTTCACGCGAATCGGCCTCGAATTTCGCGCCGTGACGGCCGATAGCGGCGCGATCGGCGGCAATCGCTCGCAGGAATTCCACGTGATCGCGGCAACGGGAGAGGACGATATCGCCTACTGCCCGAACTCGGATTTCGCCGCCAACATCGAGGCGGCCGAGGCGCTGCCGCTGATCGCCGAGCGAGCCGCGCCGAGCGAGCCGATGAAAAAGACGGCAACGCCGGGCAAGGCGAAGTGCGAGGCGGTCGCCGAATACTTGAACATCCCGCTCGAGCGAACGATCAAGTCGATCGTGCTGGCTACCGACAATGAAGGCGCGGAGCCGACGATCTGGCTGCTGATGCTACGCGGCGATCACGATCTCAACGAGGTGAAGACCGGCAAGCTGCCGGGTCTCGCGAACTTCCGCTTCGCGACCGAGGCGGAGATCGTCGAGTGGTTCGGCACGCCGCCGGGCTACCTCGGGCCGGTGGGCACGAAAAAGCCCGTCAAGGTCATCGCCGATCGCACCGTTGCGCGGATGAGTGACTTCGTGGTCGGTTCGAACGAGGTCGACTATCACACCACTGGCGTGAACTGGGGGCGCGATCTGCCCGAGCCGATCGTCGCCGATATCCGCAACGTGCGGCCCGGCGACCCCTCGCCGGACGGCAAGGGCACCCTCGAGATCTGCCGCGGCATCGAAGTCGGCCATGTGTTCCAGCTCGGCACGAAGTACTCCGACGCGATGGGCGCGACGTTCCTCGACGAAACGGGCAAGCCGCAGTCGATGATGATGGGCTGCTACGGCATCGGCATCACGCGCATTCTCGGCGCCGCGATCGAGCAGAACTATGACGAGCGGGGCATTATCTGGCCCGAGGCGATCGCGCCGTTCGAGGTCGTTCTCTGCCCGATGGGTTATGACCGCAGCGAGGCGGTCCGGGAGACGGCCGACAAACTCTACGCGCAACTCGTGGAGGCCGGCGTCGACGTGATCCTCGACGATCGCGGCGAGCGGCCCGGCGTCATGTTCGCCGACTGGGAGCTGATCGGCGTTCCCCACCGGCTCGTCATCGGCGACCGGGGGCTGAAGGACGGCAAGATCGAGTATCAGGGCCGCCGCGATACCGAGCCGACGCTCGTGCCGTCCGGCGATGCCGCCGCGTTCGTCGGTGCGCGAATTCGCGAAGGGCTCGAGGGCGGAGTGGCGGCGAATCGCCCTGTCGAAGTCTGAAGCGCGTCGCCGAAGAAAATGATCTGCGCCCCCCGGCAGGGGGCGCCGTTACACGCCGTCCGTCAGCGCGCGGATCGCCGGCAGATTGCGCCAGTAGCCCTTCGCATCCATGCCGCAGCCGAACACATAGCGGTCGGGTACCTCGAAGCCGCTGAAATCGGGGTAGAGCGGCTTTTCCTTGGCCAGCTTTTTCTCGCAGAGCACGGCGGAGAGGAAGCGCTTCGCGCCCATCGCAAGGATGCGATCGCGGATCGCCGCCATCGTTTCGCCTTCGTCGAGGATATCGTCGAGCACGAGCACGATGCGGTCTTTGACCGATTCGGCCGGCGCCACGCGCCACTGCATCTCTTTGCTGCCCTGCGTCGTGTTGCGGTAGCGCGTGAGATGGATGTAGTCGAACTCGAGCGGGAAATCGAGGCGCGGCAGCAGCATGCCCGTGAACACGGCGGCGCCGCCCATCACGGAGAGCACGAGCGGGAACGCCTCGCTCATTTCGGCGCGGATGGCCTGCGCCATGCGTGAGATCGACGCCTCGACGTCGGCAGCCGATACGATTTCCTCGGAGTGACGGAAGATTTGAAGGGCTTCTTCGCGATTCATGGTGTCGGGCGGGGCGGTGACTGTGACTATATATAGTAGTGCGATAGCGCCAGGGTCGGTTCGGCGCACGAAAAGAACGGCAAGCGCGGTGCGCTGCGCCTAGCGCATGCCCGGCAGCATGCCTTTCATGCCGCGCATCATCTTTTGCAGATTTCCGCCTTTGAGCTTTTTCATCATCGTGCGCATCTGCTCGT
>JBCNPL010000211.1:0-4836 GCA_039593375.1 Paraburkholderia sp. | reverse complement strand
GGCAGCAGATCGGGCTCGTAACGCCCCGCATAAGGATTTGCGACGATCGCCGTCGCCACGGCAACCACCAACGGCTCGCCGAGCCGCTCACCGCCTTCGTGCCAGACCTCTTCGACATCCAGCTTGATCTTTCTTACATTGACTAGCGACATCCGCTGCTCCGAGGAAATGGTTCGCATCGACTACTGACCGCGCGTCATCTCACACGCCGGTGCTTGCATTATATCCATCGCGGTGTAATATGCACAAAAATATAGTTTATGCCCATCAGGAGCGAACACATGAAACTGATCTCGTACCGACACCAAGGCCAACCGGGATTCGGCGCAGTCAAGGGTGAAGGCATTGTCGATCTCGCAAAGCGGCTGCCGGCGTTCGCCGATCTCGCGGCGCTCGTATCGAACACGGCGGCACTCGAAGAGGCGCTGCGGCTCGTTAATGCAGCCGAGGCCAACGACTTCGCCCTTGCGGCGGTCGAGCTCGAACCGGTCATTCCTCGGCCGAACAAAATCATCTGTGTCGGGATCAACTATGTCGCCCACGCCGCGGAGGCGGGACGCACGGTGGGACAGTACCCGGTCATCTTTCATCGGTTCGCGCAAACGCTCGTTGCGCACGGCGCGCCAATCATCCGCCCGCGTGTGTCGGAGCATTTCGACTTCGAAGCCGAACTCGCGGTCGTGATCGGCAAGGGGGGCTCGCACATCAAAGCGGAAGACGCGATGAATCACGTCGCCGGCTATACCTGCTTCAATGACTCGAGCGTGCGTGACTGGCAATTTCATACGCACCAGTACGGAATGGGCAAGAACTTCCGCGGCACGGGCTCGCTCGGTCCGTGGCTCGTTACGGCGGACGAAATCCGTGACTATCGGGGATTGTCGATTCAGGGGCTGCTCAACGGCGAACGCATGCAGTCGGGCAAGCTCTCCGAACTCGCATTCGACATCCCCGCTCTGATCGCGTACGTCTCGCAGGCTCTCGATTGGGAACCGGGCGATATCTTGGCAACGGGCACTCCCAGCGGGATCGGTTTTAAGCGCCAGCCGCCGATCTTCCTGAAGCCGGGCGACACATTCGACGTCGTCATTCCCGGCATCGGAACGCTGTCGAATCCCGTCGCAGACGAGGCGTGAACGCGCGGATGCATGAGCCTCTCAGCATCTGAACGTCAACATCTGAACAAAACGCAAACGAGACATCCGGAGACATCCATGGCAGCCTTGCCGAAAATTCAGTTCACGCACTGCGGAATTTTTTGCAGCGACCTCGAAATGATGGTCGACTACTACCGAAAATTCCTGGGCTTCGTCATCAGCGACAGGGGTGTCGCCTCGACAGGCCATCGTCTGTATTTCATGACGCAGGATCCCGAGATCCACCATCAACTTGTCCTCTTCGACGGGAAGCCGTCCGATCTACCGTTCAACCCCGTCAATCAGTTGTCGCTGCTGCTCGACTCTCTTTCGGATTTGCAGTCGTACTATCGGCGGGCCGTGCAAGCCGGGGTCAAAGGCATCGAGCAAGTCGATCATGGCAACGCCTGGTCGATCTATTTCAAGGATCCCGAAGGCAACCCTATCGAGTTGTACGTCGACAGCCCATTCTTCACCGCTCAGCCGTGCCGCGAACCGCTTAACCTCGACCGTTCGATAGACGAAATCCTGAAGCAGACCGAAGCCATGTGCGCGCGCCGGCCTGGCTTCTTGTCGCGCGAGGTTTGGATTGCCGAGATGCGCGAGCGAATTGCCGCCCAGCGCGTGGCGTTCGACGCTTGAGTACCAACCGGGTCTTCATATGAAGCGCAATTTTATCGGGGGCCACTGGCACGAAAGCACAGCATCCCGCAGCGACATCAATCCGTCCGACCTGGACGACGTCGTCGGGGAGTACGCTGAAGCCGATGCCAAAGACGCGCAAGCAGCCATCGAAGCGGCTCGCACGGCACAAGCGACGTGGGCGCATAGCGGCATCCAGGCGCGCTCAACGTCACTCGATTTCATAGGCTCCGAGTTGCTGACAAGACAAGCGGAACTCGGCATGCTGCTTTCGCGCGAAGAAGGCAAGCCGCTTGCCGAAGGTATCGCGGAAGTGGCCCGCGCCGGCCAAATCTTCAAGTTCTTCGCCGGAGAGGTACTGCGCACGGGAGGCGAAAAGCTGCCGTCCGTTCGTCCGCTGGTCGACGTGGAAGTCACACGCGAACCCGTGGGCGTCGTCGGCATCATCACACCCTGGAACTTCCCGATCGCCATTCCGGCTTGGAAGATCGCACCCGCCCTCGCCTATGGCAACTGCGTCGTGTTCAAGCCCGCGGATCTCGTCCCCGCATTGGCATGGGCACTCGCCGAGATCATTTCGCGTAGCGCGATTCCCGCTGGCGTATTCAACCTTGTCATGGGACGCGGCAGCGTCGTCGGCAATGCGATCGTCTCGTCATCCGGGGTCAATGCCGTTTCGTTTACGGGCTCGGTGGAAACCGGCCGCACACTATTGCAGCGCGGGGCGCAACAGTTCAAGCGCATGCAACTCGAGATGGGCGGCAAGAACCCACTCGTCGTACTCGACGACGCGGATCTCGACGTCGCGATAGATTGCGCCGTTCAGGGCGCCTACTATTCGACGGGACAACGATGCACCGCTTCGTCGCGATTCATCGTGCAAAAGGGAATCTATTCCCGGTTCGTTTCGCGTCTGACCGAAGCGGTCGAAAATCTTCGCGTCGGCCATGCGCTCGATCCGCAAACGCAGATCGGCCCAGTAGTCGATGAGACTCAGTTGCGGCATGACGAGGGCTATCTGAGCATTGGTAGGAGCGAAGGGGCCCAACTCGCCTGCGGCGGACAGATCCTGACGCGAAACACCCGTGGGCACTTCCTATCGCCTGCGCTATTCGTCGATGCGACACCGAAGATGCGCATCGCGCGTGAAGAAATCTTTGGCCCGATCGCGTGCGCCATCGCCGTAGACAGCTATGAGGAAGCGCTAGCAGTCGCGAACGACAGCCCCTTCGGGCTCTCGTCGGGCATTTGCACGACTTCCCTCAAATACGCGACGCATTTCAAGCGGCACGTGAAGAGCGGCATGACGATGGTGAACCTGGCAACCGCAGGCGTCGACTATCACGTGCCGTTCGGCGGAACGAAGGCGTCCAGCTACGGGCCGCGAGAGCAAGGCACGTATGCGGCCGATTTCTTCACGACCGTCAAAACCGCTTATACGAAGGCATACTTCGATTAATCCTTGCGCCGGCCATGACGGTCGGCGCCCTGCAAGCGCTGCCGGGTGCGCGCTTGCGGATCAGCATTCCATAAGGAGGAGACGTGGACTTTGATTTGATCATCGTCGGGCTCGGACCGGTTGGCGCGGTGGCGGCCAATTTGGCCGGCGAGGCCGGGCTGCGCACGCTCGTGCTCGAAAAATCGCTGACGGTTTTCGATAAGCCGCGCGCAATGGGCTTCGATCAGGAAATCATGCGGATCTTCGGCCACCTCGGACTCGCAGACAAAATCGCCCCTTACGTCATGCCCTATCGGCCATCGGAATATCGCACGACGGATTCCAGCGTGATTCGCCGCATCGAAGCCGCCGAGCCGCCATTCGAGCTCGGCTGGGCGCCGAACTACGTTTTCATGCAGCCTCAGATCGAAAGCCTATTGCGTGAAAACCTCGCCCGCTTTCCATCGGTGACCGTCCAGCTCGGCGCGCAAGTCGATGCCGTGATGTCCGGCGAAGACGGCGCTTCCGTCACCGTAGTCGAGCCGAACGTACCAAGCCCGCCCCGCCCGTACCGATCGCACTATGTGCTCGCATGCGACGGCGGCACGAGCCCGATCCGCATGGGGCTCGGCTTGGAGATGGAAGATCTCGATTTCGACGAACCGTGGCTCGTGGTCGACGTCGTCCTCAAGGACGGATGCGGCGCAAGCCTGCCCACGACCAATGTCCAATATTGTGAAATTGAGCGCCCATGCACGTTCGTGGTCGGGCCCGGACAAGTTCGACGCTGGGAGTTCATGATCAACGCTGACGAAACGCCGGCGCAGGCCATGGAGCCGGCGTTTGTCCGCCGGCTCATCTCCCGGTGGCTCGACGAGAGCGAATACGAAATCTGGCGCGCCTCGGCTTATCGCTTCCATGCCCTCGTCCTGCGACAATGGCGGTCGGAGCGTGTGTTCTTCCTAGGCGACGCTGCGCACATGACACCCCCGTTTCTAGCACAAGGGATGTGCCAAGGGATCCGTGACGCAGCCAATCTCGTCTGGAAGCTGACCCTCGTCAACCGTGGCACGGTCAGTCCCGGCCTGCTCGACACCTACCAGGCCGAACGTCTGCCGCATGTGAAGCAAACCACGCTCGTCACGAAATCGCTCGGCAAGGTGATCTGCGAGCGCGATCCCATAGCCGCGCGCGAGCGGGACAAACGCTTGCTCGAAGAAATGGCGGCCAACCCGCGCGGGACCGTCCGGCAATCGTTGATTCCAGCGCTCAGTGCGGGCCTACTGTCCGCATCGAATGACGGCCCGCGCGGTCAATTGTTTCCCCAACCGCTCGTCAGGACTGCGGACGGCCGCAAATGCCTGCTCGACGAAGTTACCGGCATGACATTTCGCATCGTCGTCGAAGATGACGCCGATGCAGCCGTCCTCGAGCGCATGGCGGCGGAATGGAGTGTACTGAGCGATGTTCCGTTGGAACTGGTCGCGATAGGGACACGTGCACTTACGCCTGGCAGGCCTTCGCATGTCTATCAGGACGTCGACGGGGTCCTTGTCGGCTGGATGCATCGGCATGAGTGCGCCGCCGTGATCGTGCGGCCCGATCATTACGTGTACGGCG
>JBCNPL010000210.1:0-4838 GCA_039593375.1 Paraburkholderia sp. | reverse complement strand
AGATCGGTCGACGCGCCGTCGGCGAGCACGTCGCCGCGCGCGACGCGATCACCGACCTTCACGATCGGGCGCTGGTTGATGTTCGTGTTCTGGTTCGAACGCGTGTACTTGATCAGGTTGTAGATGTCGACGCCGACTTCACCGGCGACCGCTTCGTCGTCGTTCACGCGAATCACGATACGGCCCGCGTCGACATAGTCGACCTGACCGCCGCGCAGCGCCTGCACCGTCGTACCCGAGTCGACCGCCACCGTACGCTCGATGCCCGTGCCGACGACCGGCTTCTCGGGACGCAGGCACGGCACCGCCTGACGCTGCATGTTCGAGCCCATCAACGCGCGGTTCGCGTCGTCGTGTTCGAGGAACGGAATCAGCGAGGCCGCGACCGAGACGATCTGCGAAGGCGCGACGTCCATGTACTGGATGCGATCGGGCGTGACCATCAGCGTTTCGCCCGCTTCACGCGACGAAACGAGCTCGTCGGTCAGCGTGCCGTCGTCGGCCACCGCCGCGTTCGCCTGCGCGATCACGTAGCGGCCCTCTTCGATTGCCGAGAGGTAATCGATCTGATTCGTCACCTTGCCTTCCTCGACCTTGCGGTACGGCGTCTCGAGGAAGCCGTATTCGTTCAGGTGAGCGTACAGCGCGAGCGAGTTGATAAGACCGATGTTCGGACCTTCCGGCGTTTCGATCGGGCACACGCGGCCATAGTGCGTCGGGTGCACGTCGCGCACTTCGAAGCCCGCGCGCTCGCGCGTCAGACCGCCCGGACCCAGCGCGGAGACGCGGCGCTTATGCGTGATCTCCGAGAGCGGGTTCGTCTGGTCCATGAACTGCGAGAGCTGCGACGAACCGAAGAACTCGCGGATCGCCGATGAAATCGGCTTCGAGTTGATCAGATCGTGCGGCATCAGGTTCTCGCTCTCGGCTTGGCCGAGACGTTCCTTGACAGCGCGCTCGACGCGCACGAGACCCGCGCGGAACTGATTCTCCGCGAGCTCGCCGACGCAGCGCACGCGTCGGTTGCCGAGGTGATCGATGTCGTCGACCTCGCCCTTGCCGTTACGCAGTTCGACGAGGATCTTGATCGCCGCGAGGATGTCGTCGTCGTTCAGCGTCATCGGGCCCGTGATCTCTTCACGGCCCACGCGACGGTTGAACTTCATGCGGCCGACCTTCGAAAGATCGTAGGCTTCTTCGCTATAGAAGAGACGATTGAAGAGCGCCTCGACTGCCTCTTCCGTCGGCGGCTCGCCCGGACGCATCATCCGGTAGATCGCAATGCGCGCGGCCGTCTTGTCGGCGGTTTCGTCGATACGGAGCGTCGACGAAATATACGGGCCTTGATCGAGATCGTTCGTGTAGAGGGTCTGGATATCCTTGACCTTCGCCTCGCGCAGCTTTTGCAGCGTGCTTTCGGTGATCTCGTCGTTCGCGTTCGCGATCACTTCGCCCGTCTCGCTGTCGATGACGTTCTTCGCGAGTACGCGGCCGAGCAGATAGTCCTCGGGCACCGAAATGTACTTCGTCTTGGCGTTCTCGAGATCGCGGATGTGCTTCGCGTTGATCCGCTTGTCCTTCTGGACGATGACTTTGCCGTCGCGATCGGAAATGTCGAAGCGCGCGACTTCACCGCGCAGGCGCTCGGGCACGAACTCCATCTGCGCGCCTTCGCCCATCAGAGCGAAGTTGTCGAAGACGAAGAAGTTCGCGAGGATCTGCTCGGGCGTGAGACCGATCGCCTTCAAGAGGATCGTGACCGGCATTTTGCGGCGACGGTCGACTCGGAAGTAGAGAATGTCCTTCGGATCGAATTCGAAGTCGAGCCAGGAGCCGCGATACGGAATGATCCGCGCGGAAAAGAGGAGCTTGCCCGAGCTGTGCGTCTTGCCCTTGTCGTGCTCGAAGAACACGCCCGGCGAACGGTGCAGCTGCGAGACGATGACACGCTCGGTACCGTTGATGACGAACGAGCCGGTCGGCGTCATGAGCGGAATCTCGCCCATGTAGACTTCCTGCTCCTTCACTTCCTTGACGACGGGTTTGCTCGGCGACTCTTTATCGAGGATGACGAGGCGCACCTTGGCGCGCAGCGCCGAGCAATAGGTGAGGCCGCGCTGCTGGCATTCCTTGATGTTGAAGGCGGGCGCCGACAGCGCATAGCTCACGAACTCGAGGCGCGCGAAGCCGTTGTGCGAGACGATCGGAAAAACGGACGTGAACGCCGCCTGCAAACCTTCGGGCTTGCGTTGCGAAGTCGGCACTTCCGCTTGCAGAAACGTGCTGAATGATTCAAGCTGGGTGGCCAGCAGGAAAGGTACTTGGTGAACGATGGGGCGCTTCGCGAAACTCTTGCGAATACGCTTCTTCTCGGTGAAGGAATATTGCATACGATCTCCGAATCACGGCGGGCATTGTCGAGGCGTGTGGCCAAGATCTGAGAACCCGAGTGTTCACCGACTGAGACCCGATGGCCGTCCTAAGGCTTGAACGAGCCTAGAAGCTTGGTGGTTGGCCGCTACCAACCGCTGGCTGACGGCAACGGAGCCTGCTGCTTTGAGTACTGCGTTCCGTTACCCGACCAAACTTGCCTTCTGCAGTCGCTTCAGAAGACAAAGAAAAATGCCGGTCGACGTGGCCGGAACGGACGGCCGATGGGCAATTTTCTTTGGCCTCTGGGGCCCGTGCCGCGCTGCTCGCGCATCGCAAAACGCGGTCCCCACAAAGCACAAAAAGGCCGGCGGTGCAAAAACCGCCAGCCTTCGCACAGCGCACAGGATCTTACTTGATCTCTGCCTTCGCGCCGGCGTCTTCGAGCTTCTTCTTCGCTTCTTCGGCGGCAGCCTTGGGCACCGCTTCCTTCACGGGCTTCGGCGCACCGTCGACGAGGTCCTTCGCTTCCTTCAGGCCCAGGCCCGTCAGTTCACGAACGGCCTTGATGACCGAGACCTTGTTCGCACCGGCTTCGAGCAGGTTGACCGTGAATTCGGTCTGCTCTTCCGCCGCTGCGGCAGCACCGCCGCCAGCACCCGCCGGGCCCGCCACTGCCACGGCAGCGGCCGACACGCCGAACTTCTCTTCGAACGCCTTGACGAGCTCGTTCAGTTCCAGAACCGACATCGAGCCAACGGCTTCGAGGATGTCTTCTTTTGCGATTGCCATTTGAAATACTCCTAAATTGAATTCGGATACAGCCAGCGATCAGTACGCCCGGCCGCCATACCTCATGCGTGACCCGAGCAAGCTCAGGCGGCTTCGCCCTGCTTCTTCTCGGCGAGCGCGGCGAGCGCGCGCGCAAAGCCCGAAACAGGCGCCTGCATGACGAACAGCAGCTTCGAGAGCAGTTCCTCGCGGCTCGGGATGTTGGCGAGCGCTTGCACGCCAGCCTTGTCCATCACCTTGCCTTCGTAGGAACCGGCCTTGATGATCAACTTGTCATTGCCTTTGCTGAAGTCGTTGACGACTTTCGCTGCGGCAATGGCATCTTCCGAGATGCCGTAGATCAGAGGACCGGTCATCTGCTCAGCCAGCGGAGCAAACGGGGTACCTTCGACGGCGCGACGCGCCAACGTGTTCTTCAACACGCGCAGATACACCTGCTGCTCGCGCGCTTTCGCGCGCAGCTTCGTCAGATCGCCAACCGTGATTCCACGATACTCGGCCAGCACCATGGTCTGGGCTCTCGCGACTTGCGCGGAGACCTCAGCCACGACTGCCTGCTTATCTTCCTTGTTGAGTGGCACGGTCAACCTCCAAATTCGACACACGCAGTCCGATTGCTTCAATCAAACCTTGCGTGCCGCGTTCAACAACGGCGTCCGAGGTGTTAGGAGTATTTCGACCGTTCGCCTTCGCATCGCTGCAGCCGGCGGGCGGCTTCATCACTGCAAAACTCATTCGGGTTCGCCATCTGCGTTGGCTTCGGGATTAAGGAAATGCGCGACTGCACATTTCCGCCAACGGTCTTTGACAACCGGCCGCTCGAAGCGAACTTCATGCTTCTCGCGACCGCCCAAAGCGCTTAAACATCGCGCCGGCCGCCAAGCTCTCAGCCACTTGACTGGCCTTGCCTGCCGGCGCGATCGATTCGTTACTGCTTACTGCGCGGCAAGCGATCCTTGATCGACGCGCACACCGACACCCATCGTGCTCGACACGGCGATCTTGCGCAGATACACGCCCTTGCTCGACGCCGGCTTCGCCTTTTGCAGCGCTTCGACGAGCGCCGACAGGTTCGTGCGGAGCGCGCTCGGCTCGAACGAAGCACGGCCGATCGTGGCGTGGATGATCCCCGCCTTGTCGACGCGGAACTGCACTTGACCCGCCTTCGCGTTCTTCACTGCCGTCGCGACGTCGGGCGTGACCGTGCCGACTTTCGGGTTCGGCATGAGGCCGCGCGGGCCGAGGATCTGGCCGAGCGTACCGACCACACGCATCGTGTCGGGCGAGGCGATGACGACGTCGAAATTCAGATTGCCGCCCTTGATCTGCTCGGCGAGGTCTTCCATGCCGACGATTTCCGCACCGGCGGCGCGGGCTTGTTCAGCCTTCTCGCCCTGCGCGAAGACCGCGACGCGCACCGACTTGCCGGTACCGGCAGGCAGGACCACGGAGCCACGCACGACCTGGTCCGACTTCTTCGCGTCGATGCCGAGCTGCACGGCCACGTCGATCGACTCGTCGAACTTCGCGGTCGCGCATTCCTTGACGAGCACGAGCGCTTCGTCGATCGGGTAGAGCTTCTGACGATCGACTTTGCTTGCGAACGCCTGCAAACGCTTCGAAACCTTAGCCATTTACACGCCCTCCACGGTGATGCCCATCGAGCGGGCGCTGCC
>JBCNPL010000021.1:0-20376 GCA_039593375.1 Paraburkholderia sp. | reverse complement strand
AAGACCGATATCTTGCGTTGACGAAACCCTCACATTATTCCCTATTCCAACGGATCCGGCATCGCCGCGTTACGCGCTCGCGGCGATCCGACCGATCCAACGATGCCGCTCATCCCGCAACGGCAAAGGCCTCGACGAACGCAGGCGCGAACATTGCGGCGCTTTCGCTATCGCCAAGAGGCCGACGCCGACAATCGCGTCGCCATCCACCATATGTTCGACCCGAACCAGGATCGACTAATGTTGCAGACGATGCGCTATTTCCGGCTCTTCGCGCGCCGCCGCTCGCCTACCGGGAGTTCCTGCTGCGCAAGCTGGCGCCGGGCGGCACGCTCTACATCGCGGCCTGCAAACGCACATGGCCCGTCACACGCACAAGCGAACGCTCGTTCTTTCAGTTTGGTGCGACAGGCGGCGCAACGGAGCACGAATACTTGCACGGTGGGCCGCGCGTGCGCGATTATCTGGCTCGTTATGGCAGCAAGCGCAGTCGCTGGGACCCGCCCGAGCCGAACGATATCGCCCCGGAAGCCGAATGAGGCTTCGATGCGACGCTCGTCGACGAGCTGCTTGCGATCGGAGCACGAATGAACTGGCGCATCGTCGAGATACGCTTTCGCGAACCGGAAGCGGCAAGCTTCGTCGCGGCTCGCGTTTACCGGGACTGGTACCGCGACGCGGGTATCGAAGCTCGGCGGCTCATCGTCGATTCGTTTCTGTTGATGGATCCGTCGACGACGTTGCGCCTCCACGCCATGCCGTTCTGGCTGCTCTTTTGCGTCGAGCGCTCGGCCGATGCATTGCAACGCTTCCTCGCCGAGGAGCCGCCCTTCGGCGAAATCGACCTCATGCTGTTCTCGCACGGTCCCACCCACGACGTCCATTGCCTCGAACGCACACCCGCGGCCCCCGAAGGAAGTCCCCTCGGCGGTCGCGCACTCACTTGAAAAACTCGATGAAAATCCCCGTACGCACGACATTGCTCTCCGCCGTCGGCATTGCCGCTCTCGGCTACGGATCGATCGTGGCGACACTGCTCTGGCTGCAGGGCCGGCTCATTTATCCGCTCGAGCGGATCCGCGACATCCCTCCGCATCCGGACGCGGATCGGCTCGAGCCCGTCATCGTGCGAACGCGGGATGGCCTCGAGCTGGTGATTCGCCATAAAGCGCCCGCCACCACGGACGCCGCGACCATCGTGCTCTTTCACGGCAACGGCGAGGATCTCTCGCAGCGCGTGCACATCGCGCACGACCTCGTCGCGGCGGGCTACGGCGTCGTCCTCGCCGAATACCGCGGCTATGGCGGCAATCCCGGCAAGCCGCACGAGGCGGGGCTCTATGCGGACGGCCGAGCGGCGGTCGAGTTCGCCTACCGGCAAACGTCGCGCGTCGTGCTGCACGGCTACTCGCTCGGCTCCGGCGTCGCCGTACAACTGGCGACCGAGTACCCCGTCGAAGCGTTGCTTCTCGAAGCGCCGTTCACGAGCATGACCGACGTGGCCCGAACGCGATTCCCCTACGTGCCGGTACGGTGGATGCTGCGCGACCGGTACGACAACCTCTCGAAGATCGGCGCCGTGAGGGCACCCGTGCTGATCTACGGCGGTCTGGCCGACGCGCTCATACCGCCCCGCCAGTTCACCGTGCTCCACGCGGCCGTGCCGGGGCTGCGCCGGCTCGCGCTGATCGAGGAGGCCGATCACGTCGACGTATGGACGAAAGGCGGCGACGGATACGTGCTCTCGTTCCTGCGGACCCTCGCGCCGGGATGCGGATAGCCGCCCTGCGCGAATGAGGTAGTATCCGCACTCCACTCGTTCCCTCGCTCACGAATTGCCAGACGTGTCACAAGACTCGCCCCTACCCCACGCCAACTTCGACGACTACTGCGCGCAAAAGGCCGGGCCGCCGGGCTCGAGCGTCTACTATGCGCTGCGTCAAGCGCCGGCCGCGCGGCAGCCGGTGCTGACCGCGCTCTTCGCACTGCGCCGGGAACTCGAGCAAACGGTCAAGGAAACGAGCGATCCGGCCATCGGCCGCACGAAGCTCGCATGGTGGCAGCAGGAACTCGGCGCGCTCGCGGCGGGGCGGCCGTCGCACCCGGTCTCGCGCGCGCTCGTGGCACACGGGGCCGATATCGGCAGTGAAGCGGGAACGCTCGAGACACTCGTCAGCGGTTTCGAAATGGACCTGAATCAGGCCCGCTATCTCGACTTCGCCAACTTGCGCGTCTATATCGACAAGGTCGGCGGCGCGTTCGCGAGTGTCGTCGCGCGCGTCACGGCGCTCGAGCCGGGCCGCGCGGGCGACTGGGCTCGGCCGCTCGGCAATGCGCTGATGCTCGCGCAGCTCGTGCAAGAGCTCGGCAACGATGCTCGCCACGGCCGCATCTATATCCCGATCGACGAACTGCAGCGTCATCAGGTCACCGCGGCGGACCTCATCAATCGCAGATACAGCAGCCAGTTCTCGGAACTCATGCGCTTCCAGACGAGCCGTGCGCGCGACGCGCTGCAAGCGGCGCTCGCCGGCATCCCCGCCTCCGAGCGCAAGACGCAGCGGACGCTGCGCGCGCAATCGGCAATGGCGCTCGCGCTGCTCGACGAGATCGAGCGCGACGGGTATCAGATCCTCCACCAGCGGATCGCGCTTACGCCGATTCGCAAACTATGGATTGCCTGGCGCGCGGCGCGCGCAGGCTGAGGAAAAGCGTGGGTAAGGCTGGGAACGGAGAGTGGCGACCATCGCCACGCGACCGGCTCGGGCCGACCAGACCGTCGGCTGCGCATCAGCGCTTGTAGAGTTCGCGCACGGCGTCTTCGATATGCTGACGCAGCAGATGACGCTCTTCGGGCGTCATGTGACCATCGCGCTGTGTCGTATCGAAATCGAGCAACGTGTTCGTGCGCAGGATGGGCTCGGACGCCGCGGACGGCGGATGTTGCCGCTGTGCCCTCGGCAGAAAGCGTCTCGGCGGCGGCTGGGACTCGGACGCGCCGCGCCGCGACTGCGCGTGTACGTCCATCGAGCCGACGGTGCTGACGACCGCGCCTGCAATCGCGATCGCGACGACCTGTGCCCGCATGCGCGGCCACGCTCCCACCGTCATCTTGTTCCCTTCGTCGTGCGGCAACCGGCTACCTCGAAATTACGTGTGCTACGCCCGAACAAAGCCCAGGCAAAAAGGAAAATATATCGGACGGATGAAGTATCCACCGAAGAGCCGGCATCCGTGAAGCAGTTTATGGTCGACCTGTTTACTCCGCCCCCTTGCTGCGGGTAAATTTTGTAACTGACTGTAACCCGAAATTCGGACTTTCCCGACCTGCTTTGCAATCGCGCTAAGATGCCGCCCATGGAAACGAAAAACCCCTCCAAGATTCTCGTCGTCGACGATGACCCGCGCTTGCGCGATCTGCTGCGCCGCTACCTCGGCGAGCAAGGCTTCAATGTCTATGTCGCGGAGAACGCGCCCGCGATGAACAAGCTCTGGGTGCGCGAGCGGTTCGATCTGCTCGTGCTCGACCTCATGCTGCCCGGTGAGGACGGGCTCTCGATCTGCCGCCGGCTGCGCGGCAGCAACGACCGTACGCCGATCATCATGCTGACGGCGAAGGGCGAAGACGTCGACCGCATCGTCGGCCTCGAGATGGGCGCCGACGACTACCTGCCGAAGCCGTTCAACCCGCGCGAGCTCGTTGCTCGCATTCACGCGGTGCTGCGGCGGCAGTCGCCGTCCGAACTGCCGGGTGCGCCGTCGGAAACGGCCGAGGTGTTCGAGTTCGGCGACTTCGCGCTGAACCTCGCCACGCGCACGCTGACGAAGGCAGGCCAGGAGATCCCGCTCACGACGGGTGAGTTCTCGGTGTTGAAGGTGTTCGCACGCCATCCGCGTCAGCCGCTTTCACGCGAAAAGCTCATGGAGCTCGCGCGCGGGCGCGAATACGAAGTCTTCGATCGGAGCCTCGATGTGCAGATCTCTCGCCTGCGCAAGCTCATCGAGACCGATCCCGGCAGCCCGCGTTTCATCCAGACCGTCTGGGGCCTCGGCTACGTCTTCATACCCGACGGCTCGGCGTGACGCGTAACGCGCCGCCCCTTTGTTCCCGGTAGGCCATGCGGATCGATCGGCGTTTCTTTACGCACGTTTTCGGCGGCCTCTTCTGGCGAACGTTCCTGCTCATCGCGCTGCTCATCGCGGTCAGTCTGGCCGCCTGGTTTCAGAGCTTCCGCGTGATCGAACGCGAGCCGCGCGCGCAACGGGTCGCGCTGCAGCTCGTCGCCGTCGTCAAGCTCACGCGCACGGCGCTGCTCTACTCGGACCCCGATCTGCGCCGCGCACTGCTGCAGGATCTCGAGAGCAATGAAGGGGTGCGCGTCTATCCGCGCGAGGCGACGGACAAGTACACGCTACAGCCCGACGAGTCGTTGAACCGACTCATCGAGCACGACATCCGCGGGCGTCTTGGCGACGACACGGTCATCGCTCAGTCCGTCAACGACATCCCGGGCGTCTGGATCAGCTTCAAGATCGACGACGACGACTACTGGGTCGCGCTCGATCGAGAACAGCTCGACAACGTCACCGGTCTGCAGTGGGCAGGCTGGGGTATCTTCGCGCTCGCCCTCTCGCTCTTCGGCGCGGCGTTCATCACGAGCCTCGTCAATCGCCCGTTCGCGCGCCTGTCGGCGGCCGCACGCAGGGTCGGCTCCGGGCAATCGCCCGAGCCGCTGCCCGAACGCGGCCTCGGCGTCGCGGCCGAGACCAACCGCAGCTTCAATCAGATGGTGCGCGATCTCGAGCAGCTCGAGGCGGATCGCGCGGTGATGCTGGCCGGCATCTCGCACGACCTGCGCACGCCGCTTGCGCGGCTGCGCCTCGAAACGGAGATGAGCCCGTCCGACCAGGAGACGAAGGACGCGATGATCGACGATATCGAACAGATGGACATGATCATCGGCCGCTTTCTCGATTACGCGCGCCCTGCCCAGCATATGTCCGAATCGGTCGATCTTTCCCAGATCGCCGGCGAGATGGCCGCGCGGCTCGCGAGCGAGGACGGCGTGCGGCTCGCCACGAAGCTGGCCCCGTCCGCCGTCATCGAAGCCGATACGACCGACGTTCGGCGCGTGGTCGGCAATTTGCTCGAGAACGCAAGGAAGTACGGCCACAGCGAGGTGGACGGGATCCCTCACATCGTGCTCGAGACGCGCGTCGTCCATTCGCGCGTCGAGTTATCGGTCCTCGACGAGGGCCCGGGCATTCCCGAGGATCAGCTCGCGCTCGTGACGCGGCCCTTTTATCGCGTCGACTCGGCGCGCAGCCAGGCGAACGGCACAGGCCTCGGCATGGCGATCGTGCAGCGGCTCGTCAGCCGCCACCGCGGCACTTTGCGGCTGCGCAATCGCATTCCCGGGCCGGGCCTCGAGGTCACGATCGAGTTCCCGGCGGCGAGAAGCGTCTGAACCGCGAACGGCGCACGCACGGGCCCCTTAAGCCAGCTTCCCGTCGTCTCGGCGCGACGGCCGTCGCGCATGATGCAACGCGGAAAACTATCTGCCTCGGTAGAAAACTTCTATTGATAAAGAAAGTCAATAGCGTTATAGTTGAGGACGTGTAACGGAATCGTTACAGGCATCGGGTAGTTTCGGAAGAGATCGTTTTTTCAACACATACAGGAGTCACTGCATGAAAACCGTGGGCGATAAACTGGAAGCGTTCACCGTCACCGCCGCCAAGCCGGGCTTCAACCACCATGAAGAGAACGGCCAGTCGGGGGTCGAAGAGATCACCGAACAGTCGTTCCCCGGCAAGTGGAAGATCATCTATTTCTATCCGAAGGACTTCACGTTCGTTTGCCCGACCGAAATCGTCGAGTTCGCGAAGCTCGCGAAGGACTTCGCGGAACGCGACGCCGTCCTGCTCGGCGGCAGCAGCGACAACGAGTTCGTCAAATTCGCATGGCGCCGTGAGCACAAGGACCTCGACAAACTGAACCACTACTCGTTCGGCGACGTGAAGGGCGAGTTGATCGATCAGCTCGGCGTGCGCGACAAGGAAGCCGGGGTGGCGCTACGCGCAACGTTCATCGTCGATCCGGACAACACGATCCAGCACGTCTCGGTCAACAACCTGAACGTGGGCCGTAGCCCGCAGGAAGTTCTTCGTATTCTCGATGGCCTGCAGACCGACGAGCTCTGCCCCTGCAACCGCGCGGTTGGCGGCGCGACGCTGTAATCCAGGCGCTGTCAGGCTATAAGCCCGCTATGCTGTTCCAAGCCGGCGGGCTTTTTTGTCGAATCCCCGATAGGAGCTATCAATGGAATTCTTGTCCGCGATTAAGGACCGCATCCCCGACTACGCGAAAGACATCCGACTGAACCTCGACGGCACGATCGCGCGCTCGTCGCTGGAGGGCAACGATGCCGTCGGCGTAGCGTTGGCCGCCGCGTTCGCGGCGAAGAGCAAGACGATCGCCGACGTGATTCGATCCTCGGGCGCGCTGTCACCCGAAGAGATCAACGGCGTTCAGACGGCGGCGGCGCTGATGGGCATGAACAACGTCTGGTATCCCTTCGTCGAGATGGCGGACGATGCCGATCTCAAGACGCAGCGCCCGGAACTGCGGATGACCGCTTATGCGAGCCACGGCGGAGTCGACAAACGACGCTTCGAGATGTATGCGCTTGCGGCATCGATCGTCGGCAAGTGTCACCACTGCGTCGCATCGCATTTCGCGATCCTGAAGAACGAGCAGGGCATGTCGGCCCAGCAGCTGCGCGACGTCGGCCGCATTGCGGCCGTCGTCAACGCGGCGGCCCAGGTGCTCGCGACCGAGGGGCAGTAAGCCATCGGGGCGCTCGAGACGCCCCGGTCAGCTGGCGCTATCGGACGCGCGCAGCAGCACCGCGGCTTGCGCCTCGATCCCCTCGCCCCGCCCAAGGTAGCCGAGCTTCTCGTTCGTCTTCGCCTTCACGTTGACGCGGGTCAGCGGCAGACCGAGATCCTCGGCAATGTTGACCCGCATCGCATCGATGTGCGGCGCGAGCTTGGGGGCCTGTGCGATCACCGTACTGTCCACGTTCTCGATCGAAAAGCCCGCCTGCGCGAGGCGTGCCGCGCATTCGCGCAGCAGCGCGCGACTATCGGCGCCTGCGAAGCGTGCGTCGGTGTCGGGGAAGTGGCGGCCGATATCGCCGAGCGCCGCCGCGCCGAAGAGCGCGTCGGTGATGGCGTGCAACAACACGTCGGCGTCGGAATGCCCGAGCAGGCCCCGGTCATACGGGACCGTCACGCCGCCGATGACGAGCGGCCGTCCCGGCACGAGCGCGTGAACGTCGTAGCCCTGCCCGATTCTGTAGTTCATGGATGATTCCGGTTTCGATGGATGGGGAATGAGAGAGAGGCTCCCGAGAAGCGGCCCGGCCTCTCGGGGTTCAGGCGGGTCCGCCGTGTCGCAGGATCGCGTCCGCGAGATCGAAGTCCTCGGGATAGGTCACCTTGAAGTTGCGCAAGCTGCCTTGCACGAGACGTGGCGCGTGGCCGAGCCATTCGATCGCGCTAGCCTCGTCGGTCAGATCGTGCCCATCGCGTTGAGCGCGTTCGATCGCTTCGCGCAACATGCCGATCCGAAACATCTGCGGCGTCTGCGCCTGCCAGAGGCCGTTGCGCGACTCCGTGCGCGCGATGCGCTCACCATCCTCGACGTCGACGCGCTTCAAGGTATCGGCCACCGGCAGCGCGATGATGCCCCCTACGGGATCATCCTTCACCGCGGCGATCAGTGCGCGAATCAGCGCGGGCGTAACGCCGGGCCGGGCGGCGTCGTGCACGAGCACCCAGTCGTCGCCCGATGCACCGAATTCGGCGAGCGCGGCGAGCCCGTTCATGACGGACGCCTGCCGCGATGCGCCACCGCAGCGCCGAACGGCAAAGCGCAATCCGCCGAAGCGCCGGGCATCGAAATGCGTATCGTCCGGCGCGAGCACGACGAGCGTCTGCGCGAACTCGCTGCACGCGTCGAACGCGGCGAGCGAGAAATGCAGCAACGGCCGGCCGCCGACGGTGCGGTATTGCTTGGGCATCGGCGCGCCCGAACGGCTGCCGGTGCCGGCGCAGGGGATCAAGGCGAAGAGGCGAGAGGTCACGAAACGAACTTGCGCGTGAAAAGTAAAGGACGGATTTTATAATAGGTGTTTCGCGCGAGGCGCCCGCGTGACGGGCGCGCCTGCGCGCCGCTATTTTCAACGCGATTCGCAACGCGTACGCCCTCGCCTGGCTTCGCGATTCGCGCCCGGTCGTCGGGCGCTCGTCGCTGCCTGCCGCCGGTGCCGTTGCTGCTTCAGCGCGCCGTCTATCAAAAAGGCCGTTTCACTTCGTTATGCCTCAAATCGCCGGATCGTCCTCCTCGCCTCTCCTGCCGTTCCCGGTCGTCAAGCCCGGCCAGCGCTACGCCTTCGACGGCACGCACGGCTCATCCGATGCGCTCGTCGTCGCCCGGTACCTGCAGACGGCGGGGAAGTCGGCACCGCTCATCGCCGTCGTCTGCGCGAGCGCCGTCGACGCGCAGCGGCTCTCGCAGGAGATCGCCTGGTTCGCGCCGAGCGCGCGCGTGCGGTTGCTGCCCGACTGGGAGACGCTACCGTACGACGCGTTCTCGCCGCACCAGGACCTGGTTTCGGAGCGGCTCGCGACGCTGCACGACCTCGGCGAAGCGCGCTGCGACGTGTTGCTCGTGCCCGCGACCACGGCGCTCTACCGTATGCCGCCGGCCTCGTTCCTCGCGGCCTATACATTCTCGTTCGCGCAAGGCGAGCGGCTCGACGAAGCGAAGCTGAAAGCGCAACTCACGCTGGCGGGGTACGAGCACGTCAGCCAGGTCGTGCGACCCGGCGAGTACTGCGTACGCGGCTCGTTGATCGATCTCTATCCGATGGGTTCGTCGCTGCCCTACCGGATCGATCTTTTCGACGATCAGGTCGATTCGATCCGCGCGTTCGATCCCGATACTCAGCGCAGCCTCTATCCGGTCCGCGACGTGCGTCTCTTGCCGGGGCGTGAATTTCCGTTCGACGAAGCCGCGCGCACGGCGTTTCGCAGTCGCTGGCGCGAAGTGTTCGAAGGCGATCCGAGCCGCTCCTCGATCTACAAGGACATCGGCAACGGCGTACCGTCGGCCGGCATCGAATACTATCTGCCGCTTTTCTTCGACGAAACGGCAACGCTCTTCCACTATCTGCCAGCCGGCGCGCACCTCGCGTTCGTCGGCGATCTCGACAGCGCGATCAGGCGATTCACGGCCGACACGAAGCAGCGCCACGCGTTTCTCTCACACGACCGCGAGCGTCCGATCCTCGAGCCGCAGCGACTCTTTCTCAGCGACGACGATTTCTACACGCTAGCCAAACCGTTCTCGCGGCTCATGCTGCCGACCGACGGCGGCGGCGCCTGGTCGACGCCGCTCCCGCCGCTTGCGGTCGATCGCCGCGCCGAGGATCCGGTCGCGGCGCTGCGCGACTATGTTTCCACGAGCGGACGCCGCGTGCTGGTCACCGCTGAATCGGCGGGCCGGCGCGAAACCATCGCGGAACTGCTTTCCGAGAACGGCTTGCGCCCACATCCCGCCGATAGCTTCGAGAGCTGGCTCGAGGGCGACGCACGGTTCGCGCTCGGCGTCGCGCCGCTCGCGAACGGATTCGCGCTGCCGGACGAGGGTTGGGCGATCGTCACGGAAACCGAGCTCTACGGAGGGCTGGCGCGCCGCGCCGGCCGCCGGCGTCAGGAACAGGCGAGCAGCGTCGACTCGATGGTGCGCGACTTGTCCGAACTCAAGATCGGGGACCCCGTCGTGCATGCTCAGCACGGCATCGGCCGCTACATGGGCCTCGTGACGATGGATCTCGGCGAAGGCGAGACAGAGTTCCTGCATCTCGAATACGCGGGCGACAGCAAGCTCTATGTGCCCGTTGCCCAGTTGCACGTCATCTCGCGCTACAGCGGCGCCGATCCCGAAAGCGCGCCGCTGCACTCGCTCGGCTCGGGCCAGTGGGAAAAGGCCAAGCGCCGCGCGGCTCAGCAGATTCGCGATACGGCGGCGGAGCTGCTGAACCTCTATGCGCGGCGCGCGGCGCGCGAGGGTCATGCCTTCAAGTTCGATCCCCGCGACTATGTGAAATTCGCGGAGAGCTTCGGCTTCGACGAAACGCCCGACCAAGCGGCCGCGATCGCCGCCGTCATCGGCGACATGACCGCGGGCAAGCCAATGGATCGGCTCGTCTGCGGTGACGTCGGCTTCGGCAAAACCGAGGTCGCGCTGCGGGCCGCGTTCATCGCCGTGGCAGCCGGCAAGCAGGTGGCGCTGCTCGCGCCCACGACGCTGCTCGCCGAGCAGCATACGCAAACCTTCACCGATCGCTTCGCCGAATGGCCCGTGCGCATCGCGGAGCTTTCGCGCTTCAAGTCGAGCAAAGAAGTGAACACGGCCGTCACGCAGATCAACGAGGGCTCCGTCGACATCGTCATCGGCACGCACAAGCTGTTGTCGTCCGACGTCAAGTTCAAGCGCCTCGGGCTCGTCATCATCGACGAAGAACACCGCTTCGGCGTGCGCCAGAAAGAGGCGCTGAAGGCGCTCAGGGCCGAAGTCGACGTGCTGACGCTGACGGCCACGCCGATCCCGCGCACGCTCGGCATGGCGCTTGAAGGCTTGCGCGATTTTTCGGTGATCGCGACGGCGCCGCAAAAGCGGCTGGCGATCAAGACTTTCGTGCGCCGCGAGGAAGACAGCGTGATACGCGAGGCGATGCTGCGCGAGTTGAAACGCGGCGGCCAGGTCTACTTCCTTCACAACGAAGTGGAGACGATCGAAAATCGGCGCGCGATGCTCGAAACGCTCGTGCCCGAGGCACGCATCGCGGTCGCGCACGGCCAAATGCACGAACGCGAGCTCGAGCGCGTCATGCGCGACTTCGTGGCCCAGCGCGCCAACGTATTGCTCTGCACGACCATCATCGAGACCGGCATCGACGTGCCGAGCTCGAACACGATCATCATCCATCGCTCCGACAAGTTCGGACTCGCCCAGCTCCATCAGTTGCGCGGGCGCGTCGGTCGCTCTCATCACCAGGCTTACGCCTACCTGCTCGTGCACGATCCGCAGGGCCTCACCAAGCAAGCGCAGCGCCGGCTCGAAGCGATTCAGCAAATGGAAGAACTCGGCTCGGGCTTCTATCTCGCGATGCACGACCTCGAGATTCGCGGCACGGGCGAAGTGCTCGGCGACAAGCAATCGGGCGAAATTCACGAGATCGGCTTCCAGCTCTATTCGGAAATGCTCAACGACGCCGTGAAGGCGCTCAAGAACGGCCAAGAACCCGATCTGACCGCGCCGCTCGCGGCCACCACCGAAATCAATTTGCACACGCCCGCGATCCTGCCCGCCGACTATTGCGGCGACGTTCAGGAGCGGCTCTCGATATACAAGCGCCTCGCCAACTGCGAGGAGAACGATGCGATCGACAACATCCAGGAGGAGCTGATCGATCGCTTCGGCAAGTTGCCGCGGCAAGCGCACGCGCTCGTCGAAACGCATCGGCTGAGGCTCGCCGCGAGACCGCTCGGCATTTCCAAGATCGATGCGGGCGAGACGGCGATCAGCCTGCAGTTCGTGCCGAACCCGCCCGTCGATGCGATGCGCATCATCGAGATGGTGCAGAAGAACAAGCACATCAAGCTCGCCGGACAGGATCGACTGCGCATCGAAACACGCAGCCCCGATCTGGCCGTCCGCGTCTCGACGCTCAAGGAAGCGCTCCGTGCGCTCGCCGCACCGTCCCGGCAGCCGGCAGCCGCCGCGCGATGATCCGGCGGCGGCATACCGGGGAATCGATCGTACCTCCGCGTTGCCCCGGGAGCGAACCTTCATTCACGCGTTATAGCATCGAGGTGATAACGCAGTGGCACGGCACAACCGCGTGCCGCGTTGCAACATCGAATGTCGGCTCGCAGCGATGCGCGGCGTTTGGGGGCGTTAGGGTTTTTTCGGTATGATCGGTTAACTATGAATCGGAGCCTTGTCATGTCGCACGAAGTCGAGACGGCGCATCGATCACCCTCCTCTTCCCCGCCCCCGGCTTCTCCCGCTTCTTCGTTTCCCGTCAGCCTGCAGTGGGTCGAACGGCTCGTATCGATCGATACGACGAGCCGCGTGCCGAATATCGGGTTGATCGAGATCGTGCGCGATGCCCTTGCCGGGCGCGGTATCGCGGCGACGCTCACGCGAGACGAACAGGGCCACGGCGCGCAATGGGTGAACCTCTTCGCTACGATCCCGGCGCACGATGGCGCGACCAACGGTGGCGTGATCCTCTCGGGCCACACCGACGTCGTACCCGTCGATGGTCAGCAATGGGACAGCGATCCCTTCAAGCCCGAGGTCCGCGACGGGCGGCTATACGGGCGCGGCACTTGCGACATGAAGGGATTCATCGGCGCGGTGATGGCGCTCGTGCCCGAGATGCAGGCGGTGAAGCTGGCGAAACCGATTCATCTCGCATTTTCGTTCGACGAGGAAGTGGGCTGCGCGGGCGCGCCGCTCATGATCGCGGACTTGCAAAAGCGCGGCGTGAAGCCGGATGGCTGCATCGTCGGCGAGCCCACGAGCATGCGTCCGATCGTGGCGCACAAGGGCATCCATGCTTACCGCTGTTGCGTGCGAGGGCACGCGGCGCATTCGTCGCTGACCCCGCAAGGGCTCAATGCGATCGAATACGCAGCGCGCCTCATTTGCCACATTCGCGACCTGGCCGATCAAATGCGCCGCGACGGCCCCTTCGACGAGTTCTTCGACGTGCCGTTCACGACGGCGCAAACGAGCACGATCGAAGGAGGCAATGCGATCAACACCGTACCGGCCGAATGCCGGTTCGCCTTCGAATTCCGCAATCTGCCGACGCTCGATCCCGCCGGAATCATCACTCGGATCGAGCGCTATGCGCATGACACGCTGCTGCCGCAGATGCGGCGCGAGCACCCGAACGCGGCCATCGAATTCACGCCGATCGCCTCGGCGCCCGGGCTCGACGCGACCGAGCAGACCGCCATTACCGAGCTCGTGCGCGCGCTGACAGGCGATCGCGCGACGCGCAAGGTCGCCTACGGCACCGAAGCGGGGCTCTTCGCGCAGGCGGGCGTGCCGAGCGTCGTGTGCGGCCCCGGCGATATCCGGCAAGCCCACCGAGCAAACGAATACGTGGAGCTCTCGCAACTGACGGCCTGCGAAAACTTCCTGCGCAAATTCATCCATAGCATGACCGTCGACGCGCAGGTCTGACGCGTTCCTCTTGCCACTCAACGATCGCCTCGCTCATGTCCACCGCCACGCCGCAACACACAGACCATACGATCGATACCGAGCCGATCCCCACACTCGACGCCATCGCGACGCAGCACTTCGCGCTTGCGCCATGGGTGCTTCGCACGCCCGTATTCGAGCGGCACGATTTTCCCTCGCTCGAAGGCACGAGCATCAATTTCAAGTTCGAGCTGCTGCAGGCGAGCGGCAGCTTCAAGGTGCGGGGGGCGTTCACGAATCTGCTCGCGCTCGATGCCTCTCAGCGCAGCGTCGGCGTGACCTGTGTGTCGGGCGGCAATCATGCCGCGGCCGTTGCCTATGCGGCGATGCGGCTCGGTACGAGTGCGAAGGTGGTCATGTTTCGCACGGCAAGCCCCGCGCGCGTCGCGCTTTGCAAGCAGTACCGCGCGGAAGTCGTCGTCGCGGATACGCCGGCTGAAGCCTTCGATCTCGTGCGCCGAATCGAGGCGGAGGAAGGACGGTTTTTCGTGCATCCGTTCAACGGCTATCGAACGGTACTCGGGACGGCCACGCTCGGCTACGAATGGGCGACGCAGACGCCCGATCTCGACGCGGTGATCGTCCCGATCGGCGGTGGCGGGCTCGCGGCGGGCGTGTCCACGGCGCTCCGCCTGGCCAACCCGCGCGCTCATGTCTACGGTGTCGAGCCCGAGGGTGCCGACGCGATGTCACGAAGCTTCGCGGCCAATCACACGGTCAAGATGGGACCGATGCATACGATCGCCGATTCTCTGATGGCGCCTTACACGGAGCAATACAGCTATGAGCTTTGCCGGCGGCATATCGACCGGCTCGTGACGGTCACCGACGACGAGTTGCGCGCGGCGATGCTGAAGCTCTTCCAGCAACTGAAGCTCGCCGTCGAGCCTGCTTGTGCCGCCGCGACGGCGGCGTTGCTTGGGCCGTTGCGCGAAACGCTGCAAGGCAAGCGCGTCGGCGTTCTCCTCTGCGGCACGAACACCGATCCGGTCACGCTTGCCGCGCAGCTCGAACTCGCGACGGCGCGGGGCTGAACCGCGGAACCCCGCACGAGCCCCAGACGGAAGGCTCCCGCGCTCGATCGATTCGTCGACGACGATCGAGCCCTAGCCCGCGACCAGACCCGAGCTCGACATAGAGGCCGCGCACCGGCCTCGTCGCATTACGGGCGATTGTCCTCGAACATATTGAGGATCTGTTTTTTCTCCTGAGTCGTGACTTGCGGCGGCGGTACGGTCGGCGTCGTCAAGCCCGCCGGCCCGATCGTGCCGAGCGCCTCGCTCGCGCCGCTCTCACCTGCGAGCGCGGTACCGGAATCGACTCCGATGCTCGCCACGAACCCGTTGCCCGGCGTCATGTCGGCGTAGTAGAGCTCACCGTTGACGGCTGTCACCCCCTCGGGCATCGGCATCTGCTCCTGCGGCACGCCGCGCAACGCACGCGACATGTAGTCGACCCAGATCGGCAGTGCGAGCTGCGCGCCGAATTCCCGGCTGCCGAGGCTCTTCGGCTGGTCGTAGCCCATCCACGCCACGGCGACGAGAGTCGGCTGATAGCCGGCGAACCAGCCGTCCTTCGCGTCGTTCGTGGTACCCGTCTTGCCCGAGAGATCGGTACGATGCAGCACGTTCGTGCCGGCCCCCGTTCCCGAAGTCGCGACCGTATGCAGCAAGCTGTTCATGATGTACGCATTCGCCGCGCTGATCACGCGCGGTGCGTCGCGCCCCGCGACGATCGGCTGCGCCTTCGAGATCGGCTGACCGCGAGCATCGTCGACTTCGGCGATCAGATACGGGTTGACGCGATAGCCGCCGTTCGCGAAGACGGCATAGCCGGTAGCCGATTGCAACGGCGTCACGAGCCCCGCGCCGAGCGCCATCGGCAGGTAGGGCGGCGTCTTGTCGGCGTCGAAGCCGAAGCGCTGCGTCACATAGTCCTGCGCATACTTGGTCCCGATATAAGAGAGGATCCGGATCGAGACGAGGTTCTTCGATTTCGCGAGCGCGAGACGCATCGGCATCGGACCGTCGGGCTGATCGTCGTCCTTCGGCTCCCACGCGTCGCCGCCCGGCGTCGTCGGCGGGAAGTAGAGCGGCGCATCGTTGATGATCGTCGCCGGCCCCAATCCCTTCTCCAGCGACGCCGAATAGATGAACGGCTTGAAGCTCGAGCCTGGCTGGCGCCAAGCCTGCGTCACGTGGTTGAACTTGTTCTTGTTGAAGTCGAACCCGCCCACGAGCGCGCGGATCGCGCCGTCCTGCGGCGAAAGCGAGACGAGCGCCCCCTCGACTTGCGGCAGCTGCGTGATCTGCAAGTTGCCCTTCGCATCGGGCATCGTGCGCACGATCGAACCGGGTCGAATCCGCTGCGTCTGGGTCGCGCGCGGGCCGAGCGCGGCCGCCGCGAAACGCAGACCGTCGCCGGTGATGTTGGCCGTGGTGCCGTCGACGAACTGAATCGTCACCTGCTTCGGGCTCGCGGCCGTCACGACGCCTGCGACGATCTCCCCGTCATCGGGATGATCCGCGAGCGCATCGTCGATCGCCTCGTCTCGTTCGTCCTTGTCGGCGGGCAGCTCGACGAAGCCCTCGGGCCCGCGATAGCCGTGACGCCGTTCGTAATCCATGACGCCCTTGCGCACGGCCCGATAGGCGGCGTCCTGATCGGCCGAGTCGATCGTCGTCACGACCGAAAGCCCCTTCGTATAGGTTTCGTCCTTGTACTGCGCATACATCATCTGCCGCACCATCTCGGCGACATACTCGGCATGCACGCTGTATTCGTTGCCCGAGACCTTCGTGTGGATGTCCTCCTTCACGGCCTGGTCGTACTGGTCCTGCGTGATATAGCGCAGGTCGAGCATCCGCTTGAGGATATATTCCTGGCGAATCTTCGCGCGCTTCGGATTGACGATCGGGTTGTAAGCCGACGGTGCCTTCGGCAACCCCGCGAGCATCGCCGCCTGAGCGAGCGTGATGTCTTTCAGATCCTTGCCGAAGTAGACGCGCGCCGCGGCCGCGAAGCCGTACGCTCGCTCACCCAGATAGATCTGGTTCATGTAGAGCTCGAGAATCTGATCCTTCGTCAACGCACGCTCGATCTTGTAGGCGAGCATCATCTCGTAGATCTTGCGCGTATAGGTCTTCTCGCTCGAGAGGAAGAAGTTGCGCGCCACCTGCATCGTGATCGTGCTCGCGCCCTGCGAGGCGCCCCCGTGCATCAGGTCCGCCGTGCCCGCGCGCAAAATGCCGATGAAGTCGACACCGCCATGCTCGTAGAAGCGATAGTCTTCGATCGCCAGCACGGCTTTTTTCATGACGTCGGGAATGTCCGCGAACCGCACGAGCTTGCGCCGCTCTTCGCCGAACTCGCCGATCAATACGTGATCGGCCGTATAGACGCGCAGCGGCACCTTCGGGCGATAGTCAGTCAGCGCGTCGAGCGACGGCAATTGCGGCGCCATCACGATCAGCGCGTAGCCAACGATGAGCGCTCCGACGACGGCGAGCGTCGCGAAGAGGCCGGCGATCGTGAGCGCGATACGCGCGCCGAGGGAGCCGTGCCGACGTTCTGAATGGCCGGAACTGCCTCTCGGAGGATTGCGGCCATCGGCCTCGGAATCGGAAGATGGGGGTCTTTTGATGATCGGCATGACGGCATGATCGGCGCGGCCCAGCGCGCCGGTGCGAGCTCGCCCATTGGACGGCGCCCGGTGAATCGAGTCGTAATTCTAAAGTGTAATCCTGCGAAGGCGCCGCGCCCGTTCTCTGGGCCCAATGGGCGAGGCAACTGCGCATTGTAAAGAAATCGCCCGGCTGGCAACGGAATTTTTTGTAAAAATTCCCGACGCTCGTCGATGTTCGCTCCCGCACGGCGTCTTGCCCGGTTATCAACAGAAAATGTGCAAAGCCCTGTGGAAAAGCGGCAGGAAAGCGCGGCAAGTCGTTGATACGCCGGGAAATGTGCGGGACCGCACATTTTCGTGCGCGCCTTCCCGACGGAAGTTCGCGCAAGCGATCGTCATCACGGCGACGCCGGACGCCCGCTTCGCCCCATGCGCGGCAAGCGTCCCGACGGGGGGAGAGCGAGCCGCGCTCGAGCCCGTTTTAACTCGGCATCGAGCGTCCTATGATAAGAGGGTGCCCTTGCCGCCAAGACGGCACGCTCGTCCACCGGCCTTTTCGTTCACTCACGCCCGCGAGCCGACTATGAAAAACAGCAGCGAACGTCTCGTCGTCTTCGTCACGTCAGCCCAGAAGCATGCCGTCACCACCCGAGCGCGCGAGCTTGGCGTGAGCGTCAGCGAACTATTGCGACGCGCCTTGCTCGCCTACGACGGCACGGCCGAGCAGGTGCGCGCCGCTCGGATCGTCGGGAATTGGCGTGCCGAGCAATCCATCGATACGCTGAACGAGACGCTACGCCAAATCGCTCATGTGACGGCGGCCGCCCGACTCACCGTGCCGGCGGCACCCGCGCCCGCGTTGGAACCCGGGCCGGCCGTCGAGGCGGACGATGCGCCGCCGCTCCCGGTCGCGGCGGCCATCGCCCAGGCGCTGGAACGGGGCGGCGAAGACGCCGACGCTCCCAGCGAGGATCCCGGCCTCGACGCGCAAACTGTCGCGCGGATGGCGGCGCGCTGGGCAGCGGGCAGCCCGGACGCCGACGATGCGGCGGGATTCGACGCAGCGATCGTTCCGCTGTCGGGACAGGCGTGCTCCGGCACCTGAATCGCCGGGAGCGACACGCTTGCGCCGCCGCCGGCTCGTTCGACTCGGGTTGCGGCCGCGAGAGGACGCGCAGCGCGCCGATCGCATGACACTCCAGGCTGACGCGTCACCATTTTTAAGGTCGCTTTAACACGGCACTGTTGTAATATCCGCGGGCGGGAAAGACAGGCCGCGCGGCTCTCGCGTTTTTTGGCGTGAACGCTATTGCAAATGCCGAATGCGACCCGACATCCGCCAGAAGCGGGGATCCCCCCTGCCCGGCGAGGCGGCGTAGAGTATCGGTGTATCGACGAAACGCCCGCCCGCATGTCATTCGTCCGGCGCCGAGTCAACAGGAGGCTTTCATGTCGCTATTCGACACCATTTCGCGCACCGTCAAAGGGTTGCTGAACGATGCGGCCGAGTCCGTGCAGGATCCTTCGCGCGATGCGCGCCAGATCGTGCGCGAACTCGACGACAGCATTGCCAAGGCGGAAAATTCGCTGATCGAAATCGAGGCCCAGGTCGCGACGCAGCAAAGCAAGCGCGACGCAGCCGCGGAGAAGGCCAGGAAGTACGAAGACGGCGCGAAGCGCGCCCTGCAAGCGGGCAACGAAGACTTGGCGCGCGAAGCGCTCGCGGCTCAGGCCAATGCCGAAGCCGAACGCGACGCCCTCGCACATGAGCTGACGACGCTCGAGCCTTCGGTCGAGCAGCTCAAGAGTCAGATAGCCGACATGCGCCAGCGCCGCAACGATCTCAACGCGCGTTCGAACATCCTGCAAGCGAAGCAGCAGATCGCTCAAGCGAAGGATACGGCGGCGACAGCGCTCGGCGGCATCGGCGGCAAGAACCTGTCGGAGGATTTTCGCAAGCTGGAGGACAAGGTCGCGCTCTCGAATGCGCGCTCGGACGCGCGGTTGAACTCGGCCGACGCCTCGAGCGGCAAAGCGCTCGACGATAAGCTGGCGGCGCTCGATCACGGTCCGTCCGTGGACGAGCGGCTCGAAGCGCTGAAGAAGCAATTGAACACGCCGGCGCAATAGCAAGCGAGCGGCCAAGCCAGTTCGTCGCTTGCCTCGAAAGGGGATGCGGCCGATGTCCGTGAGCCGTCGTGGGCGAATTCGTTGCACGGCGCTTGCGGTGTCGATATCACGATTGCCACGGAGACGGGCGCGTTGCGCCCGGTTCAGCGAAATGAAAAGACTTCTCGCAGCCGCGGGTGCGTCGCTGCTGCTGATTTCGGGCCTCGCCTTCGCGGTGCCGAGCGCGCAGCAAGTCGAGCAGGCGATGGCGCAAGGCAACTGGCGGCAAGCCGATACCGAGCTCTCGGAAGTGTTGCAGGCGCACCCGAACAATGCGCATGCGCACTATCTGTACGGCCAGGTGCTCGCGCGCGAAGGCCGCTTCGCTGACGGTCTCGCGCAGATCGAGCAAGCGAAGACGCTCGATCCGCAAATCCGCTTCACCGATCCTTCACGGTTCGCGCAAGTCGAAGCGCGCGTGCGCGCCGCCGCCAATCGCGTCGGCGCGACGACGGCCACGACGGCAGCGCCGCAAGCGCCGGCCGCTCAGCCGGCAAGCGTCCATAAGGGGCCCTCGATGGGAGCCTGGATCGCAATCGCCATCGTTCTCGCGGGGATCGCGCTCGTGCTGCGCTGGACGGTGCGCCGCGCGCGTTCGTCCGAAGATGGCCGAGCCGACGAGGAGCGCCGCGAGCAGTTGAAGCGCGCAACCGAGTTGCTCAACTCGACACGTTCGCTCAAGCTCGACGCGCGGCTGTCCACGGCACCCGGGCACGAGACGCTCGCGACCGAAGTCGAAAACGTCGAGACGCAGCTTCGCGAGCTCGTCGAAACGCTTTCGAACGGCAAGAACCCGGTCCCGGGCTACCGACTCGAGGAGCTCGAACGGCAGTTCGCGAGCCTCAAGGCGCGAACCGAAGGACGGCCCGACCCCAACGCGGCGGCATCGACACCGGGCGCTTACGGCGCGCCGAATGCGTCGCCCTACGCGCAGGAAGCCGAACGCTTCCAGCAACAGGCACCTCAGCCGCCCTACCAGCCACAGCAGCAACCGACCGTCGTCGTACAGCAAGGCGGCGGTTTCGGCGGCGGCATGGGCGGCCTCCTGACGGGCGTGCTGCTCGGCGAGGCGCTTTCGCATGGGCGCGACCGCGTCGTCGAGCGAGACGTCTATATCGACGACGACGAAGCGCGCCGGCGGGCCGAGCGTGGCGACAACGGCGGCGGTGTCGATTTCGGTCAAGGCTCGAACGACTGGAGCGACGACAATAGCGGCGGCGGCGGCGTC
>JBCNPL010000209.1:0-4840 GCA_039593375.1 Paraburkholderia sp. | reverse complement strand
TGCGAAACGGTCGCGATCTTCGATCGCGACCGTTTCGCAGAGGGCGCGCGGTGATCGCGCTCGCTCAGGAGTCTGGTGGTTTGCCGAGGCCGAGCTTCTCCATTGCCTCGTGCGCATCGATCACCATCGTCGCCACCTCGCCGACAGTTGCACGCAGCCGCGTCGCGCGCGAGCGGATATGCTCGTACGCTTCGTTTTCGCTGAGCCGGTGCGCGTCGATCAGAATGCGCATGGCGCGCTCGATATGGCGGCGCGCCTTGATCGCTTCCTCGAGCTTCGAGATTTTGCTCTGCAGCCGCTGCTGATAGCCGGACGAGGCACGGGCCAGCACGAGCGTGCTCAGGATGCCCGTCGAGCGATACGGTTTCGTGATGACGCCATGCGCCTGCGTATCGACGAGCATCTTGAGCACGGTCGGATTCTCGTAATCCGACAAGGCAATCAGCGTTGCCTGCGTGTCGGCCGCGCACCAGTTGCTGGCCCGGCCGGTCTCGGGGCCGACGAGAAAGAACACGACGTCAGCGTCGTTCGGGAGCTGCGACGGAAACGGCCAAATGACGTTCACCGGACAGCCGATGCGGCGCAACTGTTCGACCAGGACGTTTCGATCGTCGCCCGGCGGATGAATCACGAGCACGCGCAGCGTGCGCAGATCGTCGAACAGTCGGCGCGCCCACGTAGTCATGGTCGTTCTCCATCGAGCCAGAATTCGTCGAATCCGTACGAGACCAGGTAAGGATCGGGCTTGATGGGCCCGCGCCCCTGCCACACGATGTCGAACGCGCCGTCGGGCTGGCATACGGCGATGCGCGGCGTCAAAATCGCGTGGTTGTTCTCACGGTCGATCCGCAGAAGGCCTTCGGGCGAATCGAATTCGACCTCGTGCACGGCTTCGACGAGCTTCGCGGTATCGAGGCTGCGCGTGCGCGCAAGCGCAAGCGCGAACAGGTGCACCTGGTTGTGGGCCATCTCCGACCACATGCTCGCGGGCTGATCGCCGAAGCGTGCGCGCCAAGCTTGCAAAAAGCGCTTGTTGCCGTCGAGCTCCAGCGTGTTCAGATAGCTGGCCGACACGATATGGTTGCCGCACAGCTCGGGGCCGATCATGCGCGTCTCGCCCTCCGTCATCGTCAGGCTCGCGATCGGGATACGGGCTGGATCGATGCCGTGCTCGCGATAGAGCTGATAGAACTTGCGCGCACCGCGACCGATCAGCGTCGAGAACACGACATCGGGCTGCGCGGCGCGAATCTGGCGGACAACTTCATCGAGCGCCGCCGGCTCCGCATCGCTCGGCAGGTAGATCTCGTCGACGATTTCGCCGCCGTGCTGCTCCACCATGTCGCGCATGATGCGATTCGACTCGCGCGGATAGATGTAATCCGCGCCGATGAGAAAGAAACGCCGCCTGTGGTTGCTCAGCAGATAGGCGGCCAACTGCATGCTGTTCTGGTTCGGGACCGCCCCGGTATAAATCACGTTCGGCGAATATTCGAAGCCCTCGTAGATCGAGCAGTACCAGAGCAGCGCGTTGTAACGTTCGATGACGGGCAGCACCGCTTTACGGCTCGACGACGTCGAGCAGCCGAAGATCACGGTCACATCGTCTTCCTGGATCATGCGCGAGGCGAGCCGGTGATACTCGTCGGGATCACTGCGCGGATCGTACGCCACCGGATCGAGCAGACGGCCGTCCACACCGCCCGCCGCATTGATCTCCTCGATGGCGAGCACGGTGCCGAAGAAGTGCTCGGATTCGGTCGCGGCCGTCACGCCAGTGCGCGAGTACAGTACGCCAACGCGCCATCCGGCATCCGTGCCCGACTGTCTCGCCGACTGCTGTGACTTCGCCTGCATGGCGCTCTCTCCTTTGTCCGTGGCCCTTTTGGTATTTCTTCTCCAAACCTGCTTACGTCGCCGCGACTGCCGATTCGACGAATCGAGCCGCCGCGAGGCAGCGCGCGTCGTCACCGCGCCGGCCGATCACCTGCACGCCGATCGGGCCGCCGCGCGCGCCGCGTAAACCAGGCACGCTCACGCACGGTGCCCCGAGCAAAGTCCAGTTGCGATTGAACGCAGGGTCGCCCGTCGAGGCGAGGCCGTCCGGCGCTTCGTCCGGCGCGCTGGGCGTCAGGAGCGCCGTCATCCCGTCGAACCACACGCCGAGCGCCTCGCGCGCCGCGCCGAGCTCGGCGCAGGCGGCGAGATAGCTCCCCGTATCCACCGTTGAAGCGCGCTCGAGAAACGCGGCGAGCATCGGGGTGAGCGCGCCACGGTGTCGATCGTACTCGAAACCGAGCGTGCGGTACGCTTCATAACATTGGATCGTCTCGTGAGCCTCGGTCATCCGAGCCATCCAGGGCGCGAAACGCACGCGGCGGATGCGGCCGCCCGCGCGCTCGATCGCACGGATCGCTGCCTCCAGCACGGCGCCGGCATTGTCCGACGGTTGCGTCCAGGGCCACGCGTCGGGCACGCCGAACACCAGCCCGTCGAGCGACGGAACATCGGCGACGGCGAGATCGCGCCCCGACAGCGCGGCCGCCAGATAAGCGACGTCGCGCACGGTCGCGGCAAAGAGGCCCACGGTATCGGCCGTCCACGAGAAGCACTTCATGCCGGCCGTCGGCAGCATGCCGAAGGTCGGCTTGTAGCCGGCGATACCGCAAAACGACGCGGGGCGGATCGTCGAGCCGCCCGTCTGCGAACCGATCGCGAACGGCACGTAGCCCGCGGCGACGGCCGCCGCCGATCCCGACGACGATCCGCCCGCGGTGCGGCGGAGGTCGCAGGGGTTGCGCGTGACCGTAGGCGCCATGTAGGCGAATTCGCTCGTCACCGTCTTGCCGATCACGATGCCGCCCGCGCGCCGCAGCATCGTGACGATGGCCGCGTCGGCGAGCGGCCGATGCTGCGCGTAGATCGGCGAGCCGTAGCGCGTCGGAAACGCGCTCGTCTCGAAGATGTCCTTGACCGCGACGGGCAAGCCGCCGAGCGGCCCTTCGGCTGCTTCGGCCGCGGCGAGCGCCTCTTCGGGCGAGGCGAGCGCGGTCATCGCGCGAACCGAATCCTCCGCTTGTTCGATCCGCTCGAATGCCTCGCGCATCGCGCGGCTGCGCTCACGGCTCGCGCCCCCGATGCGGATGCGGGCGAGCAGTTGCAGTGCGGATTGCGGACCGTAAAAATCGCTGCGTAGCACGTATGCATCCCTCCCGAGCTAGACACGCAGATGCGAGAAGATCGAACCCGCGGCCGACGCCGCCTTGGCGTCGCCCTCGTCGATGATCGCGCCTTGTTTGAGCACCGCGTAGCGGTCGGCCACCTTGAGCGCGAACTGCACGTTCTGCTCGATCAGCAGCAACGTCGTGCCGCGGCGCTCACGCTCCCAGAGCAGCGCCTCGGCCAGACGATCGATCACCGATGGCTGCAACCCCTCGGTGATCTCGTCGAGCAGGATCGTCGACGGCCGCATCATCAGCGCACGCGCCACCAGCAGCATCTTTTGCTCGCCGCCGGAGAGCGTACCGGCGTACTGTCTCAAGCGGCTCTTGAATACGGGAAACACCGGCTCGATCTCGGCGAACCGCTCGTCGAACGTCGAGGCGTGCACGAGCCCGAGCCGCAGGTTGTCGCGCACGCTCAAATCGTGAAAGAGCGCCTGCTCCTGCGCGGCATAGGCGATCCCGGCCCGTGAGATCCGGTGCGGCGGCAGGCGCGTGATGTCCGTCCCGCGCGCGTGGATCGACCCGCCCTTCTTGGGCAAGTAGCCCATGATGGTCTTCAGCAGCGTCGTTTTACCCATGCCATTCTTGCCGAGCAGCGCGACTGCCTCTCCGGCGGCGACGCTCATCGTCAACCCGCGCAGCACGATGGCATCCCGATAGCCGCTCGTGATGTCGCGCACGTCGAGCGCGATTTCGCTCATGGTGCCTCCTGTGGCGTCGCCGCGGCGGCACCGCCGTGCGCGCTGCCCGAATAGATGGTCTTGACGAGTTCCGACGCGACGACTTCGGCGAAGCTGCCCTGCATGACGATCTTTCCTTGATGCAGCACGACGATGCGCGTGGCGACCTCGGCCACGAAGTCCAGGTCGTGCTCGACGAGCAGGCAGCACAACCCATAGCGATGCGCGAGTGCGGAGAGTACGTTGCCGATCTGCGTGCGCTCGACCTTGGTCAACCCCGCGGTCGGCTCGTCGAGGAGCACGATGCGAGGCTCGAGCGCGAGCACCATGGCAAGTTCGAGCGCCTGCTGCTCGCCGTGCGAGAGATCCTTCGCGGCCGCCCCGAGCTTGCGATCGAGACGCGTCGCGCGCACGACCTCCAGCGCATAGGGCGGCAGCGCGAGCGTCGCCGCCGAACGAATGAACGACGGCCGCTCGACAATGGTGCCGGCAATGCGCAGACATTCCGCCACGGTGAGGGTTTCGAACACGTTCGCGTTCTGGAACTTGCGGCCGAGACCGAGCCGAACGCATTGTTCGGGCGGCAACTGGCCGATATCCGCGCCGCACAGCGCAACCGTGCCCGACGTGCGCTCGGCGCCGTCGCTCATGCAGCGCATGAGCGTCGTCTTGCCCGCGCCGTTCGGCCCGATGAGTCCGACGAGTTCGCCGCCGGCCGCATCCAGATCGATGCCCTGCAATACCTTGAGGCTGCCGAAATGCCGCTCGACGGCACGCATTTGCAGCGCAAGCTCCCCTGCGACTTGCGGGGCACGCGCGCGCAGCGACCGCTCCACGAGCACGGGCTCAGCCGGCGCGCTCGCCATGAAGCGGCGCAGCGGCTTGACGAGCAACGGCACGAGCCCTTGCGGCAACAGCACGATCACGAGCACGAAC
>JBCNPL010000208.1:0-4868 GCA_039593375.1 Paraburkholderia sp. | reverse complement strand
TGCTCAACATCGGCAATGCCGCCGCCTATCATGGTGCCCCGCTACCGGTCGAGCATCTCGCGAGCTTCCTCTGGCGCCGCACGGGCGGTGCGGGCGCGGACCCGCGCGCGCCAAGCGATAAGCGAGAGGCCGGAGAGACGGCATGAGCGCACTCACCGCGCGCGAGCGCATTCTCGGTCGTCTTCGTGCGGCCGTGGCACAGGCCGAGGTATCGAGCGGCGAGATCGACAAACGCATCGACGCGCACTATGACGAGCGCCGCTTCGCTGTCGGCGCGAGATCGAGGCGTGAACTCGTCGATGCGATGCGCTCGGCGCTGAAAGCGGCGCACGCCGAGGTATGGTGCGCGAGCGCAACGTCGTGGCCTCGTGAAATCGCTCGACGACTGGCCGAGCATCGCGTACGAAGGCTACTGCTCGACAAGGGCAGCCACGAAGGCGCCGCATTGACGCAAGCGCTGCCGCCGACTATCGAAGCACAGTCTTACGACCGACCGATCGAAGCCTGGAAGCAGGAGCTGTTCGAAACCGTCGACGCAGGCTTCACCGTGGCGCGCTCGGGCATCGCCGCGACGGGAACGCTGGTCCTCGCGCCGGATGCGGGGTCGCCGCGCACCGTGTCTCTCGCACCGCCGCTGCATATCGCGCTCGTTCACGAAAACACGTTGCACGCGGATCTGCATGCGGCAGCCAAAGCGGAGCGCTGGCATGCAGGCATGCCGACGAACCTGGTCCTCGTTTCGGGGCCGTCCAAGACGTCCGACATTCAGCAAACGCTCGCATACGGAGCGCACGGTCCGCGATGGCTCTGGGTCGTCATCGTGACCGAATCGGGCGACATCGAAGGAGACCGGCGATGAGCACCAGCCCGCTGCAATTCGTACCGTCCGCCGATTTCAAGGCACGCGCGCGCGCCGCGCTCGACGACCCCACATTGCGCAAGAGCATGCGCGGCGCCATGGACTTCCTTCAGACGAAGCGTGCCGCGCAGTTTCCCGACGACGACGAGCGCGAGGCGCTGCGCGACCTTGGCGAAGCGATTCGCCGGCATGCGCTCGCGCGTCTGCCCGAATTGCTCGCGCAACTGGAGACGAAGCTGACGGCCGCGGGCGTCCGCGTCCATTGGGCGGAGACGAGCAAGGAAGCGAACGCCATCATTCACGAGATCATCTCGGCCCACGGCGGGCGTCGCGTCATCAAGGGCAAATCGATGGTGAGCGAGGAGATAGAGCTCAACCATTACCTCGCCGAGCGCGGCATCGATTGCCTCGAATCGGACATGGGCGAATACATCGTCCAGATGGCGGGCGAGAAGCCCTCGCATATCGTCATGCCGGCCATCCACAAGACGCGCGAGCAGATCGGCGAACTCTTCGAGCAGCACATCCCCGATACTTCGTACACCGAAGATGTCGACGAGTTGATTCAGACGGGCCGGCGCGCATTGCGCAGTGCGTTCGTCGAAGCCGATATCGGCATCTCGGGCGCTAATTTCGCGGCGGCCGATACCGGCACGCTATGGCTCGCCGAGAACGAAGGCAATGGCCGGCTCTCCACGACGGTGCCCGACGTGCATATCGCGATCATGGGCATCGAGAAGGTGGTAGCCAAGCTCGAGCACATTGTTCCGCTCGCGAGCCTGCTCACACGCTCGGCAACCGGGCAAGCGATCACCACTTACTTCAATCTGATCTCCGGCCCGCGACGGCCCGGCGAGCTCGACGGTCCCCGCGAAATGCACCTCGTGCTGCTCGACAACGGCCGCACGCAGGCCTATGCCGACGAACAGTTGCGCGCGACGCTGCAGTGCATTCGTTGCGGGGCCTGCATGAATCATTGTCCCGTCTATTCCCGCATCGGCGGGCAAGCGTACGGCACCACCTATCCGGGCCCGATCGGCAAGATCATTTCCCCGCATCTGCTGGGACTCGATGCAACGGCCGACTTGCCGACGGCCTCGAGTCTTTGCGGTGCATGCGGGGAAGTCTGTCCCGTGCGCATCCCGATTCCGCAATTGCTGGTGCGGTTGCGAACCGAGGCGAATCGGGCGCCCGACGAGCGAGTCGCGCACCCGCTGCGCGGTCAGGGCGCAAATCACAGCCGCGGCGAGCAACTCATCTGGCGATTCTGGAGCGGTGCGTTCTCGCATCCGCGCGTGTATCGGTTCTTTCGCTGGTCGGCCACGCGGCTGCGCGCCTTGACGCCCGCGCGGCAAATGGGGTGGACTCAGCATCGGCTGCCGCTGAAACCGGCTCCGCGCAGCTTGTCCGATCTGCTGCGCGAGCGCGGGCAACCGGAATAACAAAAACAAGCGCAATCAGTTTGGCACCGCGAGACGAAACCCGTCGGTCGTCGCGCGAGCAGGGCTGCGCCAATCCTGGTTTAATTGGCGCGACGCCAGGCTAACCAGGAAATGGAAAGTACCCCCGATGGATCGACGCACCGATACCGCCTTCTTCGGCCTTCTCACGCAAAGCTACCGACGCCTGCTCGGCGAAGACCTGGTACCCGCCGGAATGAATGGATCCGAAGCCGCGCGCTGGCTTTACGAGTCGGCGCCCTTCCTCGTGCTCGCGCACAACACCGACCCCGATCCCGTCTTCATCTACGGAAACAGAGCCGCGCAGCGGCGATTCGAGTACGACTGGGATGAATTGATCGGGCTTCCCTCGCGCCTTTCCGCCGCGGCCCCCGATCGCGACGAGCGGAGCACCTTTATCGAGCGCGTGGCGAACGACGGATGCGCCAAGGATTATCGGGGTATCCGCATCGCGAAGTCGGGCAAGCAGTTCTGGATCGAGCAGGCGAGTCTTTGGCAACTCGTGGACGAGGACGGCAAGCGGCACGGGCTCGCCGCGATGATTCCGGCGACAGCCGATCTGGAATGACCGGTTCTGTCGCCGTACAGTCGTCGGACTCCTTCCGCCATTCCTCGCTTTGCCGTTGTGTCTCGGGCCGGGATCGCTCACCGGGACGGCGGCTTTTTCGCCGGCAGCGGCTGATCGAGCCCGGGCTCCGCCGGCGCGGGGATAGCGTCACCGAGCGGTTCCGAAGTCTCGGCTGGCGGCGCCTCGGTCGGCTCGTCGGGACGCTCGCCCGTTTCGTCCGAAGTCTGGTCAGGGTGCGTTGTCGGTGGCAGTGGCCGATCAAGGCCCGGCTCGTCCGGCGCGGGCACGGCGTCGCCAATCGGCTTCGGCAAATCGGTGGGGCGTTCTCGCGGCGCCTCGTCGGGCTCTTCGCTTTTACCAGGTTGTTTGCTCATCGCAGTCGTCTCCCGATGGCATTGAGGCCCGCAGGTCGGGAAGCATCGGTCGTGTCCACATCGATGCATGCGGACGCCCAACCAATTTACATCCCGTTAGCCGCGATGTCGAATCCGGGGCCGAACCGAAGCGGCTCAGCTCTTCTCCGTTACGATCCCAACAGCCCGGCTGCGATATTGACGCATAACCCCAGCACCGCCGCATTGAAGAAGAACGCCAGGATCGATTGCGCGAGCGCGGTGCGCCGCGCCTCTTTCGAGCAGACGGTGACGTCGGAGGTCTGAGACGCCACGGCGATCGTGAACGAGAAATAGAGGAAGTCCCAGTAGTCGAGCTCGGGGTCTTCTTCCGGAAATTTCAACGATGTCTTGTCGCCCGACTGATGGTAGTAACGCGCATACTGCAGCGTGAAAATCGTCGGAATCAGGAGCCATGCGCCGACCATCGTCGCCCCTGTGAGCGTGTAGTTCACAAGCGCGGCGCGGCCGCCGAGTCCCTTCGCCTGCGAAAGCTCGACGACGATCGCGACGATACTCGCGACCGCCGCGATCGTAATGATCGTCAGCATGGCCGTCGCGCCCTCGTCCTCGCGCTCGGCCACGCGTTGCACTTCGGCCGGGCTCGCCTTCGCCATCCTGAACCAGATCAGGATCAGAAAGAGCCACATGCAGCTGTCCCATGCCAGCAGGGCATGCTGAATGGGACGCAAATGCCAGGGATCCAGAAGGTAGACGACGACACCGAAAATGAGACCGATGATGAAGCGTGGACGATTGGAGAAGAATCGCTGCGTCGCGCTCATTGTGCTCATCGAGTGCCTTGGTCTTGAGGCGTTATGGCGCCACCCCGCGCACCGCAACGCATAGCGAGTAAAGCGAGGAGTTCGCCGTGATGAAAAGGCGATTGCGCAGCCGTCCGCCGAATGTCAGGTTTGCGACGACCTCGGGAATCAGGATCTTGCCGAGCAGCTCGCCCGCGGGCGAGTAGCAGTGTACACCGTCGAGCGCGCTGGTCCAGACGTTGCCTTGCTCGTCGACGCGCATGCCGTCGGGTATGCCCTCCTGAATCTCGACGAAGACGCGGCCATTGCGCAATTGGCCGTCGACGATATCGAATGAGCGTATATGATGCGGCCCGTTCTCGAAGTGCGACGCCCCCGAGTCAGCGATGTAGAGGCGGCTCTCGTCGGGCGAGAACGCCAGTCCGTTAGGCTTGACGAAGTCGTCTGCCACGAGCTCGGCCTCGCCGCTGCCGGTCTCGGGCCGCACCCGGTAGACATTGCATCGGCCGATCTCACTCTCGGCTCGCCCGCCCTCGTAGTCGCTGAGGATGCCGTAGTCGGGATCCGTGAACCAAACCGAGCCGTCGGATTTGACGATCACGTCGTTCGGCGAATTCAGGCGTTTTCCTTCGTAAGCGGAGGCCAGCACGGTGATACTGCCGTCGTGCTCGGTGCGCGTGACCCGCCGCAACCCATGTTCGCAGGTCACGAGCCGCCCCTGATGGTCTCGCGTATTGCCATTCGAAAAATTGGAATTCGCGCGGAATACCCCCACGCCCATGCCAGGCGCCCATCGAAGCATTCGGCTATTCGGTATGTCGCTCC
>JBCNPL010000207.1:0-4869 GCA_039593375.1 Paraburkholderia sp. | reverse complement strand
ACGATCGCGCCGATACCGTCGTCGGCGTCGAACACCTTCAGCGCCGCGCCCAGCTCATCCATCAGCGCGTCGTTGAGCGCATTGAGCGCCTTCGGACGGTTCAGCGTCACGAGCCCGACCCGCCCGCGCGTCTCGACAAGAATGTTCTCGTAGCCCATCTACACCCTCCTATGGTTTGTCTCGATCCACCGCAAAAACGCTCGAAACCTTCGCGCGAACAATGGTAACATTCGCCAACCAACCGGTCGGTCAATGAATTGGCAACCGATCTTTCCCCAACTCAGGCTGCTTCCGTCTCCGACATGACACATCCTCTCTTTGCCAAGCACGAAGACACGCTCAAGCATGCGCTCGCCGCGATCGAAACACGCGGCTACTGGAGCCCGTTCGCCGAAATGCCGAGTCCCAAAGTGTACGGGGAAAGCGGCAATGCCGATGGCGAGGCGGCATTCAAGGCGCATCTCGACCGCACCTTCGAACTCGACCAGCCGAGCACCGGCGATACGGTCGGCTCCGAGCAATCGCCCTACGGCTTCGCGCTCGGCATACGCTATCCGAAAGCCGACGCCGGCGCGTTGATCGCCGCCGCATCGGCCGCCCAGCATGGCTGGCGCGCGGCCGGCCCCGAAGCCTGGGCCGGCGTCAGTCTCGAGATCCTCGCCCGCCTCAACCGCGCGAGTTTCGAAATCGCGTACAGCGTCATGCACACGACCGGGCAGGCGTTCATGATGGCGTTCCAGGCCGGCGGCCCGCATGCGCAGGACCGCGCGCTCGAGGCCGTCGCCTACGCTTGGGCCGAGTTGCGCCGCGTCCCGGCCGAGGCACATTGGGAAAAGCCGCAAGGCAAAAACCCGCCGCTGGCAATGCAAAAGCGCTTTACGATCGCGCCGCGAGGCATCGGACTCGTGCTCGGCTGCTGCACGTTCCCGACCTGGAACGGGTACCCCGGTCTCTTCGCCGATCTTGCGACCGGCAACGCCGTGATCGTAAAGCCGCACCCGGGAGCGATCCTGCCGCTCGCGATCACCGTGCGGATCGCACGAGACGTGCTGCGAGAGGCCGGCTTCGATCCCAATATCGTCACGCTGCTCGCCACGGATCCCAACGACGGAGCGCTCGTGCAGGACTTGGCGCTGCGCCCCGAAATCAAGCTCATCGATTTCACGGGCAGCACGCAGAACGGCACGTGGCTCGAACGTCACGCGCATCAGGCGCATGTGTTCACCGAGAAGGCCGGCGTCAATCAGATCGTCATCGACTCCGTGGACGACCTGAAGGCGGCCGCCCGCAACATCGCGTTCTCGCTCGCGCTTTATTCCGGGCAGATGTGCACGGCGCCGCAAAACATCTACGTGCCTCGAAACGGCATTCCGACATCCGCTGGGCACGCGAGCTTCGATGAAGTCGCGCAAGCACTCGGGGAAGCTGTCCAAAAGCTGCTCGGCGATCCCGCGCGCGCCGTCGAAGTACTGGGCGCCATTCAAAACGACGGCGTCGCCCGCCGCATCGACGAAGCGCGTTCGCTCGGCCGAGTCCTCGTCGACAGCCGATCGATCGACCACCCCGCCTTCCCCGGTGCACGCGTACGCACGCCGCTCCTGCTGCAACTCGATGCGGCGGCCGACATCGGCAAATTCAGCGGCGAATGGTTCGGTCCTGTCTCGTTCGTGATCGCTACCGATTCGACGGCGCAATCGCTCGACCTTGCGGGGTCGATCGCCGCTCGGCACGGCGCGCTGACGTTGTCCGTCTACAGCACCGACGAAGCCACGATCGAAGCCGCCCACGAAGCCGCGATCCACGGCGGAGTGGCGCTTTCGATCAATCTGACGGCGGGCGTGTTCGTCAATCAGTCGGCTGCCTTCTCCGACTTTCACGGGACCGGAGCGAATCCGGCGGCAAATTCGGCACTGACTGATTCGGCTTTCGTGGCCAATCGGTTCCGCGTGATTCAGAGCCGGGTCCATGTTGCACCGCATGCCGCCCCCGTGCCAGTCGGTCAGACGGCATAGGCCGAACGGCGGAATGGAACACTGCCGTTCCGCTCGGTACGATCGAGTCGACAGTCCCCTCGCGCTCTGGCGCGAGGGCCGCAATTCAGCAGAATGCGAATACCGATGAACGATGCTTACATTTGCGACGCGATTCGCACGCCGTTCGGTCGCTACGGCGGCGCGCTCAAGGACGTCCGCGCCGACGATCTCGCGGCCGTGCCGATCAAGGCGCTGATGGAGCGCAACGCGAGCGTCGACTGGCGCGCGATCGACGACGTCATTTACGGCTGCGCGAATCAGGCGGGCGAGGACAACCGCAACGTCGCGCGCATGGCCGCCCTGCTCGCCGGGTTGCCGACCGACGTCCCCGGCGCGACGCTGAACCGGCTCTGCGGTTCGGGCATGGACGCCGTCGGCACGGCGGCCCGTGCGCTGAAAGCAGGCGAAGCGCGCCTGATCATCGCCGGCGGCGTGGAGAGCATGACGCGCGCGCCGTTTGTCATGCCGAAAGCGACGAGCGCCTTCTCGCGTCAGACGGAAATTCACGACACGACGATCGGGTGGCGCTTCATCAACGCGAAGCTGAAAGCGCAATACGGTATCGATTCGATGCCCGAAACGGCCGAAAACGTGGCCGAGCAATTTTCGGTGAGCCGCGCCGATCAGGATGCCTTCGCGCTGCGGAGCCAGCAAAAGGCGGCTCGTGCGCAACGCGATGGGACACTCACGGCGGAAATCGTTCCCGTCGTCGTCCCGCAGAAGAAGGGGGACGCGCTGCATGTCGCGCACGACGAGCACCCGCGTGAAACGTCGCTCGACGCGCTCGCCAAGTTGAAAGGCGTCGTGCGTCCTGACGGCACCGTTACAGCCGGCAACGCCTCCGGCGTGAACGATGGCGCATGCGCCCTTCTCCTCGCGAACGGTGAAGCGGCCGAGCAATACGGCTTGCGTCGTCGAGCCAAGGTTCTCGGAATGGCCACCGCTGGCGTGGAGCCCCGCATCATGGGCATCGGACCCGCGCCCGCAACACAGAAGCTCTTGGCTCGCCTCGGAATGTCGCTGAATCAGTTCGACGTCATCGAGCTCAACGAGGCGTTCGCATCGCAGGGGTTAGCGGTATTGCGGCTGCTCGGCGTGGCCGACGACGACCCTCGCGTGAATCCCAACGGCGGCGCCATCGCGCTCGGGCATCCGCTCGGCGCGTCGGGCGCCCGTCTCGTGACGACGGCGCTTTATCAGCTCGAACGCAAGGGCGGCCGATACGCGCTTTGCACGATGTGCATCGGCGTCGGCCAGGGTATTGCGCTCGCCATCGAGCGACTCTGAGCGGATCGAGCGGATCGAGCGGCTTGGATATACCGTTCGACGTACCGGCCAATGCGTTCGACGTACCGGCCAATGCAAACAGCAGCGAGCCAACGAGCAAAGGAGACGACCGATGGTTCATGAAACGATCCGCGTCGACATCGACGCATCCTCGCACGTCGCGACCATCACGCTCAATCGGCCCGATAAGCTCAACAGCTTCACGCGCGAGATGCACTCGGAACTACGTTCCGCGCTCGACGAAGTCGAGACCGCGAAGGCGCGCGCGCTCGTCCTGACAGGTGCGGGGCGCGGCTTCTGCGCAGGCCAGGATCTCGCCGATGTGAGCTTCGAGCCCGGAGCCGAAACCGACCTCGGGGCGCTCATCGACGAAAACTTCAATCCGCTCGTGCGCCGGCTGCAAGCACTGCCGCTGCCCGTCATCGCTGCCGTCAACGGCATCGCGGCCGGCGCGGGTGCCAACCTGGCACTCGCTTGCGATATCACTCTGGCCGCACGCTCGAGCAGCTTCGCTCAGTCGTTCGTGAAGATCGGGCTGATCCCCGACTCGGGAGGAACCGCGCTGCTGCCGCAGCGAATCGGCCTGGCACGCGCACTCGGCCTCGCCATCACCGGCAACAAGCTGTCGGCCGAGGAGGCGCAACAGTGGGGCCTCATCTGGCAGGTGGTCGACGACGCGGATTTGCAAGCCGCCGCCGCCCAGCTCGCCGCGCAACTCGCGCAGCAGCCCACGAAAGCAATTGCTGCCATCAAGCGAGCCATGCGTGCAAGCACCGTCAATTCGTTCGATCAGCAGCTCGACCTGGAGCGTGATCTGCAACGAGAACTCGGCGCCTCCCATGACTTCGCCGAAGGAGTCGCGGCATTCATCGAAAAGCGCCCGGCGCGCTTCGAGGGGCGTTGACATGAACCGTCACTTGGGGACGCATCCTGACGCATCGACAGCAGCTCGAGGTCACGACAGCGGCGTCGGAAACACCGACGATGGGCTCGCTCAGGCGGTCGCCGAGGCCATGTACGCCGCAGATGCGTGCAGTCGCGCGCTCGGATTCGAGCTTCTGGAAGTCCGCACGGGCTATGCGCGCATGCAGGCCACCGTGCGGCCCGACTTCCTCAACGGCCATGCGATCTGCCATGGCGGGCTCATCTTCACGCTGGCCGATTCGACTTTCGCATTCGCCTGCAATTCGCGCAACCTCAACACTGTCGCGTCAGGATGCTCGATCGAGTTTCTGCGTCCCGTCCACGGCGGCGACACCCTGACCGCCGAAGCGGTCGAACAGACGTTGAACGGGCGCACCGGCATCTACGATATCCGCGTCACCAATCGCGCAAGCGAAACAGTGGCCATGTTTCGCGGCAAATCGGCGCAAATCAGGGGGACCGTGATTCCGGCCCGTTGAGCCCGAATACGGCGCACCAAAAGACGCTCGGCTAGAGACCGATCGCAAACGTTTCACCCAGGAGAGACAGGAGACACCCGATGAACACCGCGTTGCCGCTCGACCCGATCGAGACAGCAAGCCGCGACGAACTCGCCGCCTTGCAG
>JBCNPL010000206.1:0-4906 GCA_039593375.1 Paraburkholderia sp. | reverse complement strand
TCGTATCAGACCTACAAGGAGTACGCGCATCTGATCAACGATCAGACTCGCCGGCACATGACGTTCCGCGGTCTGTTCGAGTTCAAGGTCGAGCCCGCCAAGGCGATTCCGATCGACGAGGTGGAGCCGGCCAAGGACATCGTCAAGCGCTTCGCGACAGGCGCGATGTCGCTCGGCTCGATCAGCACGGAAGCGCACGCGACGCTCGCGATCGCGATGAACCGCATCGGCGGCAAATCGAATACGGGCGAGGGCGGCGAGGACGAAAACCGTTATCGCAATGAGTTGCGCGGCATTCCGATCAAGAACGGCGATACGCTCGCCTCGGTGATCGGCAGCGAAGTGGTGCGCGACATCGCCCTCAAGGAAGGCGATTCGCTGCGCTCGAAGATCAAGCAGGTCGCCTCGGGCCGCTTCGGCGTGACGGCGGAGTACCTCGCATCGGCCGATCAGATTCAGATCAAGATGGCGCAAGGCGCGAAACCCGGCGAAGGCGGCCAGCTTCCGGGTCACAAGGTTTCCGAATACATCGGCAAGCTGCGCTACTCGGTGCCCGGCGTCGGCCTCATTTCGCCGCCGCCCCATCACGACATCTACTCGATCGAGGATCTGGCGCAGCTCATTCACGATCTGAAGAACGCCAATCCGGTGGCGAGCATCTCCGTGAAGCTCGTCTCCGAAGTGGGCGTCGGCACGGTCGCGGCGGGCGTGGCCAAGGCCAAGGCCGACCATGTCGTGATCGCCGGCCATGACGGCGGCACGGGCGCGTCGCCGCTTTCCTCGATCAAGCATGCGGGCACGCCGTGGGAACTCGGTCTCGCCGAAACGCAGCAGACGCTCGTGCTGAATCGCTTGCGCGGCCGCATTCGCGTGCAGGCCGACGGCCAGATGAAAACGGGCCGCGACGTCGTGATCGGCGCGCTGCTCGGCGCGGACGAATTCGGCTTTGCGACGGCTCCGCTCGTCGTCGAGGGCTGCATCATGATGCGCAAGTGCCATCTGAATACGTGCCCGGTCGGCGTCGCCACGCAAGATCCGGTGCTGCGCGCCAAGTTCCAGGGGCAGCCTGAGCACGTCGTCAACTATTTCTTCTTCGTCGCCGAGGAAGTGCGCGAGATCATGGCGCAGCTCGGCATCCGCAAGTTCGACGATCTGATCGGGCGCTCGGATCTGCTCGACACGAAGAAAGGGATCGAGCATTGGAAGGCTCGCGGTCTCGATTTCTCGAACGTCTTCCATCAACCGAAGGTTCCGGCCGAGATCGCGCGCCGGCACGTCGAGGAGCAGGATCACGGCCTCGGCCGCGCGCTCGATCACACGCTGATCGAGAAATCGCGCGCGGCGATCGACAACGGCGAGCACGTTTCGTTCATCCAGCCCGTGCGCAACGTGAACCGCACGGTCGGCGCGATGCTCTCGGGGATGATCGCGAAGAAGTATGGTCACGATGGGTTGCCCGACGACACGGTCCATATCCAGCTCAAGGGCACGGCGGGACAGAGCTTCGGCGCGTTTCTCGCGCGCGGCGTCACGCTCGACCTCGTGGGGGACGGCAACGACTACGTCGGCAAGGGTCTTTCAGGCGGGCGCATCATCATTCGCCCGACGAACGATTTCCGCGGCAAGTCCGAGGAAAACATCATCTGCGGCAACACGGTGATGTATGGCGCGATCGAAGGTGAAGCGTATCTGCGCGGCGTTGCGGGCGAGCGCTTCTGCGTGCGCAACTCGGGCGCGTCCGCCGTCGTCGAGGGAACGGGCGATCACGGCTGCGAGTACATGACGGGCGGCACCGTCGTCGTGCTCGGCGAGACGGGACGCAACTTCGCGGCCGGCATGTCGGGCGGCGTCGCGTTCATCTACGACCCCGAAGGCACGTTCGCGGGCAAATGCAACAAGTCGATGGTCGCGCTCGAACCCGTGTTGCAGCAGGCCGAGCAGGAGCGCACGGTCGACCGCGCGCTTTGGCATACCGGCGTGACCGACGAGGCGCTGCTGAAGGGGCTCGTCGAGCGGCACTTCCAGTTCACGGGCTCGCCGCGTGCAAAGGCGCTGCTCGAGGATTGGGACGCGTCGCGCCGGCAGTTCGTGAAGGTCTTCCCGACCGAGTACAAGCGCGCGCTCGCCGAACTCGGGGCGAAGAAAGCCGCGAACGAGGCGCTCGCCGCCTGAGCGCAGCTTTCACGCGCACCTGAACGCGCCCGTTCGCCTCACGGTGTCGAACTCACCGGAGCGAGCGGGCGATAGATACGATGCCATCGAGGCTTGCCGCCCGCGCGTGATGCGCGGGCGGCACCCGCCGGCCCCCGATAGACGATTTGGATCAAGACAAGAGAACCCCATGGGCAAGGCAACCGGTTTTCTCGAATATGAACGTCGCCATGAGGCGTACGAAGCGCCGCTCGCGCGCGTCAAGCACTACAAGGAATTCGTCCTCGCGCTGAGCGACGAGGACGCGAAGGTTCAGGGCGCGCGCTGCATGGATTGCGGCATCCCGTTTTGCAACAACGGCTGTCCTGTCAACAACATCATTCCGGACTTCAACGATCTCGTTTACCGCCAGGATTGGCGGCAGGCGATCGACGTCCTGCACTCGACCAACAACTTCCCGGAGTTCACGGGCCGCATCTGCCCGGCGCCGTGCGAGGCCGCCTGTACGCTCGGCATCAACGCCGATCCCGTTGGCATCAAGTCGATCGAGCACGCGATCATCGACAAGGCTTGGTCGGAAGGTTGGGTCGCGCCGCAGCCGCCCAAGAAGAAGACCGGCAAGAAAGTTGCCGTCGTCGGCTCCGGGCCTGCCGGCCTCGCCGCCGCGCAGCAGCTTGCGCGCGCGGGCCATGAAGTGACGGTATTCGAGAAGAACGATCGCATCGGCGGCCTTTTGCGCTACGGCATTCCCGATTTCAAGCTCGAGAAGTGGCTCATCGACCGGCGTATGCGGCAGATGGAAGGCGAAGGCGTCACGTTCCGCACGAACGTGTTCGTCGGAAAGGACGCGTTGCCGTCGTATATCGGCAACACGGCCAAGGAGACGGTCACGCCCGAGGAGCTCCTCGAGAAGTTCGACGCGGTCGTCGCCGCGGGTGGGTCCGAGACGCCGCGCGATCTGCCCGTGCCGGGGCGTGAGCTGGCCGGCATTCATTTCGCGATGGACTTTCTGCCGCAGCAGAACAAGGTCAATGCCGGCGACAAGATCGCCGATCAGCTGCTCGCCAAGGGCAAGCATGTCGTCGTGATCGGCGGCGGCGACACGGGTTCGGACTGCGTCGGTACCTCGAATCGTCACGGTGCGAAGAGCGTGACTCAGTTCGAATTGCTGCCGCAGCCGCCCGAGGAAGAGAACAAGCCGCTCGTCTGGCCGTATTGGCCGGTCAAGCTGCGCACCTCGTCTTCGCACGAAGAAGGCTGCAGCCGCGATTGGTCCGTGGCGACGAAGCGCTTCGAAGGCAAGAACGGCAAGGTCGAGAAACTCGTTGCGGCGCGTGTCGAGTGGAAGGACGGCAAGATGCAGGAAGTGCCGGGATCCGAGTTCGAGATGAAGGCCGACCTCGTGCTGCTCGCGATGGGCTTCACCCAGCCCGCTTCGCCCGTGCTCGACGCCTTCGGCGTCGACAAGGATGCGCGCGGCAACATCCGCGCGGCGACCGAGGGCGAGCGCGCCTACTACACGTCCGTCGACAAGGTGTTCGCGGCCGGCGACATGCGCCGCGGGCAGTCGCTCGTCGTCTGGGCGATTCGGGAAGGCCGCCAATGTGCGCGCTCAGTCGACGCCTACCTGATGGGCAGCTCGGAGCTCCCGCGCTGACGACGCCGGCGGCGCCGTTGGCCGAGCGCGATGATTGGCATCGCTGCTTCATCGCGCTCGTCCCCGATGCGGGAACGCGCGAAGCGTTCGCGGCGACGCCGCTCGCTGTCGCCGTGCGCCGTGTTCCCGTCGATCAATTGCATCTGACGCTGGCGTTCCTCGGCTCGGTCTCGCCGGAGAAGGGCGCATTGTTGTCCGCCGCGCTGCCGTCCGTCGTCGTGCCGTTGCCGCCGCTCGGCGTCGAGCGGGTCGACTATTGGCCGAGCCGTTCGCATCCGCGCCTCGCGGTCGTTTCGTTCGCGCCGTGCGACGCGCTCGCTGAACTCGAAGCGCGCGTGCGGACCCTCGTGGCGGGGCTCGGACTTCCGATCGACGACCATCGCCCGTTTCTTCCTCATGTCACACTCGCGCGGCTGCCGCGCAATGCAAAGCCGATCGCGGCTCCTGTCGTACAGGCGGATGGGACCGTCGATCGGAGAGGCGAGCGCGCGGCCGAGCTTGCGCGGTTCTCGCGCTTCGAGTCCGTGACGCTCTACTCGAGCACGCTCGAGCGTCGCGGCGCGCGCTATCGCGCGCTCGCATCGGTGCGTGTACCGGCAGACTGACTCGCCTGTCAGTCGTTGCGCGCCGATTCGTTCCAGGCGGTGTCGTGAAAACGACAAGTCGATGCGGCGTGCGCCCCATTTATTGCGGGCGAGCCGTCACCTTTCTGTCTCTTACCGATTGCTACATTTGTCATCCAAAGTTTTCCCGGCGAGATAATCTTCCGGTTTGCCGCCCGGCGAGACGGGCGCGCTTGGCTGTCGCCGCTTCACCGCACCTCGGCATCCGCTACTTGCCGTTACCAACATTCAATGGATTCGATCGCGAAAGACCGTTTGCCTTCCGCGCGTCCCGGCGTCGATCGTCGCTTATCGCGACGGACGCCGGCGGAACCTGTCTGCCGCTCCCGTCGCACGTTCCTGAGGGGAGCGGCGAGCGTCGCGCTTGCCGGCGTGGGCGGTGCGTTGCTGTCGGCTTGCGGCGGCGGCGGTCCGGGCTCGAGCGACGCGGCGACGACGCCGCGTCTCGCGTCGGTTGAAAATTTTCGCGATGTGG
>JBCNPL010000205.1:0-4913 GCA_039593375.1 Paraburkholderia sp. | reverse complement strand
AAGCTCGAGCGCCCGCTGCACGAGGTGACGATCGGCATGGTCGGCAAGTACGTCGAGCTGACCGAGTCCTACAAGTCGCTGATCGAGGCGCTGCGGCATGCCTCGGTGCATACGTCGACGAAGGTCAACATCGAATACATCGATTCGGAGCAGATCGAGGAAGAGGGCGTCGCGAGCCTCTCGCATCTCGATGCCGTGCTCGTGCCGGGCGGCTTCGGCCGGCGCGGTACCGAGGGCAAGATCGCCGCTATCCGCTATGCGCGCGAGGCGAAGGTGCCGTATCTCGGCATCTGCCTCGGCATGCAGCTTGCCGTGATCGAGTTCGCGCGCGACGTCGTCGGTCTGGCGGGCGCGAACAGCACGGAGTTCGATCCGAAAACGGCGCATCGCGTCGTCGCGCTCATTACCGAATGGTACGACCGTGAAGGCCGCGTCGAGAAGCGCGACGAGGATTCGGATCTCGGCGGCACCATGCGTCTCGGCTCTCAGCGCTGCCCGGTCAAGCCGGGCACGCTCGCCGCGCGCATCTACGGCAAGGACGTGAACGAGCGCCATCGCCACCGCTACGAGGTCAACAATCGCTACGTACCTCAGCTCGAGGGGGGCGGGCTCGTCATCAGCGCGCGCACGCCGAGCGAAGATCTGCCCGAGATGATGGAGTTGCCGCAGGATATGCACCCCTGGTTCGTTGGCGTGCAGTTCCACCCCGAATTCACGTCGACGCCGCGCGATGGGCATCCGCTCTTCAAGTCGTTCGTCGAGGCGGCGCTGGCCTACTCGCAGGCGAGTGTCGAGGAAAAGGTGAAGGCATGAAGCTGTGCGACTTCGAAGTCGGCCTCGACAAGCCTTTCTTCCTGATCGCAGGCACCTGCGTCGTCGAATCGGAGCAGATGTCGATCGATACGGCAGGCACGCTGAAGGAGATCTGCGCGAAGCTCGGCATCCCCTTTATCTACAAGTCCTCGTTCGACAAAGCCAACCGCAGCTCGGGCAAGTCGTTTCGCGGGCCCGGCATGGACGAGGGGCTGCGCATCCTCGGCGAGGTCAAGCGGCAACTCGAAGTGCCGGTGCTGACCGACGTGCACGAGATCGACGAGATCGCGCGCGCCGCCGAGGTCGTCGACGTCTTGCAAACCCCGGCGTTCCTCTGCCGGCAAACTGATTTCATCCACGCCTGCGCGCGCTCGGGCAAACCCGTCAACATCAAGAAGGGCCAGTTCCTCGCGCCGCACGACATGAAGAACGTGATCGACAAGGCGCGCGACGCGGCGCGCGAAGCGGGGCTCTCGGACGATCGCTTCCTCGCCTGCGAGCGCGGGGCCTCGTTCGGCTACAACAACCTCGTCTCCGACATGCGCTCGCTCGCGATCATGCGAGAAACGGGCGCGCCCGTCGTTTTCGACGCCACACATTCGGTGCAGCTGCCGGGCGGCCAGGGCACGAGCTCGGGCGGGCAGCGTGAATTCGTGCCGGTGCTCGCGCGCGCGGCCGTGGGGGTCGGCGTTGCCGGATTGTTCATGGAGACACACCCGAATCCGCCTCGCGCGCTATCCGACGGCCCCAACGCCGTGCCGTTGCGGCGCATGAGCGAGTTGCTCGAAACGCTCGTTGCGCTCGACGCCGTCGTGAAGCGGAGCCCCTTGCTCGAGCGCGAGTTCGATTGATACCCACGCTTTGCATCGAAAGAAGCGAAGACGAACAAATCGACGCAGACCTAGCGACCCGACGAGAACAACGAAAGAGCGAGCGCAGCTCCACGTCATAAGCGGAATTGAACGTCATTTTTAGAGGAAAACATGAGTGCAATCGTAGACATCATTGGCCGTGAGATTCTGGATTCGCGCGGCAACCCGACCGTCGAATGCGATGTGCTGCTCGAGTCGGGCACGATGGGTCGCGCGGCGGTGCCGTCGGGTGCGTCGACGGGCTCGCGCGAGGCGATCGAGCTGCGCGACGGCGAGCCGGGCCGCTATGGCGGCAAGGGCGTGTTGAAGGCCGTCGAGCATATCAACACGGAGATTTCCGAAGCAATCATGGGGCTTGACGCTTCCGAGCAGGCCTTCCTCGACAAGACGCTGCTCGAGCTCGACGGCACGGACAACAAGTCGCGTCTCGGCGCCAATGCGATGCTGGCTGTATCGATCGCGGTCGCGAAGGCCGCCGCCGAGGAAGCCGGGCTGCCGCTTTACCGTTACTTCGGCGGCTCCGGCGCCATGCAGCTGCCGGTTCCGATGATGAATATCGTCAACGGCGGCGCGCACGCGAACAACAGCCTCGACATTCAAGAATTCATGATCGTGCCGGTGAGTCAGCCGACGTTCCGCGAGGCACTGCGCTGCGGCGCGGAAGTGTTCCACGCGCTGAAGAAAATCCTCGGCGATCGCGGCATGAGCACGGCGGTCGGTGACGAAGGCGGTTTCGCGCCCAACTTCGGCAGCAACGACGAATGTCTGTCGACGATTCTGCAGGCGATCGAGAAGGCCGGCTACCGCGCGGGCGAAGACGTCCTGCTGGCGCTCGATTGCGCGGCAAGCGAGTTCTATCACGACGGCAAATACCAGCTTGCCGGTGAAGGGTTGCAACTGTCGTCGGCCGAGTTCACCGACTATCTCGCCACGCTTGCCGATAAATTCCCGATCGTCTCGATCGAGGACGGCATGCACGAGAGCGACTGGGCCGGCTGGAAGCTCCTGACCGACCGGCTTGGCAAGAAGATCCAGCTCGTCGGCGACGATCTTTTCGTCACCAACACGCGCATCCTCAAGGAAGGCATCGAGAAAGGCATCGCCAACTCGATCCTGATCAAGATCAACCAGATCGGCACGCTGACGGAGACGTTCGCCGCGATCGAGATGGCCAAGCGGGCCGGCTATACGGCCGTCATTTCGCATCGCTCGGGCGAAACGGAGGATTCGACGATCGCCGATATCGCCGTGGGCCTCAACGCCGGCCAGATCAAGACCGGTTCGCTCTCGCGCAGCGATCGTATCGCGAAGTACAACCAGCTGCTGCGCATCGAGGAGGATCTCGGCGATATCGCGAGCTATCCGGGCAAGTCGACGTTTTACAATCTTCGTTGACGAACTCGTTCGTTTTCATCGATCATTTCGCCCGCCGCCGCGTGACGGATTCTCCGAGGGGATTTCCTCGGGGGCGCCCGCGGCGGCGTTGACTATACGGCGCCTTTTCGCATGCGGCTCGTCACTGTCGTTCTCGTTGTCCTGCTCGTGCTGATTCAGTTTCCGCTCTGGTGGGGACACGGTGGCTGGCTTCGCGTGCATGAATTACGTGAGGCGCTCGACGCACAGGCAAAGAAAAACGCCGACGAGAAACTGCGCAATCAGCGGATCGAAGGCGAGGTCCAGGACCTGCAAAGCGGCACGGCGGCGGTCGAGGAGCGTGCTCGCTATGAAATGGGGATGGTGAAGGACGGCGAAGTGTTCGTTCAATTCGTCTCGCCGAATTCGCCCGCGAGCGCGGTCTCGGCAGCATCCGTGAGCGCCGAAACGTCGACGCGCGGGCAGGTTTCGGCGGCGCCCGTTGCCGTCGTGCCGAATCCGGTCTCTCGCGTCAAGCCGTCACGTGGCAAGGCGGAGAAGGGCATCAAAAAGCAGCCGGCCGAAAAGCCGAAGCGTTAGTAAGCGTGAAGCGGCCCGAGGTCGAACGTCGGTTCATGCCGGTCGACGCTTACCACCACCAACCGGGGTAGTAGCCGGGGCTATAGTAGCCGGCACCCCATCCGCTGTAGTAGCCGCCATACCCGCCATAAACGACCGGCGGAGCGTAATAGGGCGCGTAGTAGCGCGCCCACGCGTTGGCCGCCATCGCCTCGTTTTGCTCCGAGAGCACCTGCTTGTCGATTTCGTCATAGCGCTTCTTTTCCGCGTCGGTAAGCGGCCGCACGGACGACGATGCGCCCGCCTGGGCGGGCGGGAGCCGGCTCAACACCTGTCCCGACGGCGGGGCGGCCACGCAGCCCGCGAGCGCCGCGACGGCAATCAGCGCGCCGATGGCGGTCGCCGCAAGCGGGCCGCGAGGCGACGGTACGGCGCTTACCGGTTTCGACGGAATCATGGCTCGGTCTCCGAAAGAAGCACGCGCAAAGGCCTCGCTCAGTGGCGTTGCACCGCCGCGGGCGTCACGCCGGTCGAGACGCCGTTTGCCGCGAAAAGCTGCGCCACGTCGACGGGGTCGAACTCGTAGCGCTGATTGCAGTATTCGCAGTGAATCTCGACCCGCCCTTGCTCGTCGAGCACACTGTCGACCTCCTCGCGTCCCAGCATCTTAAGCATCGAGCCGACCTTCTCGCGCGAGCAACTGCACTCGAAGTGCGCGGCGACCGGCGCGAAGTGCTGAACGTTCTCTTGCCAGAAAAGACGCCGAAAGAGCGTTTGCGGCTCCTCTTTGAGCAATTCATCCTGCGACAGCGTTCCGCCCAGCACGCAGACGCGCTCCCACGTGTCGGCATCGTGCTCGCCCGCGTGCGGCACGATCCCGCCATCGCCGGGAAGCTTTTGCAGCAGCATGCCGACGGCTCGCTCATCGTTCGAGGCGAGCCAGAGCCGCGTGTCGAGCTGTTCCGAGTGATGCATGTAATGTTCGAGCACCTGGGCGATCGATTGAAGCGGCCCATCGGTGCCGTTGAGCGGCACGATGCCCTGATAGGCCTGCTGCCCGGGGCGCTTTTCGTGCGGATCGAGCGTGATGACGCAGCGGCCGTGACCGCTTGCATTGAGCAGATCGGCGAAGGCGGGACATTCCGCGGCGAGCGGCTCGGCTTCGAGGTCGTCGGAAAACTTCGCCGTTGCCCGCATCGCGAGCGACGAACTGCATTGAACCACGAGCATCTTGATGGGGCCGTCGCCGAAAATCTGCATGATCAGCGTGCCGTCGAACTTGAGATTCGCCGACAG
>JBCNPL010000204.1:0-4921 GCA_039593375.1 Paraburkholderia sp. | reverse complement strand
TCTATACGAGTATCTTTCCAGACTCGCGTGTGGTTCGGGTTACCCCGGTGCCGAACACAGGTTCGACGAAAGTCGTCGAGTTCGTGCTCTTCGGGCAATCCTTCCTTGCCATGGGCCACGAGCGGCCCGACTCGTTCAACCACTCGATATCGCTCATGGTCAATTGCGGCGATCAGGCCGAGCTCGACCGCTACTGGGACGCCCTTCTCGAGGGCGGCGGTTCGCCCGAGGCCTGTGGCTGGCTAAAAGACCGCTTCGGCGTCTCCTGGCAGATCGTTCCCAACGATCTCATCGCGATGATGGCCGACCCCGACCCGGCGAAGGCCAAGCGCGTTGCCGACGCCATGCTGAGGATGGTGAAGTTCGATGTCGCCGCGTTGAAAGCGGCCTATTCGGGGAGCGCGAACTGACGAATCAAGGGCTTGCCATTGCCGCCGGCGCTTCGGCGATCGCGCGCGCAGCAACCCCCGGCACCCGCTCACTCCCCCGTACCCAACGCTTCGCGCAACGCCGCGGCGGCATCGCGGTGCGCATGCGCTGCTTCTGGAATTGCACGACCCATTGAGAAGAAGCCGTGAATCATGCCGCGATAGCAGCGCGCGTCGACGCGATTGCCGGCGCGGCGCAGCTTGTCGGCATAGCCTGCATGTTCGTCGCGCAACGGATCGTATTCGGCCGAGACCAGCCAAAGAGGCGCGACGCCGCGCAAATCCGCCGGCGCGTTATCCGTGCCATCGAGCGGCGCAAAGCGCCAGTCGCGCGCGTCGCCGGCATCTCGCAGATAGTTGCGCTGAATCCACCGGATCACGTCGCGAGTCAGAAAATAACCGTCGCCATGGAGCCGGTGTGCCGCACTGCCGGTGGAGGTTGACAGCGCCGGATAGATAAGCAGCTGCAGCGCCAGCTTGATGTTCAGCTCGCGCGCGTGCACGGCGGCCACCGCCGCAAGCGTTGCGCCGGAGCTCTCGCCGCCCACGGCAAGACGGGACGCATCGAGGCCGTAGACGAGCGCCCGACGATGTAGCCAACGCAACGCATCGATTGCGTCCTCGACCGCGCATGGAAACTTGTGCTCGGGCGCGAGCCGATAGGCGACCGACACGACCGCGCATTGCGCCTCGGCCGCGAGCATGCGGCAGATCGCATCGGCCGTGTCGAGCGAGCCGAGCACATAGCCGCCCGCGTGAAAGTACAGCAGCGCAGGCTGAGGGTCGCTCCAGTCGGCAGGGCGTGGGAAATAGATGCGAGCGGCCACGCGCGCCCCGTCGCGCACGTCGATCGAGACGTCTTCGACGCTCGCGATGTCGCGCGCCGCGATATCGGCGAGCGGCACGTAGTACGCGAAGTAGCTGCGCGCCTCTTGCAACGGCAACTGGTCGATCGATATCGAGCCGGGCCTGGCCCTGCGCTCGAGAAACTGCCTGACACTGGGTGCGACGGGCATCGATGTTTCCTCGGTGCGTGTCGTAGGCCGCGTCCGGTCCCGCGCGGCGCGTCGGGCTTACCTGAGCAGCGTGAGCGCCCGCAACTGATCGCCGATATGCAGCAGCGCGACCTGGTCCTTCACCTGCCCGATGAACACGCCGATCATCAGCGCGAGCAGCAGCACGGCGAGCGCGCCCTTGACGGGCTGTGCGAGCGACACGAGATCGAGTTTCGACGCAATCCGCGAAAGCAGGCCCACGCCAATATCCACGAGCAGCAACAGCAGCACCGCCGGCGCAGCAAGCTTCGCGATCGAGACCATCAGTGAGTCGGTCTGATGCATCACGAATGTCTCGATAAATGCGCGCGGTACGGGCGCGAGGCTGCCGAGCGGCCACCAGACGTACGTCTGGAATACAGCCCCGAGCAGGAACGTCATGCCGCCGAGAGTCCAGAACGCGACCGTCGCGCATTGCATCAACAGCGTGGAAGTGAGCGTCGTTTGCTGGCCCAGGCTCGGGTTCGAAATCTGCACGTTGTTATAGCCGGTGAGGTCGTCGATGTAGGTACCGACAGCCTCCGCAACCCAAAACACCGGTGACGCAACGAACGCGATCACGAGCCCGATCACCGCCTCCTTCACGACGACCACCACCAGGAATTCGCCGTGCAGCCTTGTCAGCAAGGCCTGCTGGCCGTACGCGATGTAGACCGACCACAAGACGACCATCGCGTTGCGGATACGCTTCGTGATCAGTTCACCGCCCGTCGGCGGAAAGATCGTCAGCAGCACGAGCAGGCGCAGGCCGCATACGGCCACCAGGATCAGGAACTGGAGCAGCGAGTGACCGAGCTGGGGAACGCCGGTCGAGAACGGATCGATCATCGCGCGGCCTCCGTCGCGCTCCGCTGCCGCTTCCCGGCATTCCGCGCGATCCCGCGAGCGACATACGCCTCCTCGCTCTCCTCGTCCTGAACGTCATCGGCCTGGGCCTCGACGGCACGGCGCAAGCGTGCCAGGCGCGCGTCGCATACCTCGATGCGCACGTCGTGGCGAACTATCGCGGCACGCGTGGCCGCAATTTTTTGCTCGATCGCGGCGACGCCATCGCGCATCCGGCCCAGCGTCTCGACTTCGCGCCCCCGCTGCTCGTGCGCATCGGCCAGCAGCTTCTCCCAGTCGAGCAGCTCTTCGATGCGCACGGGCCGGCGACCATCGAGCAGGCTGTCGATGCGGGCCTTGCGCCGATCGACCTCCGCGGCGGCGCGCGCCAACACGTCCTGTTGCTCGACAAGCCGCGCGTTCGCCTCGTCGCGTTCGGCCTGTTGCTCGACCAGCGTTTCACGCAGCGCATCTCGCGCCCGCAATAGACGGGCCTTTATGACCGAAAACGCCTTGAAGCGCGCGTCTTTCATCATCGTTCTCCCTGGCCGCGCCGGCCGCTATCCGCCACGGCACTCATGCGTGCAGGCCGCGCAGCGCCTCAAGCGTCGCGTCGCGCGCGCTGAACTCATCGGTGCGCTGGCAGAGGAACTGCCTGATGGCCTCGATCTTTCGCACCGCCTCGTCGGCAACCGGGTCGCCGCCCGCCCGATATTCACCGAGTTGCAACAGCGTCTCGATCTCTCGGTGCTTCGCGAGCAGGCGGCGCACGTGCCCCGCGGCTTCCCGGTGCGCGCTGTCGGTGACCTGCGGCATCACACGCGACAAGCTGGCGAGCACGTCTATCGCCGGGTACTGATTGCGCGCGGCGATCTCGCGCGACAGGATCATGTGGCCGTCGAGAATGCCGCGCACTTCCTCGGCGATCGGGTCGCTGCCCGACTCGTCCTCTGCGAGCACCGTATAGAGCGCCGTGATCGAGCCGTGCTCCGAGAGTCCGGCTCTCTCCAGCAGGCGCGGCAGCTCGGCGAAGATCGAAGGCGGGAAGCCGCGCCGCGCTGGCGGCTCGCCCGCCGCGAGGCCGATCTCGCGCTGCGCGCGCGCAAAGCGCGTCAGCGAGTCCATCATCAGCAATACGCGCTTGCCTCGATCCCGGAAGTACTCGGCGATCGCGGTTGCCGAATAAGCGGCTTTCACGCGCTCGATCGACGAACGATCGGATGTCGCGCAGACCACGACCGACCGCGCGATCCCTTCCGGTCCGAGAATCTGCTCGATGAACTCACGGACTTCTCGCCCACGCTCGCCGATCAGCGCGATCACGTTGAGATCGCAACGCGTGCCGCGCGCGAACATACCCATCAGCGTGCTCTTCCCGACGCCGGCCGGCGCGAAAATGCCGACGCGCTGCCCCTCGCCGAGCGTCATCATGCCGTCGACGACGCGCACGCCCGTGTCGAGCGGCCGTTCGAGCAGCGGCCGGTTCATCGCGTCGGGCGGCGCCGCGTAGAGCGCCGCCGTTTCCGCCGTCGCGATCGGGCCACGCCCGTCAATGGGCTGCCCCATGCTGTCGACGACGCGCCCGAAGAGCGCCGGCCCCACCGGAATCGTGAGCGGCCGCCGCAGCGCGACCACCTGGGTATCGCGCGAGAGGCCGTCGAGTCGCCCGAACGGCGAAAGCAGAACCGTATCGCGGGAAAAGCCCACCACCTCGGCGTACTGCATCAGCTCTCCCTGCCCTGTCCTCAGCTCACAGAGCTCTCCATAGCGCACGTCGATGCCGCTCACGCGGATCAGTGTGCCCAGCGCCTCCATCACCTTGCCGCGCGTCGCGAGATGCGCGGCGCGTTCGAACTCCTGCTCGATCGTGTCGGTGAGATGGATGAGGGCGTCGAGTCCCCCTATGTCGCGCTCCGCGCGCGAAGCAACATCGCTCATGCGGACACCTCGGCGCCCGCATCCGCACCAGCGTCGCGCAATGGCGCCGGCTCGGCCTCCGCGGCCGGATGCGTTCTGACCTCGGCGAATGCGTCCTGCGTGAGCTCACCCGGCACACCCGGCTCGCTCGCGGCGCGGCGCAACGCGGCGTCGACGGCCATGCGCACCGCTTCGATCTGCACCTTGAGGCTCGCGTCGACCGAGCCGATATCGGTGTCGCATACGCATGCGCCCGGTTCGAGCGTCCGGTCCGACTGAACGGTCAACTGCACGATCTGTCCACGCTCGCGCCACTGCGCGAGCGCACGCGAGAACTCTTCGAGAGCCGCGTCGCGCTCGTCCGGATGCACGCGAATCTGCAGCGTGCGACTGCCTTCGATGATGCGCTCGACGATCTCCGCCGCGCGCGCGAAAAGCGCCGCGGGGCGCTCGTTCGTCACGATCTTTTCCACCGCGGACACCACCAGTTCGGCAACACGCTGTCTCAAGGACATCTGCAGTTCATACCGCTCGTCGAGCAGTTGTATCGTGCGCGCATACCATTGCGAGAGCGCATCGCGGGAGCCCGCGTCGTAGCCGCGCTGTTGCGCGGTATCGTATTCCTTGCGGGCCTCGGCTCGCAGCGCGTCCGCATCCGCGCGCGCGGCGGCCAGCATCGCGTCGACGTCGCGGGTG
>JBCNPL010000203.1:0-4926 GCA_039593375.1 Paraburkholderia sp. | reverse complement strand
ACAACGGCCAAACCGATTGAAATCGATCACATGCCAGCCCTCATAGAAGATTACGCACTCGTCGGGGACGGCCATACGGCCGCGCTGATTTCCCGAGAAGGTTCCGTCGATTGGCTTTGCTGGCCCCGCTTCGACTCGGGCGCCTGCTTCGCCGCGCTGCTCGGCACGCACGAGAACGGCTGCTGGCGTCTCGCACCCGCCGCCAAGGCTGCCAAAATCACGCGCCGCTATCGAGACGGCACGCTGATACTCGAAACCGATTACGAACTGCCCGAGGGAGCGGTGACCGTCGTCGATTTCATGCCGCCGGGCAACGGTTGGTCGGAGCTCGTGCGCATGGTCATCGGGCGGCGCGGCACGGTCCCGATGCATATGGCGCTGACGTTGCGCTTCGACTACGGCTTCTCGGTGCCGTGGGTCACACGGCTTGCGCACGGGAACGGCATCAAGGCGATAGTGGGGCCGGACACCGTCGTGCTCCGTACGGAGGTCGAGCTGCGCGGCGAGAACATGCACACGGAAGCGGATTTCACCGTCAGCGAGGGGCAGCGCGTGCCGTTCACGCTCGCTTACTCGTCATCGCATCAGCATCTGCCGCCCGCCCAGGATCCGTTCTCGGCCCTCGCGCGCACGGAGACTCACTGGCGCGAATGGTCGGCGCAGTGCAAAGTCACGGGTCGCTATGCGGCACCGATTCTGCGCTCGCTGATTACGCTGAAGGCGCTCGCCTACACGCCGACGGGCGGCATCGTCGCGGCGCCGACCACGTCGCTGCCCGAGCTCATCGGGGGCACGCGCAACTGGGACTATCGCTATTGCTGGCTGCGCGACGCGACGATCACGCTGCTCGCGCTGATGCGCTGCGGGTATTACGACGAAGCGAGGGCGTGGCGCGGATGGCTCGGGCGCGTGCTCGCGGGCTCGCCCGCGCAGGTGCAGATCATGTACGGGCTCGCCGGCGAGCGACGGCTCCATGAGGTGGATATCGACTGGCTGCCCGGCTATCAGAATTCAAAGCCGGTGCGCATCGGCAACAACGCCGTCGGTCAACTCCAGATCGACGTGTACGGCGAAGTCATGAATGCGCTGCATCTCGCGCGCGTCAGCGGCCTGCACGCGGAGGAAACCGTCTGGGCCGTGCAATGCGCGATGCTCGAGCACCTCGAGAAAATCTGGCGCGAGCCCGACGAAGGACTCTGGGAAGTACGCAGCGGACGCCGCCAGTTCACGTTTTCGAAGGTGATGGCCTGGGTGGCGTTCGACCGCGCCATCCGCTCGGCCGAATCGTTCAAGCTGCGGGGGCCCGTCGAACGCTGGCGCGAGTTGCGCGCGCAAATACACGCCGACGTCTGCGCCTCGGGGTGGAACGAGAAGGTCGGCGCTTTCACGCAGTCGTACGGCGCCGACGATCTCGACGCGAGCCTCCTGCTGATGCCGCTCGTCGGCTTCCTGCCACCTGACGATCCGCGCGTTGCCTCGACCGTTCGCGCGATCGAGCGCGACCTCATGCTCGAGGGCTTCGTGCTGCGCTATCACACGGCCGATGTCGACGACGGCCTGCCGCCCGGCGAAGGCACGTTTCTCGCCTGCAGTTTCTGGATGGTCGACAATCTGGCGCTGCAGGGGCGGCTCGACGAAGCGCATGCGATGTACGAGCGGCTCGTCGGCCTCGTCAACGACGTAGGGCTGCTCTCCGAGGAGTACGATCCTCGTGATAAACGCTTTACGGGAAACTTCCCGCAGGCGTTCTCGCACGTCGCGCTCGTTCACACTGGGCTCAACCTGATGCGCCACGAACAAGAAATGACGCATGTGACGGGGCACCCGAAAAACTCGCCGAACCAAGCCGCACATGCCGCGCATAAATGATCGATATGCGCGGCGCGGCATTTATGCACTGTTCATGTGCGCCGTCGGCTCGCAATTGCGCGGGCGCCCACTAGATCTTTCGTTTTGCTTTCTTATACCGAGAGCTTATTGACATTTGCCGGCACGTTTCTCGCTGCTATAAATGCGGGAAAACACTTCCTGCACAGTGGCCGTTTGCTGCGTTGCAACCGGTCATGTTTGTCCTTTATCATCGAAAGGTCAGTCGCATCCGCGCGAATCGCTTGCGGCATGGCACGCCGCGACGCCGGGCGCCGCGTTTCACTGCTTCGCCCCACATGTGGGAGCCCTCCATCATGCTTTACCAGCTTTACGAGTTTCAGCGCGCGCTTTTGAACCCCCTCACGGCATGGGCGCAAGCCGCATCGAGGTCGTTCGCCAATCCCGCGAGCCCGTTCGCTTACGTGCCAGGCGCGTCGCGCTACTCGGCTGCCTATGAGTTGCTGTACCGTCTTGGCAAAGATTACGAAAAACCCGAATTCGACCTTCATCAAATCGTCAAAGACGGCCGTAACATTCCGATCGTCGAGCAGACCATCGTCGAAAAGCCATTCTGCCGGTTGCTGCGTTTCAAGCGCTATGCCGACGACACGGACGCCGTCGCCCAGTTGAAGGACGAGCCCGTCGTGCTCGTCGTCGCACCGCTCTCCGGCCACCATTCGACGCTCTTGCGCGACACGGTGCGCACGCTGCTGCAGGACCACAAGGTCTACATCACCGACTGGATCGATGCACGGATGGTGCCCGTGGAGAATGGTCCGTTCCATCTCGACGACTATGTCGGCTACATTCAGGAGTTCATTCGCCACATCGGCGCGAAAGACCTGCACGTGCTCGGCGTCTGTCAGCCGACGGTGCCCGTGCTCGCGGCCATCTCGCTGATGGCGAGCCGCGGCGAGGACACGCCGCGCACGATGACGATGATGGGCGGCCCGATCGATGCGCGCAGCAGTCCCACGTCGGTCAACAACCTTGCCATGCAGCGCTCGTATGCGTGGTTCGAGAACAACGTCATCTATACCGTACCGCCGAACTATCCCGGCGTCGGCCGTCACGTCTACCCCGGCTTCCTGCAGCACGCCGGGTTCGTCGCGATGAATCCTGAGCGGCACGCGGCGTCCCACTGGGACTTCTACCAGAGCCTCTTGCGCGGCGACGAAGAAGACGCCGAGGCGCATCGCCGCTTCTACGACGAATACAATGCCGTGCTCGACATGGCCGCCGAGTACTATCTCGACACGATCCGAATCGTATTCCAGGAGTTCAGGCTCGCGGAGGGAACCTGGGAGATCGAAGGCGAACTCGTGCGCCCGGCCGACATCAAGCGCACGGCGCTCTTCACGATCGAAGGCGAGCTCGACGACATCTCGGGCTGCGGCCAGACGCGCGCCGCGCACCGTCTCTGCACGGGCATCCCGGAGGGCAAGAAACGCCACTTCACGGCCGAGAAATGCGGCCACTACGGGATTTTCTCGGGACGTCGCTGGCGCACGATCATCTACCCGCAACTGCGCGATTTCATCCTCGAGAACAACAAGGAAACGGAGGTCGCCGCCGAGCCGGTCGAAGCGTAGAACCGGTTCACCCGCTCGTTTCGCGCCGGCGCTTCCGCCGGCCGGCGCGAACCACTTGGTCGGAGCGGATGAGCGGCGGTCAGCGCCGCATCAGATAAGCGAGCAGCAACTCGGTATTCATGCGAATCATCTCGCCGCGCTCGGCCGGCGTGCTGAAGTCGCGCCCAAGCGTAGCCTGCAGCGTAAAGCGATTCGAAACGATGTAGTATCCGAGCCCCGAGAGCGCGACATAAAAGCGCAACGGGTCCACGTTCGTGCGGAAGAGACCGGCGCGCTGACCTCGCTCCAGAATCGAAGAAAGCGTCGCGACAATCGGCGAGATCATTTCCCGGATATGCGTCGACTTCTGCATATAGCGCGCTTCGTGGAGGTTCTCGTTGTTGACGAGCCGCAGCAGATCGGGATGGTCGCGGTAATAGTCCCAGACGAAATGCGCCAGCCGCGTGATCGCCTCGACGGGAGCGAGCCCCGACAGGTCGAGCGCTTTTTCCGCCTCCGTGAGCGCACCGAACGCGTGCTCGAGCACCGCCGTGAAGAGCTGTTCCTTGCTGCCGAAGTAGTAGTAGAGCATCCGCTCGTTCGTTTCGGCGCGGCGCGCGATCTGATCGACCCGGGCCCCGAACAAGCCACCATTCGCGAACTCTTCGGCCGCCGCAAGCAGAATGCGCCGCCGCGTGCCTTCAGGATCTCTTTTGATTTTCAGCTGATTCATGGTGGCCTTTTGCATATTGAGGGGCCCCCAAACCTGGCGCTGAGCGCCAGGTCTCCCAAGGGTCGTCACCCAAATGGACTTCCCTCCAGGACGCAATACTGGGGCGGCCCGGCGTTTTATCGAGAGCCGTGTCGTCCGCATCACGCCTCCGGCCCCTCCTTGGACCCGTACGCCGGTGCATGCAGTGGACGCGCCATTTACCGTTATTCGTCGGAGATACCCCCGTGCCTTTTAAGCGGTCATGCGAAAAGCGCTTCGATTATGGCACATGGCTTGCCGATGGCAACCCGGGAAATCGGCGATAATGCGCACTTTGCCCGCGTGTCGACCGCCTTCGCCCCGCTACCCCAAATAGTGCGCGAGGGCGGTGTGTGAGCACATGCCGGCCGCTCGAAGCGGCGCTCGCCCCGCGGCCAGCGCCGCGGGCTGCGTCATGACGGTTCAGAACGTGACCGATAGAAAGACACTCGCGGATCGCATCGAAGATCTGCTACCGCAAACCCAGTGCACGAAGTGCGGCTACGACGGCTGCCGCCCTTATGCGGAAGCCGTCGCGAACGGAACCGCCGGCTACAACCAGTGCCCGCCCGGCGGCGCCGAAGGTATTGCGCGGCTCGCCGCGCTGCTCGGCAAACCCGTGATCGGCCTCAACCCCATCAACGGGACCGAGCGCCCGCGCCCGCTCGCCTTCATCGACGAATCGCTTTGCATTGGCTGCACGCTCTGCATGCAGGCATGCCCCGTCGATGCCAT
>JBCNPL010000202.1:0-4936 GCA_039593375.1 Paraburkholderia sp. | reverse complement strand
GGGCAGGCCTAGGTCGAGCAGCACGAGATCGTAAGGCTCGCCGCCCGCGGCCGTAAGCGCGGATTCTCCGTCTTGCACCCAGTCGACGGCAAAGCCCTCCCCGCGCAACGCCTTGCGTACGCCTTCCGCAATCATCCTGTCGTCTTCGACCAGCAGTATCCGCATCGCCTCGATCGCCACATGTGCCCGGAGGGAGCACCCTTGCGGGGCTCCCGGAGGAAATCCCCTCGGGGGCGCCGAAAGTTACCCACGTAGCGCATTGTAGCGGCTCCCGGAGCCGTGGTTTTTTGGTCGATTTGGAAATATCGCCACGGCACGACGCGCGGCAAGCCCTACAATGTGCTGTCCCGCGCGCCGCCCCGCGTTTTCGTCGGGCCGCCCGCTCTCGCATCGACGCCCTTGCCCAGCCCGTTCGCCGTACGTTCCATGCCGATCGCTTCGCTCATCCCGTTTTCGCGCCGCGCGCCGCAATTCGTTTCCGCTTTCATTTCGCCTACTCCACGTTCCGCCTCCCCCGGCGAGGGTGCTCCCTCCGCAAGAGGGCTTGGACGCGCCGCGCTCGCGCTCGGCCTTTGCGCGGCGCTCGCGTTCGCCACGCCGGCCGATGCGCGCAAGCTCAAGCACCGCCCGCGCGTGTCGGTCACGACGGAGCTCCCTGCTTCCGTCACGCGCGCCCTCGAGCGCGCGCACGTGCCGCTGTCGGCGATGAGCGTCGTCATCGAGCGTATCGGCTCGCCGACGCCCGTGGTCGCGCTCAATGCCGCGAAGCCGATGCTGCCGGCTTCGACGATGAAGCTCGTCACGACCTACGCCGGCCTTGAAATACTCGGCCCCGACTACCGCTGGCGCACACGCGCGTATGCCGACGGCACCCTCGACGCCGCGGGCGTGCTGCACGGCGATCTCTACATCCAGGGCACCGGCGATCCGAAGCTCGTGCCCGAAGAACTGATCGATCTCGTCGACCGGATCCGCAAGGCCGGCATCACCGGCATCGACGGCGCCCTCGTGCTCGACAAGCGCTTCTTCGATCCGTCGACGCGCGACCTGCCGGCCTTCGACGACGATGTAGACGCGCCGTACAACGTCGGTCCCGACCCGCTCCTCTACGCATTCAAGTCGCTGTCGTTCACGGTCACGCCGTCGAGCGCGGGCACCGTCGATATCGACGTCGTGCCGGCGCTCGCGCAGCTCAAGATCGACAACGAGCTCCATACGCGCGCCGGCGCCTGCACGAGCGCCGAAGCAGCCATGCCGAACGTCACGCCCGAAAGCGACGGTACCGTGGAAGCTCTGTTCTCGGGCGAGTACCCGATGCGCTGCGGCGCGCGCACCGTCAACCTCGCCGTGCTCGATCACACGGCGTTCTTCGCGGGCGGATTCCTCGCGCTCTGGCAGCAGCAAGGCGGCTCGTTCAAAGGCACGACGCGCGAGGGCCCGGTACCCGTCGGCGCGCGGCTCGTCGCGACCCACGAAGGGCCGCCGCTCGGCGACATCGTCCGCGACATCAACAAGTTCAGCAACAACGTGATGGCGCGCAACCTGTTCCTCACGATCGGCGCTGTCGCCGACAAGCCGCCCGCGACGCCGCGGAAATCGGCGCAGGCGATCGAGCAATTCCTGCGCACGAAAGGACTCGCCATGCCGGAGCTTTCGCTCGAGAACGGCTCAGGCCTTTCGCGAGACGAGCACATCAGCGCCCTTTCGCTCGCCGACCTGCTGCAGGCTGCCAACGCGAGCCCCGTCGCCCAGGTGTTCGTCGCGTCGCTGCCCGTGGCCGGCGTCGACGGCACGATGCGCAATCGTCTGCGCCACGACCCGGTACTCGGCAATGCGCACATCAAGACCGGGACGCTGCGCGACGTGCGCGCGATCGCCGGCTACGTCGCCGCCGCCAATGGCGAAAGCTACGTCGTCGTGAGCTTCATCAACGACGACCGGGCGGCCGCCGCGCGCGCCGCTCACGACGCGCTACTCGACTGGGTCTACCGCGGCATGCGCTAAAGCGCGCCGACGTTCCCCTCGTTCCCGAGCGGAACGTCGATCGAATATTCCTTCTACGACAAATAGCGACTGCAACGGTCGCCAGCGTGTACGCTGTCGAGCATCGATCGGACGGCCGCCATGAATCGCCCGCCGTCCTCATCGAAAAGGGGACAGCAGCGCGAACCGCTTGCGGCAGTCGCGCTGAAATCAAAGCAAGGAAAAGAGATCGCGGAGGAAGACGTCCATGCAATTCGACGCCGAATTGCTCCTGATTTCCATGGCGCCCGTCTTTCTCGCATGCATCGGCTGGGAGGCGTGGCACGTCGCCCGCACCCGGCCCGCGGCGCGTATCTACAGCTGGCGCGATACGCTTTGCAACGCCGCGCTCGCGCTCACGCACCAGGGCGCGGACAAACTCGCGTGGCTCGCCGTCGTGCCGCTCTACGCATTTGTCTACGAGCGCTTCCGTCTCATTACCTGGCAGCCGGGATGGCTCTCCTTCGCCGTGCTTTTCGTCGCGCAGGATCTGCTCTACTACGGTTTTCATCGCATGAGCCATCGCGTGCGCTGGTTGTGGGCCGCGCACGTCGTCCATCACTCGTCCGAGCGGCTCAACCTGTCGACGGCATTCCGCCAAAGCCTCATGTACCCGGTAGCCGGCATGTGGGTCTTCTGGACACCGCTCGCCGTGTTCGGCTTTCCTCCGCAGCAAATCGTCGCGATCGTCCTCGTCAACCTCGCCTTTCAGTTCTTCGTCCATACGCAAACGATCGGTCGACTCGGCTGGCTCGAGTACGTGCTCAACACGCCGTCGACACATCGTTGCCACCACGCGCGCAACGCGCGCTACATCGATCGCAACTATGCCGGCGTACTCGTCGTCTGGGACCGGCTCTTTCGCAGCTACGTCGAGGAGGACCCGGATGACGCGCCCGAGTACGGCATCGTCGAGCCGTTGCCGACCTTCAATCCGCTGAAGGCGACGTTCCACGAGTGGGCGTCGATGCTCGCGGATCTCGCGCATGCGAAGGGGCCGGCCGACAAGCTGCGCGCGCTCTTCGCGCCGCCCGAATGGGCCGCCGCGTTCCACGCGGCCCAAGAGCGGCCCGCCGCGGCCTCAGGCATGACGAAGCGACGAATCGACGCTTGAGCTCGGGCGCGGTGAGAGAGGACGAGACGAGGCACGCTGCCGCGATTTGGCGTCCAGCCTCACGCACCAAGCGGCGGACAACGACATTCAAACGAGGCATGAAACCACGGCCCACGAGCCGCAAATACGAGGAGATGAAGTCGATGAAAGATCGTAACGAACCCCAACGAAACCGGCTGCTGCGCGCCGTTCAGTGCGTGATCGCCGGCGCGGCCTTCGCGCTCGTCGCCGCATGCGGCGGCGGGGGTGGCGGCGGGGGCGGCACCGCGACGACCGCGGCGGCCGCGAAGATGCAGGTCGTCTCGTTCGGCGACAGCCTGTCCGACGTCGGTACTTATGCGGCCTACGTCCTGCCGCACTTCGGCGGCGGACGATTCACCACGAATCCCGGCGAAGTCTGGACGCAGAAAGTCGCGGAAGCGTACGGCGGCACGCTCACGCCGGCCTATCAAGGCGGTTTTGGCTCAGCGCTGCAAGCAACGGGCGGGTTCGGCTACGCGCAAGGGGGCGCGCGCGTGACGGACCCGCAGGGCATCGGCTGGGCGGCCAACAACCTCGCGGCAACCACGGTGCCGATCGCTACGCAGGTTGCGAACTACCTGAGCGCGCACGGCAGCTTCAACTCGAATCAGATCGTGCTGATCCAGGGCGGAGCGAACGACATCTTCGCCAACAGCACGGCGCTCGTGACGGCGATCGAGACCGATATCGCGGGCGGCATGACGGCACAGACCGCGCTCGCGAAAGAGGTGACGACGACGTTAGGCCCCGTCGCGCTGTCGCTGGTCCAGCAGGTCGGCACCATTCTCGCCAACGGCGCGACGCACGTCGTGCTCTCGAACGTGCCCGACATCGGGCAAACGCCGCTCGGTGTCGAGACGGCGGCGCAGCAAGGCGCGACGGCGCAACAGCTGCTGTCGGGCATTGCCCAGACATTCAACGCGCTCCTCTCTGGCTATTTGCAAGCGGCGAATCTCTCGTCGAAGATCATCTTCATCGACACCTTCACGTGGCAGGACACGACGCTCGCCAACTTCCAGGCGAACGGCTTCACCGTGTCGAACACGGGCACGGCCTGCAACCTCCAGCAGATGCAGGCTTCGGCCACGGCCTACGCGCAAGCGAACCCGAGTGTGCTGCTGCCAGGGCAGACGGCGGCCCAGTTCGGCGCGTCCCTCGCTTCGTCGCTGTTCTGTTCGCCGCAGACGCTGACCGTGGCCGGAGCCGATCAGACGTACATGTTCGCCGATACGGTCCACCCGACGACACACTTGCACGCCCTCTTCGCGCAATACGTCGAGCAGCAGCTCGCCGCCGCGGGGATCTCTCCCTGAGGCCGAGCCTGTAAGCGCCAGCGGGGGCTAACAGCGCGCCGGCCCGCTCCGGCGCGCTCTCATGTGAAAACGCCCCGCCTCTTCGCGGGCGGGGCGTTTGTCCGGGAGCGGCGCGCAAACCGGAGCGTCGGACGTCAATCCTCCGCCTCGAACGCCGCCGCTGCCCGCCCGAGCCGATCGTTGACGGCGATCCACTCGGGCGTATCGGGCAGCTTCTCGATCAGGATGCGCGCCACGTTCGAGCCGTCGAGCGTGCGCAGCATCCCGTAAAGCTCGCGCGCGTAGGCGTCAGGCTGCTCGGGCGCGGCGATGAACAGCACGTCTCGGGCGTCGGCCCAAGCGCCGGCACGTGAACGTCGCGCCACGAGCGCGACCCGCGCGCCTGCATCGCGCGCCGACAAAAGCAACGGCTCGAGCGCGTCGAACGGCGCCAGCGCGAGCGGCGTGCGCGGCGCATAGTGCGCCT
>JBCNPL010000201.1:0-4962 GCA_039593375.1 Paraburkholderia sp. | reverse complement strand
GCGTTCGAAGGCTATTGGAACCGGCCCGACGCCAATGCGAAGTCGCTGCGCGACGGCTGGTATTTCACGGGCGACACGGGCTACCTCGACGAGCACGGCGACCTCTACGTGACGGGCCGCGTCGACGACATGATCATCAGCGGCGGTGAGAACATCTCGCCCGTCGACATCGAGTCGATTCTGTCGCTGCATCCCGCCGTCGACGAAGTCGCGGTGGTCGGCCTCAAGGACGAACGCTGGGGGCAGAAGGTCGTTGCGTTCATCAAGCGGTCGAGTCACGTGGATGCCGCGGCGCTCGACGAATATTGCCGAGCGTCCGATCTCGTCAACTTCAAGCGGCCGCGCGAGTACATCTTCGTCGACGCCATTCCGAAATCGCCGGTGGGAAAAATTCTGCGCCGCAAGCTTTCGGCCGGCGAATACGCGCTCGAAGCCGGCTCGAGCGTCGAGAGCAAGTGAGAGGTCCGACAAGTCGTCGATAAAAGGGGGCGGCGCCCTGGCTCGCCGCATTCACCGAACAATGAGCCGATAGCGGCATGGAGACTGGAATGAATGACGTGTTGCGGCAAGACGCCGTGGTCCGGCAGGTGAGCAACAAGCAGGTGCTCGCCGCCGTGATTGCCTCGTGTCTCGGATGGGCGCTCGATCTCTTCGACCTTTTTGTGATCCTGTTCGTCGCGCCTATCGTGGGGCGGCTGTTCTTTCCGTCGACGAACGCGATGCTTTCGCTCGCGGCTGTCTATGCATCGTTCGCGGTGACCTTGTTGATGCGCCCGCTCGGCTCGGCGGTATTCGGCTCGGTCGCCGATCGCTACGGGCGCAAGCGCGCGATGATCGTCGCCGTCGTGGGCGTCGGCCTCGCCACGGCCTCGTTTGGTCTCTTGCCGACGGTTCCGCAGGTGGGCATCGCCGCGCCGATCATGTTCCTGATCCTGCGGCTCGTGCAGGGCGTGTTCGTCGGCGGCGTCGTTGCATCGACCCACACGATCGGCACGGAGACCGTCGAGTTCAAGTATCGCGGCGCCGTGTCGGGACTCGTCGGCGGCGGCGGGGCGGGGGTCGGCGCGCTGCTGGCGTCGATCGTCTATCTCGTCACTTCCGCGGCTTTCCCGGGCGCGGCGTTCGAAGTATGGGGCTGGCGCTGCATGTTCTTCGCGGGCATCGTGAGCTCGGCGCTCGGCGTCTTCGTCTTCAAGAGTCTCGAAGAGTCGCCCGTCTGGGCCGCGCTCGCCGAGCAAAAGCGCAGAACGGCGGCCGCGAGGAAGGCGGCGGGCGAACTCGTTCGCTCGCCTCTCTCGCAGCTGTTCTCGAAGAAATATCGCTCCGTCCTGCTCGTGAACCTGCTGCTCACGATCGGTGGCGGCAGCGGCTACTATCTGACCTCGGGGTATCTGCCGACTTTCCTCAAGGTCGTCAATCACGCGCCGAACGGCGCCGCCGGGCTGATCCTCATGATCTCGAGTTCGGCCGTGCTCGTTGCCTCGGTCGCGGCCGGCCATCTGAGCACGCTGATCGGGCGCAAGCGCGCATTTATCTGGCTCGGTATAACGAGGCTCGTCTGTTTTCCGTTGCTTTACATGGCATTGGCGCGCGCCGACAGCATCGCGCTCATCGCGTTTTATGCGGCGCTGCTGAGCGCGCTCGGTAGCGCGGGCTACGCGCCGGTCCTCATCTTTCTCAACGAGCGCTTTCCGACCTCGATCCGTGCTTCGGGCACCGGCTTGTCGTGGAACATCGGGTTTGCAATCGGCGGAATCATGCCGACGGTCGTCTCGATGCTCGCGCATACGCCGCACGAACTGCCCGGCGTGCTCGCCGGCGCGCTGATCGCCGTCAGCCTCCTGTTTCTCGTGGGCGCCTTCGTCGTCCCCGAAACGCTAGGACGCCTTCCGGACGACATGTAATTTCAAGTTGCTTTCAATTTTCCGTTCGGTGATGAAATTGAAAATAACGCGAGGTGCCCCGAATCCCACGGTATGAGATGCATTGTTAAATTTCGCAAAAACTCGGTAACAGATATTGTGAGAAGTAACTAAAACACATACATTGCCTTCCCAAAACGCGGGGGAAGTGCGATGAGACTGGTTCTTGAGCCTCGCCATCTTTTCGATGGCAGCGTAACTGCGGTCGCGGCAAAAACAACACATACGGCGCTGGAGCAGCAGCACCACCATGATGGAGCCCACGCTCATGCGGCGGGCTCCCATCATCACGACGCGAACCATGCGGCCCAGCAGCACGGCTCGTCCGACGCGTTGCACGCGAACGCCGAAGTGGCCGCTGTCGCGCCGAATCCGCGCGCGACTGAAATTCTCTTCGTCGATCCGCGCGTCGCCAATTGGCAATCGCTCACGTCGAGCGTAGGCAAGAACGTGCAGGTCGTCGTCATCGATCCGAACCGCGACGGGATCAGCCAAGTGACGGCGGCGCTGCAAGGCCGCTCCAATCTCACGTCGATCCAGTTTCTGACTTACGGTTCCGCGGGCCAGATCGAACTCGGCAATGCGCCGATCACCGCGGACACGCTCGCGGCCGCCAAGCAGCAAGTCGCGTCGTGGAGCGATCATCTCGCCGCCAACGCCGATATCGAATTCTGGGGCTGCGACGTCGGACAGGGCACGAGCGGGCAGCATTTCGTCGACACCGTCCATGCGCTGACGGGCGCGCAAGTCGGCGCGTCGACCGATGCGACGGGCGCGGCGTCGCTCGGTGGCGACTGGACGCTCGAGCGCACGACAGGCGTGCTCGCGGTCGGTTCGCCGTTCAGCGCGGCGGCGATGGCCGCTTATCAGGGCGTGCTCGACACGCCGGTGCCGAGCGTTTCGTTCGTCTCGGGCACCGTGCCGGGCGACGTTCTGGTCGGCGGCACGTTCACCGAAACGGTGCAGTTCCAGAACACGGCTGCCAACGCCGCCGGCTACGGCCCGTTCATCGATCTCTTCGTGCCGAGCGACTCGGCGGAAAACGTCTCGCTGACGAGCGCGACCTATCTCGGCGCCGCCGTGACCGTCGACAAAGTGACGCTGTCGTCGAACATCGCGGGCCACGTCGGCACGCTCGGCGCACTGCATCCGCTGGCACTCGACAGCAGCGGCAATCCGCTTTTCGTCGCGGCGCCGACCGGGTATCAGGCGGGCGATACGATGTACGTGCTGCAGCTGCCGTTCGGCAGCTACACGCCGGGCGAGCCGGCCGCCCAGATTCAGCTCACGTTCTCGGTGGCGAACACGACCGAGCTCTCGAGCATGCACAGTGGGCAGGCACTGAACATATCGGCGATCGGCGGCTTCCAGTACGGCGCCGACGCGCTCAACAATCCGACCACCGATCCCTCGATTCGCGGCACGGCCGGCCAGGCGAGCGTGACGAGCGCGAGCGACGGCATGGCGACGGCGGCGACGCAAGTCTCGTTGATCGACGTGGCGGCCACGACGGATCTGCACGAGGGCGAAACGGCGACGGGGCCAGATTTTCCGTTCGACTACGTGATTACGCTGCAACCGGCGCCGGTCACGCAGTCCGATCCGATGCACAACGTGACATTCACGTTCAACCTGCCCGATCAGGTGCAGTACACGAACGGCACGATCACGTTTACCGAGCCGAACGGTGTGACCGGCACGGCGACGTTTCACCCGAAGGCGGGGAGCGTGAGCGGCGCCGGCGGCACGGTCACGGTGACGTTCTCGTCGCTTTCGACCGACGCGTCCAATACGCCGACCATCATCAAGATTCCGGTGTTCGTGCCGCAATTCGATGCGTCGGGGGCGTCGATACTCGGCGCATCGGGGCAGCCGCGCACGATCGATTCGACGGTGATTTACAGCTACACGGGGTCGTGGACCGCGCCGACCGGCTCGCTCGATCACTCGGCCGGTGCGCAGACGATCTCGGGCGACAGCTCGACGAACACCGAATCGAGTTCGTTTGTAGCGAAGTCGCTCGCGATCCAGGTGACGGACGATGCGCCGAACGGCAATATCGTGCCGGGCGAAATCGTCAACTATTCGATCGACTTCCAGGTATCGGACTATTACGCGCTGAACCAGCTCAATATCGCCGACCTGATCGGCGACGGCATCACGCTGCTTGCGCCGACCGACACCGGCTACGCGACGCCGTCGCTTTCGCTGACAACGGGCGGTTCCACGAGAAGCCTCTCGTTCGGCGACGTGGCGAACAACGTCGAGACGACGATCAACAGCCAGTCGGTCGCCGCGAGCGGCTCGAACGCGAACTGGAACTACACGCGCGACGATGCGGGCTCGACGTCGAATCCGGGCGCGACGTCGGTGACGTTCGACGTGGGCGAGCTCATCGAGGCCAATCTTGGCGGCGCGGCGTTCGCGGGTGTGCTGCAAGGCGGCGCGGTCAACGGAAGCGGCGGCCCGACGCAGGGGACGATCTCATTCAAGGCCAAGGTGCTCGACAAGTACACGAACGTGAACAGCCAGGACAGCCTGCGCGAGAAGGATCAGATCACCGACAGCGTGACGACGGGCACGAGCGCTTCCGTCGTGACGGTCAATGACAGCACCCAAACGATCACCGGAACGAACGGGACGGTCACCGACGGCTCGTCGGTGACGAACACGGTCGCGCCGGGCCAGCTCGTGCTGCAGGTCGTTGCAGTGAACGGACAGACCGCGGACCTCACCGACATTAAGCCCGGCGATACGGTCACCTATGGAATGACGTATACGCTGACCACCGGCGACTACGGCAACCTCGACCTCACCGCGTACTTGCCGCTGCCCGTGTTCTCGACGACGGACCCGCTTTCGAACGGCGGCAACGTCTCGAGCTATTCAGTGGACAGCACCGATGCGTTCCCAACCGCGGGCACGTACAAGCTCATCAATCCGCTCTCGGGCGAAGCGACGCCGACGGTATCGGCGGACGGCACCGCCAACAGCCTCTCGTTCAACTTCGGCAATCGCGACGATCCGAGCAATACGGCCG
>JBCNPL010000200.1:0-4976 GCA_039593375.1 Paraburkholderia sp. | reverse complement strand
AGCCGCTGGACAAGATCGAGCGGGACATGGAGCGCGACCGCTTCATGAGCGCCGAGGCTGCCCGCGAGTACGGCCTGATCGACCAGGTGCTGGATCGCCGCGCCGTCGAAACGGTCAAGTCGGCCTGATCTGCGGCCGTTACAGGGCTTGAGAGCCGGGTTCTGCGTCTGGAATGGGACGCGGAACCCTGTGCTATTCTCGCGTCGCAACCGATTTACAGCAGGGTTACAGCATGACTGACGAGCGGCAGGGCCGTTCCAACGACAGCGGCAAGATTCTCTACTGCTCTTTCTGCGGCAAGAGCCAGCACGAAGTGCGCAAGCTGATCGCGGGTCCGTCCGTGTTCATCTGCGACGAGTGTGTGGAGCTTTGCAACGACATCATTCGCGAGGAGCTGGAGGAGAAGGCCGCCTCCGGGCGCAGCCAGCTACCCAAGCCGCGCGAAATCATGGAGACGCTGGACCAGTACGTGGTCGGTCAGACCCGCGCCAAGAAAGCGCTGGCCGTGGCCGTGTACAACCACTACAAGCGCATGGAGTCGCGACAGAAGAGCGACGACGTCGAGCTGGGCAAGTCCAACATTCTCCTGATCGGCCCCACCGGCTCGGGCAAGACCTTGCTCGCCGAGACGCTGGCGCGGCTGCTCAACGTGCCGTTCACCATCGCGGATGCGACCACGCTGACCGAGGCCGGCTATGTCGGCGAGGACGTGGAAAACATCATCCAGAAGCTGCTGCAGAAGTGCGACTACGACGTCGACAAGGCGCAGTCAGGCATCGTCTACATCGACGAAATCGACAAGATTTCGCGTAAGAGCGAGAACCCGTCGATTACGCGCGACGTATCGGGTGAGGGCGTGCAGCAGGCGCTGCTGAAGCTCATCGAGGGCACCTTGGCCTCGGTGCCGCCGCAGGGTGGTCGCAAGCATCCGCAGCAGGAGTTCCTGCAGGTAGACACCAAGAACATCCTGTTCATCTGCGGCGGCGCTTTCGCCGGTTTGGAAAAGGTGATCCAGCAGCGTTCCGAGACCACGGGCATCGGTTTCTCCGCCGAAGTCCGCAGCAAGGAACGCACCGAGAACCTAGGCAAGGTGCTGGCGGACGTCGAGCCGGCGGATCTCGTCCGTTTCGGCCTGATTCCGGAGTTCGTCGGCCGCCTTCCGGTGGTGGCGACCCTGGACGAACTGGATGAGGCCGCTTTGGTCAAGATCCTGACCGAACCCAGGAACGCCGTTACGAAGCAGTTCAAGAAACTGTTCGAAATGGAGGGCGTGGAACTGGAGTTCCGGCCGGAGGCGCTGCAGGCGATCGCCCGCAAGGCACTGAAGCGCAAGACCGGCGCCCGCGGCCTTCGCACCATCCTGGAGCAGGTGTTGCTGGACACCATGTACGAGCTGCCCTCGCTGGAGCATGTGAGCAAGGTGGTCGTGGACGACGCCGTCATCAACGGTCAGGCCGAGCCCTATCTCATCTATCGGGGCAACCTGCAGCAGCAGCGCGTGGCAGGCGAGGGTGGCGACGCCGCCTGATCGGCAGCATCCCGGTCGAGCCTGAACAGACGGCCCCGACGCGAGTCGGGGCCGTTTTTGTTTTCGTTGCGGGGCGCGCACTTGTGTGTAGGCGCCGCGGCCTCCACTTGACGATCAGATGCCTCCGGCGCAGTGTCGGGGCGTAGTCGTTTCAGTCCCCTGAGGGAACCATTTACATGGCAAAAAACGCCCCCCTTCCCGTCGCCACCGGTGCCGCGCTGGACGCGCTTCCGGTCCTGCCGCTGCGCGACGTGGTGGTTTATCCCCATATGGTCATCCCGCTATTCGTCGGCCGCGACAAGTCGATGCGCGCGCTCGAGCGCGCCATGGAAGGCGAGCGCCAGATCCTGCTGGTGGCGCAGAAGAGTCCCGACATCGACGATCCGGCCGTGGCCGACCTTCACCAGATCGGCACGCTGGCTGGCGTGCTTCAGCTGCTGAAGCTTCCCGACGGTACCGTCAAGGTGCTGGTGGAAGGCCAGGCGCGCGTCTCCGTCGAGAAGTATCAGGAAGACGGCGGCATGCTGATGGCCACCTCCCGCATCATCGAGCCGCAGTACAGCGCGAAGGAGCGCGAGCTCGATGTGGTCTCGCGCACGCTTGTGTCGCTGTTCGAGCAGTTGGTAAAGCAGAGCCGCAAATTGCCGCCGGAAGTACTCGCGACGCTCTCGGGCATCGACGATCCGTCGCGCTTGGCCGACTCGATTGCGGCGCATCTCTCCGTACGCATGGCGGACAAGCAGAAAGTGCTGGAGACGGCCGATGTCGGTCAGCGTCTCGAACTGCTGATCGGCCTGGTCGACGGTGAGATGGACCTTCAGCAGGTGGAAAAGCGCATCCGCGGCCGCGTGAAGTCGCAGATGGAGAAGAGTCAGCGCGAGTACTACCTCAACGAGCAGATGAAGGCCATCCAGAAGGAGCTCGGCGAGAGCGAGGAAGGTCCGAACGAAGTCGAGGAGCTGCAGAAGAAGATCGACAACGCCGGGATGCCCAAGGCTGTGCTCGCAAAGGCGCGCCAGGAGTTCGGCAAGCTGCGTCAGATGTCGCCGATGTCGGCCGAGGCCACGGTGGTACGTAACTACCTGGATTGGCTGGTGGGCGTGCCGTGGAAGAAGCGCTCTAAGGTGCGCAAGGACCTGCAGCTCGCGCAGGACGTACTCGATGCGGATCACTTCGGCCTGGAGAAGGTCAAGGAGCGCATCCTCGAGTATCTGGCGGTGCAGCAGCGCGTGAACACGATGAAGGGCCCGATCCTTTGCCTGGTCGGCCCGCCCGGCGTCGGCAAAACCTCGCTGGGCCAATCCATCGCCAAGGCGACGAACCGCAAGTTCGTCCGCATGAGCCTGGGCGGCGTACGCGATGAAGCCGAAATCCGTGGACACCGCCGTACGTACATCGGCTCGATGCCGGGGCGCATCGTGCAGAACTTGAACAAGGTCGGCACCAAGAATCCGCTGTTCGTGCTGGATGAGATCGACAAGATGTCGATGGATTTTCGCGGTGACCCATCGTCGGCCTTGCTGGAGGTGCTGGATCCCGAGCAGAACCACACGTTCAACGATCACTATCTCGAGGTCGATCTCGACCTGTCCGAGGTGATGTGGATCGCCACCGCCAACTCGCTCAACATCCCCGGACCGCTGCTGGATCGCATGGAGGTGATCCGTATCCCGGGCTATACCGAGGACGAGAAGCTGGCCATCGCGCAGAAGTACCTGTTGCCGAAGCAGTTGAAGGCGAACGGATTGAAGGAAGGCGAATTGAGCGTCGACGGCGAAGCCATTCGCGACATCGTGCGCTATTACACGCGCGAGTCGGGCGTGCGCAACCTCGAGCGCGAAGTGTCCAAGATCTGCCGCAAGGTGGTGAAGGAACTCACCCTGGGCGAGGTGAAGAAAGCCACCGGCAAGAAGGTCGAAACGGCCAAGGCCGCCAAGACGGCCAAGGTCAAGAAGCCCGCGCAGGCGAAAGTGACCTCGGAGAACCTCGAGCATTACCTCGGCGTGCGCCGCTTCGATTTCGGCCGCAAGGAGCAGCAGAACGAGGTCGGCTTGGTGACAGGCCTCGCCTGGACGCAGGTGGGCGGTGACCTGCTGAGCATCGAAGCCTCCATCGTGCCGGGCAAGGGCCGACTGGTGCATACCGGCCAGCTGGGCGACGTCATGAAGGAATCCATCCAGGCGGCCTTGTCGGTCGTGCGTGCGCGGGCGGACAACCTGGGCATCGATCCGGAGTTCCATCAGAACTACGACATCCACATCCACGTACCGGAAGGCGCTACGCCGAAGGACGGTCCGAGCGCGGGTATCGCCATGTGCACGGCGTTGGTGTCGGCGCTTACCAAGGTGCCTGTGCGCTCCGAGGTGGCGATGACCGGCGAGATCACGCTGCGCGGCCGCGTGCTGCCGATCGGCGGACTGAAGGAAAAGCTGCTGGCGGCTCACCGGGGCGGTATCACGACGGTGATCATCCCGGAGGAGAACAAGAAGGACCTTGCTGATATTCCGGCGAACATCACCGGGCAGTTGGACATCCATGCGGTGCGTTGGATCGATGAGGTCCTCGACATCGCGCTGGAGCGCCCCTTGCAGCCGCGCCATGCGAAGGAAGAGGAGGCAGCATCCACAGCGGCGACTGTCGAGAAAAAGGTGGAGAGCGCAGAAGACTCAGCCGAGACTCCTGCTCGTCCTCATTGAGCCGCGCAGCGAAAGTTGCAGTTTCGAAAGTGGCATGCTTCGGCATGCCACTTTTTTGCATGGGCGACGCTTTCGAATGTGCGCCGCGTAACGTTTCGAATTGCTCATTGCAAGTGCTTTTTCGAGGCCTCGAAAAGCCTGAAAGCCTTGGTATTGCTTATATTGCGGACCCTAGGGGGCACTGGTATAAAGGCGGCACCGCAATCCACGCGCGTCGTCGGAAGCGCATCGATGCGGGGTCGCGGGGCGGCGCCCCATTCATTGGTCGCCAACCATCTCTAGTCGGCGTCGTCTCGTCCCAGACTGACCACGCGGGCCGCATAATCGTTTAAGGGAGTGTCTCAATGAATAAAACCGATCTGATCAATGCCATCGCCGAGAAGGCCGAACTCACCAAGGCGGACGCCGGTCGCGCGCTCGAGGCTTTCTTCGAGACCGTGCAGAAGGCTCTGAAGAAGGGTGACGATGTGTCGGTCGTCGGCTTTGGCACCTTCACCGTGCGCAAGCGCGCCGCCCGTACCGGCCGTAACCCGCGCACCAACGAGACGATCAAGATCAAGGCCTCGAAGGTTCCGGCTTTCAAGGCTGGCAAGACCCTCAAGGATGCCCTAAACTAAGCGGCTAACCGCTTGGTTTCGGGTGCTTAGCTCAGCGGTAGAGCACCGCCCTTACAAGGCGATGGTCGTAGGTTCGATCCCTACAGCACCCACCAGAAAACTGCGGAGCGGTAGTTCAGTCGGTTAGAATGCTGG
>JBCNPL010000020.1:0-20524 GCA_039593375.1 Paraburkholderia sp. | reverse complement strand
TTTTTTTGTCTATCGAGCGTCGAACACGCTCTGCGCGCACGCGCGATGTTCGTCGTGCTTGCGTGTCTCGGGTCGCGCGTCCGCCGCTAGTCATCGTTCCGGCGCGGTGCCGAAGAATCCATCAGGCTTTCCCTACACGCAATTCCGTCATTCCTCACACCAATTTCGGTGCGCCCGGTGCCGCCGTGTTCCGTTAACGCAGCAGGCCTTGCCGTTCGTGCCGTTAGTTCCTTTTCAACCGCAAACGTTTGCGGATCCCTGGCGACACAGGACCGTTCGCGCGTGGCGGGACAGGCGCGAAGGCGGACACGAGAGGGCCGGAGGCGGCGCTCGGCGCATGCCTGCCTCCGTTCGAGGCATTCCCAGCCACCGGTCATTGACGGAGCGACGACATATGGACGATACGAAGAACAACGAGCAACAAGCGGGGATTTCGCGGCGCACATTTCTCTACAGCCTGGGTGCGCTCGCGCTTTCGGCGTGCGGCGGAGCGGGCGGTTCGGCCGATGCTGCCTCGGTGAGCCGATCCTCCGCGACCGGCGCGGCGACGAACGTAGCGCTCGCTCATGTCGCGACGGGCGCGGCCGACGTGACGACGAGCGGCGCCTTCGCGCATCCGGGGTTGCTGCATACGCAGGCCGATTTCGATCGCATGGCGCAGAAGGTCGCGGCGCAGTTATCGCCTTGGTACGACGACTGGAAAGTGCTGATCGCCAATAGCCATGCGAGCCTTTCGTGGTCGCCGCGGCCGGTGGCGATCGTTTATCGGGGCGGTTCGTACCCGCAGAACTACCCGAACTTGTACAACGACATCGCCGCCGCCTATGCCTGCGCGCTTCGATGGAAGATTACCGGCGATACCGCTTATGCGGACAAGGCCGTGCAAATCATGAATGCGTGGTCATCCACGTTGCAACAGATCAGCGGCGACAGCAACGCCGATCTGGCGGCGGGCATCTACGGCTATGAATTCGCGAACGCCGGTGAAATCATGCGCAGCTATGCCGGCTGGGCTGCCGCGGACCTGGCTGCGTTCCAGTCGATGATGAGCAACATCTTCTACCCGATCAACATCGACTTCCTGAACCGCCACAACAACACGCAGATCACGCATTACTGGGCGAATTGGGATCTCTGCAACATCGCTTCGATCATGGCGATCGGTGTGCTTTGCGACGACCACACGAAGTTCGATACGGCCGTGAACTACTTCCTGAACGGTCCCGGCAACGGCGCCATCGCGCAGGCGGTGTATTACGTGCATCCCGGCTATCTTGGCCAATGGCAGGAGAGCGGGCGCGATCAAGGCCACAATACGCTCGGCATCGCGCTGGGTGGCGCGATTTGCGAAATGGCCTGGAATCAGGGCATCGACCTGTACGGCCACGACAACAACCGCTTCCTGGCGGGCGCGGAATACGTAGCGAAGGCGAATCTCGTCCAGTCGGACGGGACTTACCTGACGGTGCCCTACGTGACGTATTCGAACGTGGACGTCACGCAAGCGACCTTCTCGACTTCGGCGCAAGGGACGATCCGGCCTTGCTGGGCGCTCGTCTATAACCACTACGTGAACCGTCAGGGGCTTGCGGCGCCGTGGTCGACGAAGTTTGCGCAAGCGATCCAGCCCGAAGGAGGCGGCGGTAATTACGGAAGCACGAGCGGCGGCTACGATCAGCTCGGCTACGGAACGCTTACCTGCACGCGCGATCCCGCAAGCCCCGCAGCCGCGCCGAGCGGCGTCACGGCGTATCCGACTGCTGGACAGGTAGTGCTCTCATGGTGGGGCGTTGCGAACGGCACGAGCTACAACGTCAAGCGAGGAACGAGCTCGGGCGGGCCGTACACGGCGGTCGCGTCCGGAATCGTCGATCCGCTGACTTATACCGACTCGCCCGGTTCGGGCACGTGGTACTACGTCGTGAGTGCGCAGACACCGTCGGGTGAAAGCGCGAACTCGAGCGAGGTCGTGGCGGTGACGGCGGTGCAACTGCATACCTATCTGACGTTCGACGAGTCGAGCGGCACGAGCGCGGCCGATTCGAGCGGCAACGGGCATGCCGGTACACTCATCGGTGGTGCGACGCATGTGGCCGGCAAGATCGGCAATGCCATTTCGCTCGATGGATCGAGCGGCTATGTCAGTTTGCCGAACGACCTGATGTCCGACGTGTCGGATTTGACGATCGCCGCGTGGGTCAACTGGAACGGCGGCAATGCGTGGGCCCGTATCTTCGATTTCGGCGCGGGCACGGGGCGCTGGGTCATGCTGACGGCAAAAAATTCAGCCGGCGTGATGCGCTTCGCGACAACGGTCAACGGATACGGCAATTCTCAAGTCGATGGCAACGTCGCGTTACCAACGGGTCAATGGACGCACGTTGCCGTCACGCTTTCGGGAACCACCGCGACGCTCTATCTGAACGGCGCCGTGATAGGCACTTCGAGCAACGTCGTCCACGCGCCATGGCGGATCGGTCCGACCGCGCAGAACTGGATCGGACGTTCGCAGTACTCGGCCGATCCGTACTTCAACGGAATGATCGACGACTTCCGCATCTACCGAAACGCGATGACGGCCGATCAGATCGCGGCGCTGATGCAGGGGGCGTAGCGCGGCTCGTGCGAACGACACCGGCGCGCCACGCGTTAGCGCAGCGTGCGGCGCGGCCGGGCGACGACGATCAAGCGGCTTCGTAATCGGCCGCGTCATGGGCCTCGAATTTGGAGGCTCAACGCTGGAACCGTTCAAGAACGATCTTTCCGCGCGCGCGGCCGCTTTCTATGAGCTCGTGCGCGCGCCGCAGATTGTCAGCGCTGATCGCGCCGAAATGCTCGCCGAGCGTCGTTCGCAACGTCCCCGCATCGATCAGCGTAGCGATCCGTTCGAGGATCTCGTGCTGACGAATCATGTCGGGCGTCTCGAACAGCGACCGCGTGAACATCAGCTCCCAATGCAACGAGATTGCCTTTCGCTTGAGCTGCATCGCATCGAGCGTCGCGGGATCGTCGATGATGCCGAGCTTGCCTTGAGGCGCGAGCGCTTCGACGATTTGCCCATAGTGAGCGTCGGTATGCGTGAGGCTCGCAACGTAACGCACGTGTGGAATGCCGATCGCGTGGAGCGCCTCGACGAGCCCGCGCGAATGGTCGATCACGTCGTGGGCGCCGAGGCCGCTCACCCACTCGCGCGTCTGCGGACGCGACGCGGTGCCGATTACGCGCAGCTTCGTCAATCGACGCGCGAGTTGCGTAAGCATCGAGCCGACGCCGCCGGCGGCGCCGACAATCAAGAGCGCATCACCATCGCCCGCGCCTTCGGCCACGCCAAGCCGATCGAAGAGAAGCTCCCATGCCGTGAGCGAGGTGAGAGGCAAAGCCGCGGCGCACGCATCGTCGATCGATTTCGGTTTGTGACCGGCGATCCGTTCATCGACGAGACCGTATTCGGCATAGGCACCAGGACGTGCGATGGAGCCCGCATAGAACACCTCATCGCCGGCCTTGAAGCGCGTCACCGCCGCGCCTACGGCTTCCACCGTTCCAACGGCATCCCAACCGAGCACGCGCGGCGTATCGGTCGGCGAGTTCCTGCGCACCTTCGTGTCGACAGGATTGACCGCGATCGCACGGATTTTGACGAGCAGGTCGCGCGGCTCCGGTTCCGGCTTCGGCAATTCAGCTTCATAAAGCGATCGCGGATCCTGGATCGGCAGGCCGTGTTGACTGTAGACGATAGCTTTCATTTCGATTCTCCTCGCGGGAAAGCAGGACATAGGGCGAACATGGGATCGCTGCGTTGGCGGCAACGGGTCGGACCGGTTCGAGCAATCGACGAATGATCCTTCACACTCGCTTACTGAAAAACAGCGACAATCGAGTAGAACTTTCACCGCGGGAATGAAAATGATCCGGCTCGACGACTTGGGCCTCTTCGTCCGCACTGCTGCGCTAGGCAGCTTCTCGAACGCCGCACGCGAGGCGGATTTGCTGCCGGGCCAGGTGAGCGCGGCCATTCAGCGACTCGAGCGCGAGCTCGACGTGCGCCTTTTTGCGCGTTCGACGCGTAGCCTGCGGTTGACAGTCGAGGGCGAGCAATATCTGCCCTACGCGAGGGACGTGCTGACGATGCTGAGCGAAGGGCGCGAGCGGTTGCGCGGCGAAGAAGACACCTTGCAAGGCTTGCTCCAGGTCGCGGCGCCGTCGGATCTCGGGCGCAACGTGCTGCTGCCGTGGTTGACCGAATTTCGCGAGGCGCATCCGAAGCTGTCGTTGCGACTATTCTTGTCGGATCAACTGACCGACGTCTTTCGCGATCCCGTCGACGTTGCGATCCGGTATGGCGCAACTGAGAGCGCGAGCTATGTGGCGCTGGCGCTTGCGGAACACAATCGGCGTGTGCTCGTCGCGTCGCCCGCCTATCTCGAACGGAACGGGCGGCCGCGAGCCCTCGACGATTTGGCTCGGCATCAATGCCTGCTGTACGCGCTGAGCGGGCGCGTTTATGACAAGTGGGGGTTTCCGGTGAACGGCGAGCGGCGGCAGGTAACCGTCGGTGGATCCTTGCTGTGCGACGATGCCGATGTTGCGCGGCGCTGGGCCGTCGCCGGCTACGGCATTGCTTACAAGTCGTGGATCGACGTTTGCGGTGACGTACGGGCGGGCAGACTGGAAGTCCTGTTGCCCGAACAGCCGGGCGAGCCCGTGCCGCTGAATCTCGTTTGTCCTCACCGAAAGCAGTTCTTCCCCGCCATTCGACGACTGCATGGTGTGTTGAGGGAAAGGATCAGTGCCTACGCGGGCTGCTTGCCGTTAACCTCGCCAACGACGGACTCGAATTGAAACGACGCTCCGTGCCCGCTTCCCTCGACCGCTGACATGAAACGCCCTTGCCGAACCGTGTTGACCGCCGCCGGTGAAGCCGGGGTGCTTTGCGGCGAGTGAGGCGTCGTGCTCGAACGTGCGTGCGACTATTGCGATGCAATCCTACCGAAACTTGAGCGGTCGATCCGGGGTCGTCGCCTACGAAATCGGCCGCGATTCGATCGCGGTCAAGTTCAACGACGGCTGGATCTATCTGTACACGGAGCGAAGCGCCGGCGCGGCGAATATCGCGCAAATGCAGCGCCTCGCCGCCGCGGGGCGAGGATTGTCGACGTTCGTTAGCCGCGTCGTCAGGACGCAGTTCGAGAGGAAATACCGCTGACGCAGCGAGGCGAAGTCGCCGGCCCGGGACACGCCGGCGAATCTCGCTACGTCGCGCGCGACGGAGTGCCGCCGCTACTGTGATTCGATCGCCGACGGAGACAAGTCCGAAGGAAAGCAATGCGGGTGCTCGAATCCGACCGGGAGTGAATTGGTAGCGTAAATGATGTTGTCAGTATTGTCCGGCGCTACACCGCCAGGGACGCCAGCGAGGCCTGCCAGCTTGCGCATGCGAAAGGCGATCGCATGATCGGCGCATGCGCTGTCTCCGCTGACGCCGAGCCCGCCGATCACTTTGCCGCCCGCATACAAGGCGACACCCCCGCCGAACGTGACGACGCCGCCGAGCACGCGCCCTTGTCCTGCGCCGTCCGCGAGAAAGCGCGCGTCGAACGGATTGGTATTGTTGAGGCCATAAAGCGAGCCGCCGGGCTGAGTGGCGGCGTAGAGGTTGGCGGTCGAGAGAGCGAGCGCGTCGTTGCTGAACCCGTTGGCGGTGTAGGCCTTCGCGATCGCGATGGCGCGGCTGCCGGGCCAGGCGTCGCCCGTTTTGATCACCGAACAGAGATGGCCGTTCCTATCGACCACGGCGGACCACATGCGGTTCGGCTTGAAGATGCCGCCGTTGCCATCCGACAGATTGACGACGACGGCGAGCTGCTTTTGCACGAGAGCGACGGTTCCCGCGGGCATCGTGCAGCCGACGCCATTGCCGCCCTCATCGTCGGCGAATGCGGACGTAGCGCCAACCACGGTCAAGAGTGCGGCGAGCAACTCGATACGGAATCGCGCGTTCATGATGGCCTCCAAGAAAGGATTTCCGTTCGGCAATCGCCTAACGGTTCGCGCCGCACAGCTCAAGTGGTGACTCGCGATGGCCCGACTTGGGTCGTCGAATGAAGCTCATGCGCGAGACAATGGCATTAATGTTTGTTCTTGAATCGAAAACGTCGACGAATAAAGTACAGGTGGGGGATCTCGACGAGCCCCCACGACGCACGCACGAAGCCCGCGCCAAAGTGTGTTTGGACGTTTGAAATTACGATGGACCGGGTCGGTGCAGAGAAGGGTGCACCGGAGTTGCCAGACAATAGCGCTTCAGCTTGTTTTCAATTGCATTGCACGACGGATCATAGGCGCTCGCATTGCGCGTCGGCGGACAAATCAATGGCGGAATTTGACGCCGCCCGTCGAGTCGAACATGCTCACGCGATCGAAACCTGCGCTTCGAGATCCAACCGGTACAGGACAACTGCCGTGCGATATGCGACACAGGGCAACTGACGCTTGATGGGGAGCGGCGAGCATTCGGACATCTTGTGTATCCATGGGTGGCCCAGCTCGTTGCGCTTCCTTCGATGCAGCCCGACGCTACCGCTCCGGCTGCGCAGGCCAGCGCGCGAATGCAAACATCCAAAGCAGCACGAGCCCGGCAACGGGCACGATCGACAGCAAGACCCACCATCCGGAAAAGCCGGCCCGCCTGACCGCGGGTATGTAGACAAGGTTCAGGCAGAGCACGACGATGATAACGATCACGTGCAAAGGCGAAAAAACGGCCATACCCATGATAAGCCTCCACGCGCGTTGCGAGGTGGCCCCCAGGTGCCGAACGACAGGATCGCGCCGACGATGAAAGGACCGATCAACGGAATGATCACGAGCAGCGAGAGGGCCCCATGAAAGCCGGCGCGCGAGCAGATGCGCCAGAGCGGGACGATGACGAGGATGATCGAGATCAACGGGAGAAGTCGCATCGGCACTCCTTGGAGTCATCATGGCCGGTTGGATCGACTGCCCGATAAGGCTACATCAATTTGCCTACGCGCTATAGCCTGCGTAAACGGTGACGCGGCTCATTGCTCGGGCCGCATCTTGTGCAATCCAGCGTGGCGCGCGAGTGCGGCCGATCGCGAGGAACTGGGCGAACGGAACGCCACGTCGGCGAACGCGTTGACGCGACGGCGCCACGGCGTTTCGACGAAGCGGGCAAGCGCATGCGCGAGCGCGAACGACAGCAGCACGAACAGCGCCGCCTCTGTGACGCGCGCCACCTTGCTTTTCGTGACGTCCGTCGCAAGCGTGAAAAGCCCATAGAGCACCGCATGGCCGAGATAGAGCGAATACGATAAGCGCCCGAGATATTGCGCGGCGCGCGTCTTGAAGACGCGCGCGATGGGGCCGTCATCGCGACTTAGCGACGCGATGACTGCGACGAATGCCGCGGGTGCGACAAGTGCGGCGGCAGGCACATAGGCGGCGACCACGACGACCAGCAGCGCGACGGCGAACGTCAGCAACTGTGGCACGCGCTCGGTGAGGGCGGCGATCGGAGCGCAGTCGCGGAACTCCGCAACGAGCGCACCAGAAAAGAATCCGCCAAGGCATCGCGCCCAACCGAAACCATATGTTTCGTCGAGACATTGCCCGCTCGAAAGGCACGCATCGGAGCCGGCTTTCTCGCTTCACGGGAGCGTGTCGGCCTAGGTCCGAGATCGCTAGTCCGTCGACTAACCTTTTCCGCCATTGGGCGGACTTTACGTGGCTTCCGCTCACTCGGATTCGATTTGAATCGCGTCGAATTCGACGAAAAGTTCGGCCCCGAGTGTTGCCTGTACCGCGGCGATAAGTTTCGGCGGGTCACGTTTCAAGCGGATACGGGGGCCTCGTGTCAATGCTGGTAGAGCCCTTATTTGCCGATACAGAACCGACTGAAAATCACGCCCAGCAGATCATCGGACGTGAATTCCCCGGTGATCGAGTTCAGCTCTTCCTGCGCGAGTCTCAACTCCTCGGCAAAGAGATCGAGCGATTGATTTCCTGCTTCGGCATGCTCGGCCGCGAGCGCGAGGTGCTCGTGAGCGGCCCGCAGCGCAATGAGATGACGCTCGCGCGCGAGATAGACGCTTTCGGTCCCGGCCTGCCAACCGGCGATGCGCAGCAACTCCGCGCGCAGCAAGTCGATGCCTTCGCTTTTCTTGGCTGAAAGTCTTATCTCGCAGACCCCGCCATCGCCATCGGCCGCGGCCAGCCGATTGACCTCCGGACCGATATCGGTCAAATCCGTTTTGTTCAGTATCCGAACGACGGGCATTTCCGTCGGAAAACGCGTGGCGATCAGCGCATCTTCCGCGGTGACGCCGATCCGGGCATCAAGGAGATGCAGAATGACGTCGGCTTTCTCGATTTCGCTCCAAGTTCTTGCGATTCCGATCTTTTCGACTTCGTCCTCCGTCTCGCGCAAACCGGCCGTATCGATGATATGCAGTGGAATACCTTCGATCTGGATGGTTTGCGCGACTTTGTCGCGCGTCGTTCCGGCGACCGGCGTGACGATGGCGAGCTCCGCGCCGGCCAGCGCATTCAATAGCGACGACTTGCCGACGTTGGGCTGCCCCGCAAGCACCACGGACAACCCCTCGCGCAGCAACGCCCCCTGACGTGCCTCGGCAAGCACGTGATCGAGACGCTCGCGGATATGCGCGAGTTTCCCGTGGGCATCGGCGGCCTCCAGAAAGTCGATTTCCTCTTCGGGAAAATCGAGCGTCGCCTCGACGAGCATCCGCAGTGCGATGACTTCGTCGACGAGCGCGCGAATATCGCGCGAGAACGCGCCCTCGAGCGAGCGTCCCGCTGAACGCGCGGCTGCTTCGGTGCTGGCTTCGATCAGATCGGCGACGGCTTCGGCTTGCGCGAGATCCAGCTTGTCGTTGAGAAACGCGCGCCGCGTGAATTCGCCCGGCTCGGCGAGCCGCAACGAGAATGCCTTGCCAGCTTCGAGACAGCGCTGCAAGACGAGCTGAAGCACCACAGGCCCGCCGTGCCCCTGCAGCTCGATCACATGCTCGCCCGTGTACGAATGCGGTGCGGGAAAGTAAAGCGCGATTCCACGGTCGAGCGCGGCACCTCCCGCATCCACGAACGCGACGTAGCTCGCGTGACGCGGCTCGAGCGTCTGCGCGCAAAGGGCTCGCATCAGCGTTGCGGCAGCGGCCTCGCCGGCGCGGCCGCACGATATCCGCACGACCCCGATTCCCCCGCGCCCCGGAGCGGTGGCAATGGCGACAATCGGATCGGAATCGATGGGAAGCATGATGGCGATGGCGGTGAATGCGGTCGAAACAACAGCCGACGACGTTAGCGTCAAACGGTGGCGCGGCTGCCCGATCGGACAGCGGAGGTGCGTTCGCGACGGTTGGCGCCCGGCATTGTAGCGCGCTGCACCGGCCGGCTTCTCACACCGCGATCCTGGTCGCTCGGCGCCTACCACAAATTCGATTTATCTTAATTGGGATAGTGTATTCTTCGGACGACGAGAAGGGGAAACCGACTCGATTCAGCTAGTCCGCTGCGGCTGGCTTGGCTTTCCGCTATCCGACCGTGCTCCACGGCCCTCGCACAAGCGGCCCAAATCAGCTAAACCGGTTCCTGACCAGGCTAAAGCTGTCCTGCCTGGTTGTCTCCTTCGCATTGGCTCGATTGCACAATTTTGCGATGCCAACCGCCGAAGAGAAAGCGGCGTTCTCGGAACGCCTGAAGTTTGCCCTGCTGCGCAGCCCCGAAAAGGTGACCGGCGGGACGCAACTCGCTTTGCATTTCAATTTGCGCCACCACGGGGAGCATCCGGTATCCCCTCAGACGGCCCACAAATGGCTGACGGGCCGCACGATCCCGACCGATGACAAGCTGAAGACGCTGGCGGAATGGCTGCGAGTCGATTTGCATTGGCTCCATTACGGGCCGCCGCCGAACGCGACGGCCAGTGCGACGCCGAAGCCCCTGCCGCGCGACGAGAAGTATCCGCTCACGCCCGAAACGATCGAGCTCGCATCGAAGATCGAGGCGCTCTCGCCGCACCATCGCTACCTGGTCCAGGAACTCGTCGCGCAGTTCTACGGCGACCGATCGGAACGCTGAGCCAAGCGGTTGCCGACAGCCCTCGACCGTTCGCCAAAAGGTTGCCGGCCAGACGGTGGAGGGTTCAAGCCTTAGTCAGTGAACCGAGGTCTCACTGCGCGAGCAGGCGTTGGCTACATCTGCTTTTGGCGGGTCTGCCATTGCGCGAGATCGGAGGGGCGCAGCCCATATCGGGCCAGCACGCCTTCGTGCAAGCGCCGGAGTTCCTCGATCACCAGCGCTTCGACATTCTCGCGGTCGGCGCCGAGGTCGTGCTCCGACAAGCATCTCCGGATAACGTCGAGCGGCTCGCGCTCGGGTTGGCGGACGACTTCGCGAACGGCCTGTTTGATGACTTCCCTCCAAGCCAACCGCAATGGATCCGGCTCGGCCAGATCCTGCTTGATGGCGAGATACTCCTGCGTTGACCGTTCATAAGCCCACAGATAAAGGTCGCGCAGCAATTCGACGCGCGTCAACTCGTAGATACCGAGGATGGCGCGACTGTACGCTTGCTCAGGCACGTCGAGGAAGGTCAGGGGGCAAAGGTTGGCGCGGATCAGCGGGAGATTCGCCGCCAGGCGCGAGGTGCGCTTATTGACGTCTGCGAATGGCTGCAGATAAGGCAGATGCACCATGACGAAGAAAGACTGTTCGAAGGGGTCGTCGATGCGGTTTGCCTTGTCCAGGATGAAATCGAGCATTTCCGCAATCTGCGCGGGAACGGCAAGCGGACGATAAACGCTTTGACCGATTTCCACTCCATGCTGTCGAAGGCGCCCTTCGTCCGCGGGGTTCGGCAGCAAGTTGTACGACAGCGCGCTATGCAGGTTGAGCAGCGTATATCGATTGAAGCCCACCGTTTCGGCGTTGTCGACGAGCAGTTCGATGGCCACCTTGTGGTTCATGATCATCTGCGTCTCGCGCATAGCCTTGCCTTGCGCGACGCGGCCGTGCTCGATCAGCTCCCGAGTATCGAGCCGGCTATAGGTGTTGCCTTCGAGGTGACTGGACGCCCAGGAGAGATCGATCAGCAGACGGTTCAAGATCGCCCGGCCGTAGGTTCCCGCGGGACGTTGCGCTTGGCCGGTGTCGCCCATCTTGCGCAACTGCCGCCGTAGTGGCTCCGGCAAATACCAGGTGTGGTTCGGCTGGTAGGCGTCGAGGAACTCGCGTTGATACCCGACAGGGCGACGAGCCTCAAGTGGTTGGTCGACGTAAGCAAGGACGTCCTCGCTATCAGCGGACAGCGGGATGTGATGAGGGAATGCGTCACGTGGGACTGCAGTCGCCGCGGGGCGCAATGCATTGGCGACGTACCGGCGAGCCCGGCCGGCGCCGAAGGCGTGAATCCGGCCCGCCGCGGCGAGCTCATTGAGCCAGCGTTGGACCGTGCGGCGAGCAAGCTCCGGATGCTTCGCCAGGATATCGGCGATGGAGATGCCCTCGGGGTGGTTTCCAACGCTTTGGAGCAGTTCGTCCGGTGTTTGCATGGGCGTGTGGCGCGATTTGTTACGTCTTTGGCGCAATAGTGGCGCGATTATGGCGCGAAAATCAGAATCGCGCCAAATCGCGCCACTGTCCATGGCGCGATTCCGGCGGCACTTGAAGGCATATTCGGGGCCTCGCAGCAGACGCGCAACGGACGGGCGTTCATCTGCCGTCGACAAAACACAACGCCCCGGTCATCGACCGGGGCGTTGGCGCGGCAAATCAGCTTTCGCTTCGCAAAGAATCATCGAGGCGGCCGAGGGCCGAAGCCCGACCAAAGTCCTCGCGCCATGGCTTACGCTGGCTTGCTCTTCTTATGCGTGCCCATCATCCGCGTGATGTAGTACTGCTGCGCGATGGAAAGCACGTTGTTGACGACGTAATAGAGCACGAGTCCGGACGGGAAGAAGAAGAACATGACCGAGAACGCGATCGGCATGAACATCATCATCTTGGCCTGAACAGGATCCGGCGGCGTCGGGTTCAACCGCGTCTGCACGAACATCGACACGGCCATCAGCACCGGCAGGATGTAGTACGGGTCTTGTTGCGAGAGGTCGTGAATCCAGAGAATCCACGGCGCGCCGCGCATTTCCACGGAGGAGAGCAGCACCCAATAGAGCGAAATGAACACCGGGATCTGGATCACGATCGGCAAACATCCGCCGAACGGATTGACCTTCTCGGTCTTATAGAGCTCCATCAGCGCGGCGTTCATCTTCTGCGGATCGCTCTTGAACCGCTCTCGGAGTGCCTGCATGCGCGGCGTGATTTCCTTCATGCGCGCCATCGACTTGTAGCTCGCCGCCGACAGCGGGAAAAACACGGCCTTGATGAGCAGCGTGAGCAACACGATCGCCCAGCCCCAGTTCCCGACGAAGCCATAGATCTTTTCGAGCAACCAGAAAAGCGGCTTGGCGATGATCGTGACCCAGCCATAATCCTTCACGAGATCGAGGCCGGGCGCGACGCCTTCAAGGATCCGCTCTTCCTCGGGGCCCGCGAAGAGGCGTGACGATACATCGACCGATTGCCCCGGCGCGATCGTCGCGACGGGTTCCGTGATGCCGACGCGATAGAGCGTCGGATCGATCTTCTCGACATAGATGTCGCGCTTCGCCCCTTCCTTGGGAATCCAGGCCGACGCGAAGTAGTGCTGGACCATCGCGACCCACCCGTTGTTGGCGGAAGTCGCGTATTCGGCCTTGTTCTTGTCGATGTCGCTGAACGAGATTTTCTGGAAGTGGTGCTCGTTCGTATAGACGGCCGGCCCGAGGAACGTATGCGAGAAGCGCGGCGTGTCGACGGGCGTGCTGTCGCGCACGAGTTCCATATAGACGCTCGGCGTGACGGGCGTCGTGCCGACGTTCTCGATCTTCGTGTCGACGCCGATGACGAAGCTGCCGCGCGTGAACGTGTAGGTTTTGACGACCTTGACGCCTCCCTTGGCCGGCGACTCGAGACTGATCTGGAAGGACTTCTGATCGTCGGTCAGCGCGCGTGGGCCCGGCAGCGCGGTGAAGACATCGTTGTGGTTCGGGAAGTCTCCGCCGATCAAGCCCGTCCGCGCCAGATACGTATGGTTGGCCGTGCGGTCGAACAGCGTGATGTTGAGGTCGCCCTGCTTCGGATCGCTCTTGCGCGTCAGCGTCAGTTTTTCGAGCGTGCCGCCGCGCGTGTCGATCTCACCGTCGTAGACGTCGGTGCTGAAGTGGATCAGCTGAGCCGCGGGCGCCGGCTGCTGTGCCGGCGCTCCCGGCGCGTTCGCCACCGTTGCCGGCGCCGCGCTCGAAGCAGGCGCGGCTGCCTCGGAGCCCGTGCCCGAGGCACTGGGCGCCGGCGCGGTGTGCGTTGCCGTCGGGTTCGGGAAGAACATCGACTGGTGTCCGTGCTCGCGCTGCCAGTTGTCGAACAGCATGAGCGCTGACACGAAGAAGATCGCCCATAGGACGGTGCGTTTGATATCCATGCGTGGTCTCGGAGTCGAGGGAGCGGCGCTTCAGCGCTTTTTCGCGGTAGGGGGCGGGACTAGATCGATCCCGCCCGCCGAAAACGGATGACAGCGACACAGGCGTTTCACCGCGAGGTAAGTGCCTCGCGCGGCGCCATGATACTGGATTGCTTCGCGTGCGTAGTCGGAACAGGAGGGATAAAAACGGCACCGGCTGCCGAGCAGGGGGCTCACGGCGACCTTGTAGAAACGCAGCAGCGCGATCAGTACCGTTTGCATGGCGGTTGATTCGGCGACGCGAAACCCCATATTCAGTCATGAGCCGTGCCGTTTTGCACGGGTGCCGACTGGCGGCGGGCAATCTCGCGTGCCGTTTTCTCGAGCAATTCCTCGATCTCGGTGCGGCAAAGCGTCTTCAATGGCGGCGAGGCGGCGCTCGGAAACGCCGTCTTGTCGAAACGGGCGTGCAGGCGCAGCAGCACGTCCCATCCCCCGAACTCGGCGCGGCGCAGCCGGAACGCCTCGCGCGCGACGCGCCGCACGAGGTTGCGCGTCGTCGCTCGCGGCGCGAACTTCTTGCCGATGACGAGCCCTAGCCGCGCGTCGTGCCCGGTGGGTCTTGCGTAGACGACGAAGTGAGCCGATCGGCGCCACGGGCGTAAACGAAAAACGGATGAGAACTCATCCGTCTTGAGAAGCCTCGCGGCTTTGGGAAAGGCGGCTTGCGCTCGCAACGGACGGAGCTCGATGGCAGCGTGCGGCGGCTTGCGCGTGATAGCGGGCGCCGGCCGCGCCGTTTGCCTGTCCAGCCTGGCGTTCCGGCTTAGATCGCGAGGCGCTTGCGGCCCTTCGCGCGACGGGCGTTGATCACTTTGCGGCCGCCGGCGGTCTTCATGCGCACGCGAAAGCCATGGGTGCGCTTGCGGCGCGTCACGGAAGGTTGGTAGGTACGTTTCATGTCGTTCTCACAGGAGAGGTGACCGCGTGTGCATATGCCTGCCGACGGGGCCGAAAAATGGTTTTCGCTTTCGCGAGAACCCGTTATTTAAACCGGTTTTCTCTTGGTCGTCAATACCTTAGAGGGGCCGCAGACTTGCGGTCGGCGCGTTTCGGACAGGCTTCGGCACGCACGCGGTGCACGATCCGGCCCTGTGGATAACTTACTGGCCGAGGTATTTTGGCGGTAGAATCTCGCCTTGTCTCAAGAATCCTGCACGCCGCTCCGAGTGAGCCCTTGGCGCCTAAGTGTTTGTCGCAAAAGGGTTTCGTGGCGGGCTCGTCCGACCAGTCCGGGTCCTCGGCGCGGTGAGCGCAAAGGTGGCGGCGAGTGATCGTGCACTAAAAAAGACGCCACCTTGATGAATGAATTCTGGCAACACTGTTCCGCATTGCTGGAGCGTGAATTGACGCCCCAGCAGTTCGTGACGTGGATCAAACCGTTGGCTCCGGTCGCCTTCGACGCCGCTGCGAACACGCTCTCGATTGCCGCGCCGAACCGCTTCAAGCTCGACTGGGTCAAGAGCCAGTTTTCGGGCCGCATTTCCGACCTTGCGCGGGATTTTTGGCACGCGCCGGTCGAGGTCCAGTTCGTCCTCGATCCGAAGGCGACGATGCGCACGGGCCCGCTCGGAGCGAGCGCGAATGTTCCGCTGCCGCGGGGACCGGCGTCGGCCGCGGCGGCTGCTTATCCGGCCGAGGCCTCGACGGGCAACGGCACATCGGTCGCGGCCGATGCGCACCCACGCGGCGCCGACAAGAACGCAAGCGCGGCGGGAGCGATCGACGACGGCGCGGACATCGATCTGCCGAGCGTCGATGCAACCGAGGCCGCCGCGGCGCGGCGTACCTGGCGTCCCGGCGCAATGGCGGCGGGCGGTGCCGAAGCCGATTCGATGTATGAGCGCTCGAAGCTGAACCCGGTCCTCACGTTCGAGAACTTCGTGACGGGCAAAGCGAATCAGCTCGCGCGCGCGGCGGCCATCCAGGTGGCGGACAACCCGGGCGTCTCGTACAACCCGCTTTTTCTGTACGGCGGGGTGGGGCTCGGCAAGACGCATCTGATCCATGCGATCGGAAACCAGTTGCTGCAGGACAAAGCCGGCGCGCGAATTCGCTACATCCACGCCGAGCAATACGTCTCGGACGTGGTCAAGGCTTACCAGCGCAAGGCGTTCGACGATTTCAAGCGCTACTACCATTCGCTCGATCTGCTGCTCATCGACGACATCCAGTTCTTCTCGGGCAAGTCGCGCACGCAGGAGGAGTTCTTCTACGCGTTCGAGGCGCTCGTCGCGAACAAGGCGCAAGTGATCATCACGAGCGATACCTATCCGAAAGAGATTTCGGGCATCGACGATCGGCTCATCTCGCGATTCGACTCGGGCCTGACCGTGGCGATCGAGCCGCCCGAGCTCGAGATGCGCGTGGCGATTCTGATGCGCAAGGCGCAGTCCGAGGGGGTGAGCGTCTCCGAGGATGTTGCGTTCTTCGTCGCGAAGCATTTGCGCTCCAACGTGCGCGAGCTCGAGGGGGCGCTACGCAAGATACTCGCGTACTCGAAGTTCCATGGCCGCGAGATCACGATCGAGCTGACCAAGGAGGCGCTCAAGGATCTGCTGACGGTGCAGAACCGGCAAATCTCCGTCGAAAACATTCAAAAGACAGTCGCCGACTTTTACAACATCAAGGTCGCCGACATGTATTCGAAGAAGCGTCCGGCCAATATCGCGCGGCCGCGGCAGATCGCGATGTATCTCGCGAAGGAATTGACGCAAAAGAGCCTGCCCGAGATCGGGGAGCTCTTCGGCGGGCGCGATCACACCACCGTGCTGCATGCGGTGCGCAAGATCGCCGACGAGCGCGGCAAGGACGCGCAGTTGAACCACGAACTGCACGTGCTGGAACAGACGCTGAAGGGCTGAGGGGGCGCGACGGGGCGGCGGCCGTGGCGCGGGTCGTCGGCCGCTACAATGCCCGTCGCTTTGGCAGAAATCGTTTCTTTTTCAGGCACAATAGTGGTTTAGCCGCCCTGGCTGCGCGGGCGGGGGAAAGTGCAGGGCGGAAGTAAAAAGCGCGGAAAGATGCGGGGAGTCGGCGGTTTCGCCGGCGAATCTGCGCAGCGAGTCGGCAAGCGCGCCGTGACATCAACGAAGGAACCCTATGCAACTGGTCAAGACCGAACGAGACAACCTCTTGAGGCCGCTTTCAACCGTGAGCGGCATTGTCGAACGGCGCCATACGTTGCCGATCCTCGCCAACCTGCTGATTACGAAGAACGGCGCCGACGTGTCGTTTCTGTCGACCGATCTCGAGTTGCAGATCACCACGCGGGCGGACTTCGGCGTCGGCGGCGAATCGGTTGCGACCACGGTGGCGGCGCGCAAGCTTCTCGACATTTTGCGCGCGATGCCCGACGGACAGGTGAGCCTGACGTTGGCCGACAAGCGTCTGACCGTGCAGTCGGGCAAGAGTCGCTTTGCGCTGCAGACGCTCGCCGCCGATGAATTTCCGACCGTCGCCCAAGCGAAGGATTACGGTGCAAGCCTGTCGGTGCCGCAAAAGACGTTTCGCCAGTTGCTCGGTATGGTCCATTTCGCGATGGCGCAGCAAGACATCCGTTACTACTTGAACGGGATGTTGCTCGTCGTCGACGGCGGGCGGCTCATGGCTGTCGCGACCGATGGTCATCGGCTCGCGTTTTCGTCGATGAAGATCGACGGCGAGTTTGCCCGCCAGGAAGTGATCATTCCGCGCAAGACGATTCTCGAGCTGCAGCGGTTGCTCGAGGACATCGACGATGTGCTGAAGATCGATATCGCTTCGACGCAGGTGAAGTTCTCGTTCGGCCAGGTCGAGCTCGTGTCGAAGCTCGTCGAGGGTAAATTCCCCGATTTCCAGCGCGTGATACCGAAGGCTCACAAGAACACGTTCACGATTGGGCGCGAGGAGTTGCAGCGCTCGCTGCAGCGTGCCGCGATTCTGACGTCGGACAAGTTCAAGGGCGTGCGCTGCGTGATCGAGCCGGGCCAGCTGAAGATCATGTCGACGAACGCCGACCAGGAGGAGGCGCAGGAAGAGCTCGAGATCGCCTATCAAGGCGATGCCATCGACATGGGCTTCAACGTGACTTACCTGCTCGACGTGCTCGCGAATCTGAAGGTCGACATGCTGCAGTTGAGCGTGGCCGATGCGAGCTCGAGCGCCCTGATCACGATCCCCGAGAACGACGATTTCAAGTACGTCGTCATGCCGATGCGCATTTGATCCCAGGCGAAAAAACAAGAAGACCAAAGGGGGCGCAGCGCCCCTTTGGCGTTTCTTTGGTGCCCCGAAAATTCGGCGGCAGCGCAAGCGAGAGTAGTAATCAGCAGTAGATGCGGAACCGGAAACTATCCATGAGTGAACAGCACAACACGCAGCCCGACAACAGCTATGGCGCCTCGTCGATCCAGATCCTGGAAGGTCTGGAGGCCGTGCGCAAGCGACCCGGGATGTACATCGGCGACACGTCGGACGGCACCGGTCTGCATCACCTCGTATTCGAAGTGCTCGACAACTCGATCGACGAAGCGTTGGCCGGGCATTGCAACGACATCCACGTGATCATTCACGCGGACAATTCGATCTCCGTGACCGACAACGGGCGCGGCATTCCGACCGGCGTCAAGCTCGACGACAAGCACGATCCGAAGCGCAGCGCCGCCGAAATCGTGATGACCGAGCTTCACGCGGGCGGCAAGTTCGATCAGAACAGCTACAAGGTGTCGGGCGGCCTGCACGGCGTTGGCGTTTCGTGCGTGAACGCGTTGTCGAAATGGCTTCGCCTGACCGTGCGGCGCGACGGCAAGAAGTACTTCATGGAGTTTCATCGCGGCGTCACGCAAAACCGCGTCATCGAGGAAATCGATGGCGAAACGGTTTCGCCGATGCAGTTCCTCGGCGAGACCGAAAAGCGCGGCACCGAAGTGCACTTCATGGCCGACGAGACGATCTTCGGCAATGTCGAATACCACTACGACATTTTGGCGAAGCGCATCCGCGAATTGTCATTCCTCAATAACGGCGTGCGCATTCGCTTGACGGATCAGCGCACGGGCAAGGAAGACGATTACGCGTTCGTCGGTGGCGTGAAGGGATTCGTCGAGTTCATCAACAAGACGAAGACCGTGCTGCACCCGACGATTTTCCATGTGATCGGCGAGAAGGACGGTGTGGGTGTCGAAGTCGCGATGCAGTGGAACGACAGCTACAACGAGAGCGTCCTCTGCTTCACGAACAACATCCCGCAGCGTGACGGCGGGACGCACTTGACGGGCCTGCGCGCCGCGATGACGCGTGTCATCAACAAGTACATCGTCGATCACGAGATCGCCAAGAAGGCGAAGGTGGAGACGTCGGGCGACGACATGCGCGAAGGGCTCTCGTGCGTCTTGTCGGTGAAGGTGCCCGAACCGAAGTTCAGCTCCCAGACGAAGGACAAGCTCGTTTCGTCGGAGGTCCGCGCGCCCGTGGAGGAAGTCGTGGCGAAGGCGCTCGAGGAGTTTCTGCTCGAGACGCCGAACGATGCGAAGATCATCTGCGGCAAGATCGTCGATGCGGCGCGCGCGCGCGATGCCGCGCGCAAGGCGCGCGAGATGACGCGACGCAAGGGCGTGCTCGACGGCGTCGGGCTGCCGGGCAAGCTTGCCGACTGCCAGGAGAAGGATCCGGCGAAATCGGAGATCTATATCGTCGAGGGCGATTCGGCGGGCGGCTCGGCGAAGCAGGGGCGCGACCGCAAGTTCCAGGCGATCCTGCCGCTGCGCGGCAAGGTGCTGAACGTCGAGAAGGCGCGGTATGACAAGCTACTGTCGTCCGAGCAGATCGTCACGCTGATTACGGCGCTTGGATGCGGGATCGGCAAGGACGATTACAACATCGACAAGGTTCGCTATCACCGGATCATCATCATGACCGACGCGGACGTCGACGGCGCGCATATTCGAACGCTGTTGCTGACGTTCTTCTATCGGCAGATGCCCGAGATGATCGAGCGCGGCTACATTTATATCGCGCAGCCGCCGCTTTACAAGGTGAAGGCGGGCAAGGACGAGCGGTATCTGAAGGACGACGTGGAGCTCAACGCGCATATGCTGCGGTTGGCGCTGCAAGGCGCTGAGCTTTTGCCGAGCGAGGGGACGCCGCCGATCGCCGGCGATGCGCTTGGCGAACTCGCGAGGTCTTATCTGCTGGCTCAGGCAGTGGTCGATCGGCTGAGCCGGCTCTACGATTCGAGCGCGCTCGAGGCCATTATGGATGGAGTGACGATCGACCTCGGCAGTGAAGCATCGGCGACGGCGACGGCGCAGGCCCTCGAGGTCGCGTTGCGCAACGATCCGTTGAAACCCGAGGTCAGCGTGTATCCGATGTATGACGCGGCGCGCGAGTTGCGGTCGCTGCGCATCGAGCGGCGTCATCACGGCAACGTCAAGGTTTCGGTCATCGACGAGGAATTTCTGCTGACCGCCGATTATCAGCAGCTGCTCAACACCGCCAATACGTTCGAGGGATTGATCGGTACCGGCGCGGTGATCAAGCGCGGCGAGCGCAGCATGGCCGTTACCGACTTCAAGAGCGCGATGCGGTGGATGATTTCCGATGCAGAGCGCAATGTCTCGAAGCAGCGGTACAAGGGGCTCGGAGAGATGAACCCCGAGCAGCTTTGGGAGACGACGATGGATCCGAATGTGCGGCGGCTGCTGCGCGTTCAGATCGAGGACGCGATCGCGGCCGATGGGATCTTCACGACGCTCATGGGCGATGAAGTCGAGCCGCGGCGGGCATTCATCGAGTCCAATGCGTTGCGGGCGGGGAATATTGACGTTTGATGGGCTGTGTTGCGCTCCGATAGCTCAAATGACGGTGCCTAACTGACGTCATAGCCGGGAACAAGGGCCACAGTGTTGATGTGGCCCTCGCTATGTCGGTGCCGTCAGCAGTCAG
>JBCNPL010000002.1:0-68626 GCA_039593375.1 Paraburkholderia sp. | reverse complement strand
GACGTCGACGTATTCGCGACGAAGGTCGAGCACACGTTGGCTGCTATCGATCGCCACCTCGATGTCGGGGTGCAACGCCTTGAATCGCCCGAGCCGCGGAACCAACCAGGCACTCGCGAAAGATGCCGTGGTGCTGACCGTCAAACGCGTGTGACGACGGCTTGCTCCGGGCGCGTTCGACCAGATTTCCTCGACTTCCTCGAACACGGGCGAGAGTCGATCGAAGAGCGCGCGGCCCGCATCGGTCAATTCGACTTCGCGGTTCGTGCGCGTGAAAAGCCGGATAGCCAGCCGATCTTCGAGATTCTTGATTTGCTGGCTGATCGCGCCAGGAGAAACGCAGAGCACCTCGGCGGCACGCTTCATGCTGCCGAGCTTTCCGACTTCGACGAATGTGTGCAATGCGGCCAGCGGTAGTGATTTGCTCATAATCTTTTGGCCATGGGCTGCGGCGGTGCTTACTTTCCGGTCAGTATGAACCGGTCTCCCGATTCATGTCGGCGTTGCAAAAGCGCCGTGACCCGACCACCCTGTCTGGCGCCGATTGGCCACGCCTTCAGGCAGGCGTGAGAGCCAGGGGACCATGACGCGCCTCCGGACCCGCTGCGTCTCATCGCTAGCTGGCGGTTTCGCTTATTCCGAAGCGGCGCGCGTGGGCCTCGGTACTTTCGCGGTGGTTTCGGGTGCCCGCAGAAAATCGAAGTCGCAACCCTTGTCGGCCTGCAGGATCGACGTCAGGAACAGCTTGCGATAGCCGCGTTCGTCAGGTGCGACGACATGCGGCTTGATTTCTTGCGCGCGGCGTCGCAACTCGGCATCGTCGACGAGCATCTCGATCGAGCGGCGTGAAACGCTGAGCCTGATGCGGTCGCCGGTTCGCACGAGCGCGAGCGGGCCGCCGATCGCCGATTCGGGCGTCACGTGCAGCACGATCGTGCCCGCGGCCGTCCCGCTCATGCGCCCGTCCGAGATGCGCACCATGTCCTTCACGCCGAGCTTCGCGAGTTTCTTCGGAATCGGAATATAGCCGGCTTCCGGCATGCCCGGCGCGCCGACCGGGCCGATGCTCCTGAGCACGAGCACATCGTTGGCCTCAACATCGAGCGCTGGGTCGTCGATGCGGTGTGCGAGATCTTCCGCGTTCTCGAAGACGATCGCACGTCCCTCATGCTCCATCAGCGCCGGGTTCGCGGCCGATTGCTTGATGATCGCGCCACCCGGCGCGAGATTGCCGCGCAATACGGCGATGCCGCCTTGCGGATAGATCGGCCGGTCGAAGGGGCGCACGACAGCTTGCGCAAAGCTCGCCGGTGCTGCATCGATCTCTTCGCCGAGCGTGCGGCCCGTTACCGTCATCGCGCCCAGGTTGAGCAGCGGTTTCAACTCGCGCAGCACGGTCGGCAAACCGCCTGCTTTGTGCAGATCCTCCATGTAGTGTTCGCCCGACGGCTTGAGATCGACGAGCACGGGCGTTTCCCGCGCCATCCGGTCCACTTCTTCCAGATCGATCTCGATTCCGCAGCGCCCCGCGATCGCCGTGAGGTGGACGATGCCGTTCGTCGACCCGCCGACCGCCAACAGCACGCGCAATGCATTCTCGAACGCGTCGGGCGTCAGAATTCGGTCCGGCGTCAGCTTCTTTTCGATCATCGCGACGGCTGTCGCTCCAGTGCGCTCCGCAACACGGATGCGGTCAGCCGTCACGGCAGGCGCGCTCGCACCTCCCGGCAACATGATGCCGAGCGCCTCCGCGATGCAGGCCATCGTGCTGGCGGTGCCCATCACCGAACAGGTGCCGACCGTGGGAACGAGTTGATCGTTGACATCGTCGATTTCGCGCGCATCGATTTCCTCGCCGCGAAATCGCGCCCAAAAGCGGCGGCAGTCGGTACACGCGCCGACGCGCTCGCCTCGATGCGAGCCTGTCAGCATCGCCCCCGTGACAAGTTGAATTGCTGGCACGCCCGCAGCCGCTGCGCCCATCAGCTGAGCCGGTACCGTCTTGTCGCAACCGCCGATCAGCACGACCGCATCCATCGGCTGCGCGCGAATCATCTCCTCCGTATCGATCGACATTAGATTGCGCAGGTACATGCTCGTCGGATGCGAGAAGCTTTCCGCGATCGAGATCGTTGGAAATTCGATCGGCAAGCCACCCGCAAGCATCACGCCGCGCTTGATGGCTTCGATCAGCTGCGGCGCATTCGCGTGGCACGGGTTATAGGCGCTGCCCGTGTTGGCGATCGCGACGATGGGGCGCGAGAGCGCATCGTCCGTATACCCGGCGCCCTTGATGAACGCTTTGCGCAGGAACAGCGAGAAGCCCTCGTCGCCGTAGTTCGTCAGTCCCCTCTTGAGCCCACCGTCCTTCTTCGACTTGCTCATGGCGTTGCCAACTGGTTATCAATAACGTTGACGTCGATCGTATCGACTTCTATATTGGGCCGCAAGCCGAGCGGACCGCTTTGGATGCTCGTGGCTTGCGTCGAATAATCGAGGGGCTTCGTCAGATGTGGCAACAGAGTGAGCGTTATCCCGATCCGCGGGTTCAGATACTCGATCCCGAATTCGAGCGGTTCAGGCTTCCCGCCGCGGCGGTCGAGCGCATCGCAACGGGCTTTCGCTGGTGCGAAGGTCCCGTCTGGTTCGGCGATGGACGGTATCTCCTCTGGAGCGACATCCCGAACAATCGCATCATGAAGTGGGACGAAGAAACCGGTGCGGTGAGCTTATTCAGGAGTCCTTCGAATTTCGCAAACGGCAATACGCGCGATCGCCAAGGCCGCCTCGTGACTTGCGAGCACGGCGGCCGGCGCGTGACGCGGACCGAGTATGACGGATCGATTACGGTGATCCTCGACCGTTTCGACGGCAAGCCGTTGAATTCGCCGAACGACGTCGTGGTGAAGTCGGACGGCTCGATCTGGTTCACCGATCCGCCATTCGGCATCCTCGGTCACTACGAGGGGCACAAGGCCGAGCCGCAATTGCCGCAAAACGTCTACCGCGTCGATGCGGCGACGGGCGAGGCGAGCGTCGTTGCCGGCGATGTACTGGGCCCGAATGGACTTTGCTTTTCGCCCGACGAGAGTCTGCTCTACATTATCGAATCGCGCGGCAAGCCGAATCGCAAGATACTCGTCTACGACGTGGCGCCCGATGGCAAGACGATCTCGAACAGTCGCGTATTTCTCGATGCGGGCCCCGGCACGATCGATGGGTTGCGCTGCGACATTCACGGCAATCTATGGTGCGGATGGGGGATGGGCAGCGATGAACTCGACGGCGTGATGATCGTGTCGCCGCGCGGCAAGCTGATCGGACGCATCGCGCTGCCCGAGCGTTGCGCGAATCTATGCTTCGGCGGGCTCAAGCGCAATCGGTTGTTCATGGCTTCGTGCCAGTCGGTGTATGCGCTGTACGTCGACACGCAGGGCGTGGCTGGGGGGTAGCGCGCGTCCGGAGGATCTCCGTCGAAAAAAGCAAAAAAAAACGAGAAAAATCGGCGATATGTCTGCGGCTCGCTACATTCGTGCCTCTGCCGATTCGCAATCGACTTCTAGTTTTCAGTTGTTTTTGTGGCTTTTCGTCCGGTTATGGTTAGGGGCAAGGCGCGTTCGCCAACCGTTCCATGAACACGGAGAAAGCCATGACGACCGTCAGCGTTGTAATTCCCACACGCAACCGTCCTGAGAAGCTTCAGCGCTGCCTGGCGGCGCTTTCGGTCGCGCGATCGAGGATGCCGTTCGAGGTCGTCGTATGCGATTCCACACCCGATCGAGATCTCCAAAAGAGAGTCGTCGACGTCTGTAGCCAGCACGAATTCGTCAAGTTGCGCTTCCATGACGGCAAGAATGTGGCCGCTGCGCGGAACTTCTGCGCGCGCTCGGCCGATACCGATCTCATCGTCAACGTCGATGACGATATTCGTGTCGAGCCCGATGCGATTCAACGACTGTTCGCGGCCTATGGAGCCGCATCGGGCCACCGCGTTGTTGCCGGAAGCGTCCAGTGGGGGGAGGATTGGAGCAGCCCCGTCGTCATGCGTTCGATCGGATACGGACGCGCGGCGCGGCCTGGCGAGTCCCCGGACTTTCTGATCGGCGCGTTTTTCATCTATGCGCGCAAGCTTGCGCTTGCGAAGCCGTGGAATGAAAGCATTCGTACATCGGACGATCGTTTCATGGGAGCGCTATGGCGCAGCAGCGGCGTGAAACTGCTGTTCGAGCCCGGTGCACGCGCCGTCCACGACCATGAACATGTGAGCTATGGCGTCGAGCATCAAAGCTCGCACATCTACGTGAACTTGTTCGATGCGGTAATCGCTAATCCCAGGCCGCTTCGGGCGCTCTCGTACGAATTCCTCGGCTTCGTTTGGGGCGCCAAGAAAGCGGTATCGTCCGGCCCGCATCTGTTCCGCTTCCTGTCGGCTTGGGGTAAGGGGCACCGCGCCTTGTTGCGCGATTATCGCTATTTGAGCCGTCTCGTCGCCGATCGGCTACCGCCGCCGTGATCGGGCCGAAAGACGTGCGAGCGCGGCGGTGATACTCTTGCGGTGCCCCCCAACCAACCGCTCTTGGCCATGACTCCACGGCATCGCGCACTCGTCGTCATCGACCTGCAAAACGACTATTTCTCCGACGGCAAATTTCCTCTCTGGAACGCGGAAGCGATCCTGGAGAACATCGAACAGGCTATCGCCAAGGCCAAGGCAGCAGGCATTCCGGTAGTGCTGGTGCAGCACGTCGTGGCCGGCTCGAACGGCACGGCTCCGTTTTTCAATGAAGGCACGCACGGCGTCGAGATTCATTCCCGCATCATTGCCGCCGCACCCGATGCTCCGATCGTCGTCAAGAGGTTTGCCGATAGCTTCCTCGAGACGACGCTCGAAGAAACGTTGCATAAGCTTGGCGTCGACGAACTGCTGATCTGCGGCATGATGACGCAAAATTGCGTGACCCATACGGCGATTTCGAAGTCCGCGGAAAAGTACAAAGTGATGGTCTTGCCGGACTGCTGCACGACCGTTAGCCAGATCCTTCACGTCATCGCGCTGCGAGCGATCGAGCCTCGCGTGCCGCTGGTACCGTCGGCGCAAGCGTTCGCCTGAGCGCAATGACCGGCGGCGCGGAGCCTGACAAGGTGCGCTGTTCCGCGTCGTTTGTAACCGCTGGTAAAAGATCCGTTGAGAAGCGCCGCGACTAGCGCGCGCAGGCGCTTTTGGCGACCAGCTGCCGGCCGCGTCGATGCCGGGCTTTTGAAGACATCGTTCGCATTCCGCCATCACCGAGATCTCCGTTCCAAAAAACACGGCGTTACAACTCGATAATGATTCCGGCCCTTAGGTGAACGACACTGCGATCCAACGACAACGATGTACCACCGCTTGGAGATCGCAATGGAAACGACAACGCAACGACCCAACCGTATTCATCCGCTCGTGGCCACGGCTGCCGGCGCCGTCATCGTCGCCAGCACCGTCGCGGTCGCGGCCATGACGGGCATCCTGCCCAAAGCGCACGGCAACGACAATCCTTCGGCTCAACCTGTTATCGCGCAAGCGGCTTCCGCGCCTGCGTCCTTGCCGGTGCAACAAGGCGCCGTGCAGGCGGAGCCGCATGCGCCGGCTCGCCCGCGCGTCGCAAGTCGTCCTCCGCGCGCCGAACCTCGCTACACCGGCGAATACCAGCAGCAGGCCGCGATCGACCGCAACGTGGGAACGGTGGAGTCGATCACGCCCGTCACGCAGCAGGGGCACGGCACGGGTTTAGGCGCCGTAGGAGGCGCCGTTGCGGGCGGGTTGCTCGGCAACCAGATCGGCCGCGGCAACGGACGTACCGCCGCGACGATCATCGGTGCGCTGGGCGGCGGCGTGGCCGGCAACGTCGTCGAGCAACGCATGCGCAGCGAGACTGACTATGAAGTCAATGTGCGGATGGGTGATGGCTCGGTTCGGACGATGACTTATCATCAGCAGCCGAACCTCGCGATCGGCCAACGAGTTCGCGTTGACGGCGATACGATCGTCGGCGCCGTTTGAACGACCTGCGCGACATTTCCCGCGAGCCGGCGCGGCAGTTCGGCTGAGCGGCGACGTTGCAGCGAGTCTTGCGCTCGCTGCAACGCGTACTTTCGCCGAAGCGCCGCGCGCTCGTTTCGTTCGCGGGCGGACCTACTGCTTCGCGGAAATACTGGGCGCCGCGGCCGTTACCGTCGAGCGGACCGCGCTTTCGGCCCCTTGGCCCCGCACACTGATGTCGTGCCTGATGATGCTGTCGCGCAAGATTGCGCACATCGCGATGAGCAGCGCAAGGGCGATCGCCCAAAGCGCACAGTAACCAACGATTTTCATGGCCGCGCCCCCGGAATTGAACGGCGACTGTCTATGCAATGCGTGCCGTTACGCGGCCACATATATACCACGTGCGGCGCTTATTTCAATCGAAGGCTATTTGAAAGCTTGCGGCGAGATGCCTGTGATCGGCGCGGCGCGGACATCGTCAACGTAATTGGGCGGCCGCCACGAGCAGCACCATGCTGCCGATCGCGCCATCGAGCAGACGCCAAGCCGTCGCCTTGCGGAACAGCGGTGCGAGCAACTGCGCGCCGTATCCCAGGCCGGCAAACCAGATCGGGCTCACGGACATTGCCCCCAGCGCGAACGACATCCGCGCCCCTTCCGGTTCGCGCGCGCCGGCCGTGCCGATCAGCAGGACGACGTCGACATAGACGTGCGGATTGAGCCAGGTGAACGCAAGCGTCATGAGAACGACGGACCAGGCGGTCTGTCGGGCAGGGGGCGCGGCGCTGCCCGCCTGCGATCCGCCGACGTCCATCACCGCATGCCCCGAGCGCAACGCGCGCCGCAAGGCCGAGAGCCCGAACCAGGCGAGATAGGCGAGACCCGCGTAAAGAACGAATTCGACGAATCGCGGATATCGTGCCGCGAGCGCCGAGGCGCCGCCGACGCCGGCCGCGATCAGAATGAAATCGGAAAGACTGCAAATCGCCACGATCTTGCCGATATGCGAGCGCATGATTCCCTGGCGCAGGACGAATGCGTTCTGAGCGCCGATGGTGACGATCAGCGACGCGGAAAGCGCGGCGCCGTGCGAGAAGGCGGTCCAGTTCATGAGGAAGGCGATGGGGTCAGCGATGGACGAACAATGCGAATGCGCGTAGTCTGCGCTCACGCACTACAGTAAGAGAAGCTAATTTTCTTAAACGTGATTAAGAGCCGCTAATGTTCGACTATGCTTTGCTCGATGCGCTTGCCGCCGTCGTCCGTCATGGCTCGTTCGATCGCGCCGCGAGCGAGCTCAACGTCACGCCCTCCGCGATTTCGCAGCGCGTCAAGCTGCTCGAAGAGCGTATCGGCAGCGTGCTCGTCAAACGCGGCCAGCCTTGCGTGGCGACGGCTTCGGGGGCGCTGCTCTGCCGTCATACCGAGCGCGTCCGTTTGCTCGAGGCTGAATTGACGGGGCGCATGCCGCTGATGCCGGGCGGCGCCGCTCTCTCGGACGTCTGGCCGACGCTGCGCGTCGCCGTCAACGACGACAGCGTCGGCGGCTGGTTCGTCGATGCAGTTTCGGCGTTCTGCGTCGAGCGGCACGTTCTGCTCGACATCGTGATCGACGACCAGGACTACACGGCTCAGCGCATTCGCGACGGCAGCGTGCAAGGCGCCGTCACGACGCAGGCGGAGCCGGTACAGGGTTGTCGCTCGGCGCGGCTCGGCACGATGCGTTATTTGGCCGTCTGCACGCCGTCGTTCTTCGAGCAGTATTTCGCGCGCGGCGTCAACCGAGAAACGTTGCGGCGCGCGCCCTGCGTCGTCTTCAACGCGAAGGACGCCCTGCAAACGCGCTTCATGCGTCGCATCACGCGCGCGCAGGTCGATCCGCCCGTACACTGGGTGCCGCACGTGGGCGGCTTTTTGCGTGCCTGCATGACGAGCCTCGGCTGGGGAATGTGCCCCGCGCAGACGATTGCCGCGCAGCTCGCGGCTGGCGATCTCGTCGAAATGTTGCCGGGACGTCACCTCGATATCGATCTCTACTGGCAGAGCTGGCGGCTCTCGATCGGCTTGCTCGACGAGTTCAGCGCCGCACTGAAGAAGCACGCCGCACGGTATCTCGCCTGAGTGGGACTGAGCGCTGCGCGATATAGCGTTCGTTACTCGTCCACGCCTGCATGACCGCGGCCGACACGCTCGATGAGAGCCATGCCGGCCAATGGATTGCGCGCTTTGAAGCCGCTGATCACATAGAGGTAGACGTCCCTCGCGGACTCCTTGGCTTTGCGCGCTGCATTCGGTTCGGCGACGGTTTCGAGCCCCTTCGCCGCGCCGCCAGAGGCCCAGTGACGAATACGGTCCGCCCAGAGGTCGAGCGCACTCTCCGAATATCCGCAGGCCTCCGATTCCGTCGTCCCCATGATTCGTGCATAAACGAAAGGCGCCGTCGGATCGGCGATCTGCGGATATTTCGAGTCGCCCGCCATCACCACCGCGACGCCGTGCTCGCGGACTAGCGCGACGAATTCGGCGTTCCGAAAGCTTTCATGCCGAACTTCCACCGCATGGCGAACCGGTTGGCCGTCGATGCGATCCGGCAACAGCCTCAGAAATGCTTCGAAGTCCTCGGGATCGAATTGCTTCGTCGGAGCGAACTGCCAGTTGATCGGGCCGAGCTTCTTGCCGAGCTCCATGACGCCGCTCGAAAGGAAACGGTCGATCGACTCGCCGGCCTCGGCGAGCACGCGCCGATGCGTCGCAAAGCGTGGGGCCTTGACCGCAAAGACGAAATCGTCGGGAGTCTCGTCTCGCCATTTCGCAAACGTCTCGGGCTTCTGCGTTCCGTAGAACGTGCCGTTGATTTCGATCGACGTCAACTTCCGGCTCGCGAACTCAAGCTCGCGTTTCTGCGCAAGACCCTCCGGATAGAACAGTCCTCGCCACGGCTCGTACGTCCAGCCTCCGACTCCGATGCGAATGTCACCACCAGCTCTCTGATCGGCTCGCTTCATGGCCGCTTCTCCGTTGTCGAAATTCGCTCCAAGACGTCACTGTAGACGATGGATGCCGTCGGTGAACAGTATGCGCGTCTTCTCTTCGACGGCCGGTGCGTGCGCCATCGCCGAGGCTTGCCGCCCGGCTGCCATAGCCATTTTTGGCCAGTAAGTGAGCGGTAAGTCGACAGGCCCTAAAGTCGCGTTCGTTTTGTCCACCACCCTCCGAGGAAAACGATCGTGAAGAAATCCCCCGGCCGAGAACGCCCGTCGTTGTTGCTCGTCACTTTGTTGTTGATTTCCTCGGCCCCGGCATGGGCTGACGGTGAAAGCGCCGGCCAACCGGACGCCGGCGATACAGGTTTGACCATACTGAGCAACGCCACGAACGTGACTCATTGGGGCCTTGGCGCGGGCGTCGGCATCGAACAGTCGCCTTACAAAGGCTATGGCAGCAAGGTATCGCCGATTCCGCTGGCCTACTTCGATGACAAATGGGTGCGTGTCCAGGGTGCCGGAATCGACCTGAAAATCGGGAGCTGGAGCGGTGTGAGCGTCGCGTTGCGCGGGCAGTTCGCGCTTTTCGACGGCTACAAGGGCTCCGACGCGCCCATCCTGAACGGCATGCAGAACCGTAACGGCGCTTTCTGGTACGGGCCGGCGCTCGCGTGGTCCACGGCGTTCGGTACCTTCTCGGGCGATTTTCTGCTCGGCGGAAACAAGGGTGAACGCGCAAAAATCGCGTACGGTAAGTCCTTTGCCTTCGGGAGCTTCTCGATCGAGCCGCACGTGGGCGCGGAATGGCTGGGCAGCAAGTACGTCGATTACTATTACGGCGTCCGGCCATCGGAAGCGCGACCGGGCCGCCCCGCATACAACGGGACGTCGACATGGAATGTGTCGGTGGGCAGCCGTGTCGACTACAAGTTCACCGAACATCAGAAAATCATTCTGGACGTCGGCGTGTCGCATCTCGGAAGCGGGATTACGGATAGCCCGCTCGTCGGGAAGCGGTTCATTCCCGAGGTCAGAATCGGCTATATGTATCAGTTCAAGTGAGCAAACGGTTATGCCGCGCGTTGCCATCATCGAAGACCACGAGCGCCTCGCCGCGATGTTGCGCCAGGCTCTGGCGGCAGCGGGCATCGAGGCCGATCTGTTCGGCAACATCGGCGAGGCGACTTATGGCTTGGGCCAAGCCGACTACGCGGCGCTCGTCATCGATCGCGGCTTGCCGGATGGAGACGGTCTCGCGTTCTTGCGGACCTTGCGCGCGGCGGGGCGCATGACGCCGTGCCTGATGCTGACGGCTCGCGATGCGCTGCACGACCGTATCGACGGTCTCGAGAGCGGTGCCGACGACTATGTGACGAAGCCGTTCGAAATGAGCGAGCTCGTCGCACGTGTGCGCACGCTGATGCGGCGGCCGGCGGTGCTGACGACGCTCGTCGCATCGTTCGCCGACATTAGCGTGGACCCGCAGCAGCGCGCGATGAGCTGTAGCGGTCGATCGGTTCTGCTCGCACCAGCCGAGCTGCAGATCATGCTTTGCCTCGTCGAGGCGGCAGGTCGGACCGTGCGGCATTCGATACTCGAGCATGCGGCCTGGGGTCTCGCCGAGGCGGTGACACCGAATGCGCTCGAAGTGACGGTGCACCGGCTGCGCAAGAAGCTGACATCGATCGGCGCGACGACGCGGCTGACGAATATTCGCGGGGCCGGCTTCTCGCTGAGGGAAGCGTGACGGCCGTTCGTCACCGCATGCGGGCCGCTGCCACGAGGCCCAAGGGACGCAAGAGAGCCATCATGTTCAGTCATTGGATCCGACGTCTGTCGACACGACTCTGGGTGACGAACGTCGTGGCGTTCGCGGTCGTTCTTACGTTGCTGTCCACGCTGGCGATCCATCTCCTCGACCACTACCCGGAGATCATCGGGCGAAGGCAGCAAGTCGAAAGCATCGGTCACATCGTGGCGGGATTGAAGTTCGACGAGGCGGGTCGGCCCGTTTCGGTACGACTTGGCGAGCGCCAGGCGCTGATTTTCCGGCTCGTCCCTACGGAGGTGAAGTACCGCGTGCTCGACGCGACGGGTCACCTCCTGCTGGCGTCCGCGACCGTAAATGACAACGCCCCTTGGTTGAGGGAAGGGCTCGCGCAAGCGGCGGGCAAGGTGCTGCACGCGACTATCGACGGCAAGGACTGCACGGTCGCGACACGACTTGTGTCGAGAGGACAGAACGTTTTTTACGTCCAGCTCGCGACGAGCAAGCAATTTCTCGACGCGCTCGTCGTTGCAAAGCTCGGGCCGATTCCGGGGACCGCCGGGTTCGTGCTGCTCATTGCAACGATCATCTTCGGACTGACGCTGCCCCTGACGATTCGCCACGTGCTAAGGCCGCTGCGGGAGGTGTCCGCCGCGGCGGCGCGAATCGAGCCGCGCAACCTCAAAACGCGGCTTTCCTCGAGGGGCATTCCAAGCGAAATCAAGCCGCTCATCGACGCCTTCAACGAGGCGCTGGCCAGACTCGAAAACGGCTTTGCCGTCCAGCAGCAGTTTCTCGCCTCGGCCGCGCACGAGCTGCAAACGCCGCTGACGTTGGTAAGAGGGCAGATCGAGTTGCAGCCGGAAATCACGCATAAAGACCTTTTGCTGCGCGAGATCGACTTGATGGCTCGCCAGGTCAGGCAACTGCTGCATCTGGCGGAGGTCAGCGAAGCCCAGAACTTCAGCTTCGATCAGGTAAGCGGCGTCGACGTCGCGCACGAAGTCGTCGCGTATTTGGCCCGCAAGGCCGATACGAAGCAGGTGAAGCTTCATGTCGAGGCGAGCGACGCGCAGCCGCCCATCTGGGCGGACAGAAGCGCGCTCTTCATTCTCCTCAAGAACATCGTCGAAAACGCGATCAACGTTTCATCGACGAGCAGCGTGGTGGTCCTGACGGTAGATCAGGCATCGATCCGGGTCGAGGACGAAGGGCCCGGCATTCCGCAAGAGCATCTGCCGTTTCTCTTCGATCGGTTCTGGCGCGCGCCCGGTTCCCAATACGATGGCGCGGGCCTTGGCCTCGCGATATGCCGGGAAATCGCGGTTGCACACAAATGGCGATTGACGGTCAACGTGCTGAAGACGGGCACACGGTTTAGTGTCTGGCTGTAGCCGCCGTCGGCCGAAAAAACCGACAATTCCAATCACCTTACTTATAACGAAAATGCCTCGGGCATTAAAGCACGCCCCGCGGTGATATCGGCAATTCCGCCATGCGCGCCAATACCCTGCCCGCATCCGCCGGCGGCGTTAGTTACGCAACACGATGATGCGACTTACATTCCGGAATTTTGATCGTGGCCGCTGCTGAACTACGCTAGCAGGAGCGCCGAAAACATGGCGCGCCGCGCTGATCGCACTTTAATAGGACGCAAGCAGATGAAATATGACGTCTTGATCGTGGGCGCTGGTTTTGCTGGCGCGGTCTGCGCCGAGCGTCTCGCCGCTGCAGGCAAGCGAGTGTTGATTATCGACAAAAGGAGCCATATCGGCGGAAATGCATTCGATTGCCATGACAAAAACGGCGTGATGGTTCACCCTTACGGGCCCCATATATTTCATACGTCCAGCAAGCGCATCTTCGAGTACCTTTCGAATTTCACCGACTGGCGTTTCTATGAGCATCGTGTGCTCGCGTGCGTGGACGGAACGCTTTATCCGATCCCCATTAACCGGACCACGATCAACAAGCTATACAACCTCGATTTGGATGAGCAGGCCGTGACGGCATATCTCGAATCGGTGAGAGAGCCCCGAGATCGCGTCACGACAAGCGAAGACGTCGTGCTGAGCAGCGTCGGCCGGGACCTTTGCGAGAAGTTTTTCCGCGGCTATACACGAAAGCAGTGGGGACTCGACTTGTCCGAACTATCGGCCGGAGTGGCTGCACGGATACCGACCCGCGCGAACGACGATGACCGTTACTTCACCGATGCGTTCCAGTTCATGCCCGCCCAGGGCTACTCGTCGATGTTCGAGCGGATGCTCGCGAGCCCGAACATCGAGGTGCGACTATCGGAGGATTTCCACGTCATCAGGTCGGTGGTCGAGCGCCAGCATACGGTCTATACGGGGCCCATCGATGCTTATTTCGATTACCGCTTCGGCAAACTCCCTTACCGCAGCCTGTCGTTTCAACATGAACATCTGAGCAACGTGGACCGCTTCCAGCTGACCGGGACGGTCAACTACCCCAACGATCACGAATACACGCGGATAACGGAATTCAAGCATCTGACCGGCCAGCAGCATAGCGGCACGTCGATCGTGAGGGAATATCCGCGGGCCGACGGCGAGCCGTACTATCCCATTCCCCGGCCCGAAAACGAGGTGCTTTTCAAGCGCTATCGCGAGCTCGCGGAGCGCGCGCCCGATGTCACGTTCGTGGGGAGACTCGCGCAATACCGTTATTACAATATGGACCAGGTCGTTGGCGCCGCGCTGAAAGCCGCGGAGGAGCTGATCTCATGAAACCGGCCAGCGTTGCCGCAATCGTCGTCTCGTTCAATCGACGAGCCTTGCTGCAAGAATGCATCGAGGCGCTCCTCGCCCAAACATGGCCACCGGATGCCATTTACGTCGTGGACAACGGCAGCAATGACGGTTCGCGTGAATATCTGGCTGCCGTCGAGGCGAAGCACGACAAGGTCGTCGTCTTTTTGACGAAGAGCAACATCGGCGGTGCCGGCGGGTTCGCGACGGGCCTGCGCGCCGCGGTTGCGAAGGGCTTCGATTGGTATTGGCTCATGGATGACGACGCAGAGCCGATGCCCGATGCGCTCGAAAAATTGATGGTGTCGGACGACGCCGCACGGGCAGGCGTCGTTGCACTGTGCGGCTCGGTGCGGGGCATCGATCGACGTACGCAGCTCTGGCACCAGGGTACCTTCGACGAGCGAATGCGGCTGATTGCACCGACGACGGAGCACCATGCCGCCGCTTCCTTCAAGACCGACTACATGTCGTTCGTCGGTGCCTGCATTCGAGACGATGCCGTTCGACAGGTAGGCTTTCCGTCCCAGGAATATTTTCTCTGGAACGATGACGTCGAATACACGGCACGTCTGAGCCGCATCGGCGAGCTGCGTTGCGTGACCGCCTCGCACATGACTCACAAGGACGGTGAAAACCGCGATTTGACGGAGAGCCGGCGGTCTTTGCGCGAGTGGTTCAAGAGCCGGCGCATGCCAGCGGCGACGCAGTGGAAGTATGCATGTGGACTACGTAACTATGTGCATATGGTGTTTCGGCATCGCGGCCCCGCGCCGATTTGGGCCGCGTCGCTCTTTGCCAGAAGGCTCGCTCGTGTTCTCGTCTTCGGCGATCGCCGTCTTAGCGTCATCTTGTTGTACGTCCGATACTTCGAGCAGGCGGTCGGCCGGAGGCAGTTCGATACAGTAAGGCCAACCGATTGGAAAAAGACGCTCGGGGAGTCCTGACTCGAGCGCACGCGGACTTCGCCGGAGGGCTCGTTTATCTCCGTAATATCCAGACTAAAACCAAAAGTACGATCGAAATAGCGCGAAAGTCGCTTTCGAGAGATGCATCGGAACGCAATCATTGGCACCACGCCGATTGAGAACGGCCGCGATCATATTTAATCGACTGATAAAAACAAAATCTTGCACAACACGGACAGGGATAGCCGCGGCTCCGACTCGGCATGAGCATGAGCATTGCGTTACTGAATAGGGACAATTCTCGGTTCGCCAAATCTTAGCCTGCAGGAGACTTTTCTTGAACTTGGGTTTTTATCGCCTAGGATTAAACCCACGTTTGCAAACGTGCGTCTCTGTCAGCGCATCGCGGCTAAAAGTCGCCGATTTTGCCGTCTTTCCAATGTTAATGCGATATCTTGACGTTCAAGAGGTGGCTTCATGACTAACGCACGCAACAGCAACAGTGCTGCTCGGCTAATTGTCGCGTCAGTGCTCGCCGGCATGGCCGGCTCCGGCGCGCAAGCGCAAAGCTCGAGCGCGGCACCGGCCGCGGCCTCAGCGCCGGGTCTCGCGATAGCGGGACAGGCGTCAGCGGACGTACCGTTCCCGTTCCCGCATGGCCCACACCCGTTCGGCGTCGGACCGAAACTCCCGCCTGCCAGCGCGCTCGACGGATCGGATGTCGACAAACAGAATGGAGGGGACACGATCGACCCCAACCGATTCCGCGACGATTCCGGGCCGTCGGTGGATACGCCGTACCACGCTCCCGATCCAGTCACCGCCGCCACGGCGGCGCAAACACCGGGAGCCGCCGCGGACCCGACTTTTACGTCGACGGACTGGCCGACGTTTGGCATGAACCGGCAGCGGACCGGGTATAACTCCGTCGAGACGCTGCTGAGCCCGACCAGCGTGAGTCAAACGACGATGAAGGTGCACTGGACGTCGCCTGTCCTCGATGGCGCCATCCTGACCCAGCCAGTGTTGGCGACCGGCGTGTCGATCAACGGCGTGCTGACCGACCTCGTCATCGTTGCCACCGAGGGAAACACGACGTGGGCGCTGAATGCCGCCACGGGGGCGGTCGTTTGGAAAAGCGCCCCCATTCCTCAAGCAATCCTGGCGTCCACTTGTAGCGGCTTGTTCCAGGGCAAGATCGGAGTGCAAGGAACGCCAGTCATCGACCATCCCAACAACCGAATCTTCGTCGTGAGCGGCAGAGGATATCTGCATGCATACGATCTATCGACCGGCGCCGATCTACCGGGCTTTAACCTGCCTCTTCTCGATGCGGCAAATGCTTCTCCGAGAACGATGGTCTACGGCGGCTTGACGCTCAGTCCCGACAGTTCGTCGATATACGTTGCGACGGCCGGCGACCCTTGCGATACGCAGCCCTACCACGGGCAGGTAGTCCACGCGACGACGAGCAACCCCGCCACCATTTTGCAACGCTGGTTCCCGACCGGTGCAAGCGGGCCTAATGGTGGCGGCATTTGGGGTGCGGGAGGCGTATCGATTCCGCCGGACGGGACGGTCGTCTATGCGCTGACGGGCAACGCATTCGCCACTCCGGAAAACGCCGGGTTCGCCGAACATGTCGTGAAGCTCACGCCGACGCTGGCCGTGGCAGCGGCGAACTCGCCGCTCACTCCCACGCCGAACGAGGACGCTGACTTCGGTGCTACGGCATTGCTGTTCCAGCGCCCCAATTGCCCGACTATGCTCGCTGCTTACAACAAGTCCGGCAACCTGTACATTTATAACCGGGCAACCATTCAGCAGCAAGGTCCGATTCAAACGTTGACGATCGCACTCCCTTCGGCCGACGGCAGCAACATAGGCCTGCCTGTGTTCGACCCAGTGCTCAATCGGCTTTACGTCGTATCCCCGTCCGGCTCGGGTAGCAACAACTTGTACAAACACGGCCTGATTGCACTGTCCATCGACAGCACCTGTAAGGTGAACCCCACACCCGTATGGCAAGAACTAGTCGGCGTGAACAGCCCAACGTTCAACCCGGCTATTCCGCCGGTCGCCGCAAACGGTGTCGTGTATTACGCCGACGGAATGGGTAACGATGTGTACGCATTCGACGCGACCAGCGGAGCCATCCTGTTCCACGATCACTACACGCCGGTGCAGAGCGGCGAGGGTAACTTCGCATCGCCGACAGTCGTGAACGGGCAACTCTTCGTCGCGGGCAGCGACCATGTGGTTCACGCTTATGGCCTATGACTGGTGACGCTGGCCGGGGCAAGCGTGGAACGCTGGTTACGCAACACGCACGCCTCGGACAGCGCGAATCATCCGCTCGCCTTTCTCGGATCCTTGAGCGATGGCGCGCCGCGCCGATTGCTTCGAGGCTATCGCCATGACGGCATGGCTCGCGGTTCGCGCGATGCCAACAGCAACGACACGGCGAGCGACATGATCAGGACGTTCGACGGCGACGTCAGCCGGTGTTCCGAGCAAGACATGGCAAGAAGGCATACGGCGGAGAGCTCGACGAACAAATATCCGGCGTAGTCCCGTGCTCCTTCTTGCCAGGCTCTCGTTGCACCATCGGAAGCCCAGGCGATGAGTTGCCACATGAAACGCATGATGAGTGCGAGGCCCACCACGCCAAGCTCCGCGAGAATGTTCAAATAGGAGTTATGCGCGTGCGAATCCGAATGAACGATATCTACCTCGAGTGGCTGCCCGAACAAGCCGAAATAGTCGATGACACGCGCGATATGGTCGTCGAACGAGCCGAAGCCCAAGCCGAATAGGGGACTGTGACTGAAATACGCCAGCGCTCGGGGCCACAACCATTCGTAGCGGATATCGAGGTTGGCGACCTTTTCATCGGGATTCGCGATATCGAAGGGAAATCCGAAGTAATCGACCGATGGCCTAGTGTGATAGGCAGCGACGGCAAGCGACATGGCGATCACCCCAACGATCAACGAAACGAGCATCCAGCGCCTTCTACCGAAGAGGACATACGGGAGCACCACCAACACGCCGAGCATGGATCCTCGGCTGTATGTCGATACCAACATTGCGGCATTGAGCGCAAGCACGGCAAGCAGCGACCAGCTGCTTTTATTGAGGTAACACGCCAGCCCGAGACAAAAGAGCATCGCCAGGAAGCCTCCTGCGGCGTTGCGTGCGATGAAGTAGCTGCCAAACGTCTCGCCGGAGTTTTCGAGCGGGGAAAGCAAGCCGTGATGCGCGAGGTACGACGCATACGGCGGAATGTTCGCCGCCACCGCAAACACGAAAAAGCAGGTTAGCAGCTTGTTTACGTTCCAACGATGGTTGTACACGCACCCAGCCAATATCGGCGCGTAGGAGACGAAGAAATTACCGTCGCGCCTATAGAAATCAAAATTGACGAGCGATGCGGGATCGTAGATCAGTGTGGAAAGCAGCGCATAGCCCGCAAAGAGCGATAGCGACGTGACAAAGGCCGGATAGGTTCGCCCATAGAATCGCCACGCGCATAGGACGATCGGAGCGAAACCAATCGCGCTGACGGGCACGAAGTTCGTCACGGTGAGAAACAACGCAATCAACGAAACATACGCCATCGCACTGACTCCTCCACGAGCGCCACCACCGAGACGACCTCGTGCATCGCAACGGCAATGTCCACGCGGTAGCGCGGGTGCGCATCGTCGATAGACCGACGCTCACCGCTACGAACGATCACTTTTCCGAGAGCCATGGTCGCCGCTACGCAATGGGAGTCAGCACGAGATACGCGAGATGACGCGGCGCCTCGTCGGGCGGACCATTGGTCGACTTCGGCACCATGAAGCGGATCGATAAGGCGTTCCCCTCCCAGCCGGACACCAGGCTCTCCTTTGGGCTGCTCATCCCGGTGATGGCGTCGATGAACGCGATTCGGAATCGGCTCGACGCGAGCGCGGGCAGGTCGTCGAGGTAAACGGTGCGCCAGCCCGGCGCAGCGGTGACTTGCAGCACGATTGCGTCGTCCGAACGCAACGCGCGGACGTGCGAATCGCGATCGGACCGAAACGAAATTCGACACGGCGAGAGCGCGCCCGAAACCGTCTTATGCAGCACGACCAGCGAACTGCCTGACGCGTTGTACGTTCGCGGTGGTCCGCGGTGCGTCAGCCGAAACGGCTCGAAGCCGTCCCAGTGATAGACCATCGTCACATACTTGTTGTCCTCGTTCCAATTCCGGCCGAGTGCCCAGACCGCGAGCTCGAAGAGGTACGTCGGGAGAAAGTGGGGGTCCTCCATGTACCGGTCACCGATTTCGGTCTGCCATATCCCGCGGGCATCGCCATTGGCAACGTAGCGTTGGTAGAGCGCATCCATCTGCGGGATGCCAAGGTAGTGAATGTCGAGATAGTCGACCCAGTCGAGCATGCGAGCGCCATGAACCGAGCTTCGATATTCGAGCCACTCGAAATAGTGGTTCAAGCCGCCCTGATCGGGCCACCCGCCATACACCACGTAAGCGTCGTACTTGCGAATGATTTGCGCGGCGGGAATGTGGATGCGGTCCACGTAATCCTGCATCGCACGCGCATACGGCCGGGAATTGCGCTCACCGTCGAAATTCGGTCCATGCCAAAATGTCGCCTGTGGTGCGCCACCCGACAAGGGGCCAGCGGCTTCATTCCATATCTGGAAGTATTTGAGGTGATAGGGCGGTGCCGAGTACTTGCGCACCACTGCCTCCACATAGCGCTCCCAATGACGAACATCTTTGGGGGCCGATTTATCGTCACCGGGACGAGAGGCGTTCCATACCGGCGTGTATGCAAGGAGAAGCAGCGAGTTGATGCCGTTGCGGTTGTTCCGCGCGACGATGGCCGGCAGGTCGAAGGCAAAGCCGGCGCCAGTTTTGTCAACTTCGACTTTGTCGCTCGGCGGCGGAAGGATCCCCGGTCCCACCGAGTCGCGGCCCCAAGTGAGCCCCATGGCTTGCCACACGTTCACGTCCCTCGACGACAGGGGCCAACCGTTCGAGCCGATGAGTTGGGTCATTTTGCGGTGGCCCTGCCTGGCAACCCTGGCTTCCCTGGCGCGCGGCGTGTCCGCGAACCCGGGAATGCCGCCGAGAGCAACGCCCGCCAATGAGGCAAGCGTCATCATCGCGCTGCGCCGACCTGCTGCAATGCACGCTCCTTTCCGCATCCCGTCGCCTCGATAAAGGTGGGCGTTGCCAATTCTCGTTGGCGTAATACCGGCCGGTCGTCAGCTCCTATGCTCGATCAGATCGAGCGTTTTGTAACCCATGGCGTAGGCATACCCGCGGTTGCTCCGGCGCAGCGGTATTGCGTTGAAAACCGCGCCCATCAGGCGAGCATTCGCGTCCTGCAGTTTCTTCACCGTCTCCGCGATCTCCTGCTCCGTTTGCATGCCTGAGCGGACCACCAGCACCGTGACCCCGGCTTCGTTGGCGACGATGGCTGCGTCGGCTACCGCAAGGAGCGGCGGCGTATCGACGATGACGAGATCGAATGCGAGACCCAGCCGCCGCAGCACCTCCTTGAATCGCGCTCCCATCAGCAACTCCGCGGGGTTGCGCGGATAGCATCCGCAAGACATGAACGACAGTCCGTCGATACCGACGGTGCGGATTACGTCGCGCGGTTCCTTGTCGCCGCTCAGGACTTCCGATAAGCCGCGTCGATTGTATTGACCGAAAAAGTATGCAAGCCGGCCGCGCCGCATATCGGCGTCGATCAACAGGACGCGCGATCCGACCTCGGCATGAAGCACCGCCAGGTTCGCGGCAGCAAAGCTTTTGCCCGCGGAAGGCGCCGCCCCCGCGAACATCACCACGTTATTGGCTGCTTGGGCGATTCCTCGATTCAGGGTCGTGCGCACCCCGCGGAGCGCCTCGACCGATTGATCGTCCGGGAATCTCGCGGCGAGCACGCGTATGGGGACATTACCGAGAAGAACGGCCTCTGAGCCATCGCCCGATAAGCGGGCCATCGCTGCTTCTTCCTGGTTGGCCCAAGCTTCATGGGCTTCGCCCTGCATACTCGTGGTCATTACCGCGCGAATTTCTGCGTCCAGTCTTGCCTGATTTGCGCTGAACAGCACTTTTCCCAGCACCGGAACGCTCATGCCCTGCTCGACAAAAAGCGGGTCCGTCACACCCGTCATCACGTGATGACGGACGAAAACGAATACAGTACCGGCGATGAGGCCAAGCACAGTTCCGGCGGATATGACGAGCAGACGGTTCGGCTTGATCGGCCGGTGCGGACGAAGCGCATCGTCGACGATGTGGACGCCCCCCGAAGTGCTCGCGCGGCGCACCGACAGTTGCTCGGCCTTGTTTTGCATCCCCAGGTAGACTGCTTCCGCCACCCGTGCGTCGCGAGCAAGGTCCGCGCTTCTGCGTTCAGAGGTGGGCATGTCGGCAAAGCGCGCCTCGAATGCCTGATTCGCTCGCATCAAGTCGGCCAATTGCGTATCGACATTGCGCACCCAGCGACTGTCCGGCTGGTAACGCTCGAGCAACTGCGTGCGCTGCAATTGGAGCGTCGCGATCTGCCGCCGAAAGTCGATTCCGCCCTGTAGGTAGGCTTGCGCTTCGGCTGTCGGCTGAAGCGAGTTCGCTGAATCGCGGTAGTCGTTGAGCGCCTGCTCCGCGCGCTTCAACTGCGAATTCAAGCGCGGCAGTTCTTTGTTGATGAACGCAAGTGTCGCTGTATCGTCGCGCTGCCGATTCGCGATAGCCAATGCGACGTACTGCTGGGCGAGCGCGTTGGCGACCTCGGCCGCCATCGCGGGCGAAGAGTTCAGGTAGGCGATCTCTATGACGCCCGTGTCCTTGGCTTTGTCGATCACCTTCATGCGGCGCAGGAACTGATTGAATGCGTCAATGGGATTCCAGCGAATCACCTTGAAAATCGTGCCCGGACGAGCGAGAAGTTGAGTCACTGTGATCGTGACGCCCGAAGAGGAAGCGGGTTCGCCCACGAACCCGCTCAGCAGGTGCTCGCCCGAAGGGCCGCGCAGCTCGTACTCGTGATCGGTGAGCGGAACGAGTTCGAGCGACTCGTCTTCCAGCGCCGGGGGCACGTGGAGCGAGGCGATCTTGATTTGTTCGCCGCCCCATGCAAACGAGTCGAGCCAGAGCCAGGGGCGTGCCGGCTTTCCCGGGGTGGCGAATTCGCTCGCAATCGCTCCCAGAATGGGAAACGACCGCGGTGTGATCGTGATGTCGAACTGATAACGTTCGATCACTGGCTCGATCACCGAGCGGCTCTGCATTACCGCGATTTCCCCGCTCGGAGCCGGCGCCGCGGGAGGTTGGTATACCTGGTTCTCGGATGCGATGCCGAGCGCGTTCGGTTCGGGTGCATCCAGGCGCAACAATACGTCACCGGAATAGAGCGGCTCGGCGAGAAAGGCATAGGCGACGGCCAGTCCGATCGTGACAGCGGCAATCACGCCGAATTCCGACAGATGATCGCGCAGCAGGTTGAGCACCTCTCGCGCCGAGAGCTGATCGCGGTCATCCGCTGCGCGGGGGAGTCCTCTGTCGAAGCGGGAGTTGCTCACGAGCGTCGTCCTCCAAGTTTCAACGTGTGCCTACCGTTGAAGGCTGGTCATGAAACCATGTCCTTCGTCATCGCCGCTGCTAGATACTGTTGCTACTGTTGCGAAACGCCGTACGCGGTACCTGGCGCAACTTGAGAATGGGAAGCGGAGCGCCGACTCGAGATGCCCACTCCTCCGTCCGCCGCAGCTCGCTGCGAAAGCTCGCGAGCCGCACTTCGATGAACGCGCGAAACGCGGCATTGAATTGCTCGATCCTGAAACGCTCGGCGTTTCTGCGGCAGTCTTGAGGATCGAACGCCCATGCATGGTGTTCGAAGAGATCGAGGGCGTCCAACAGCGATTCTGTCGTTTGCTCCTGGAAGAACACGCCCGTCGCATGCTCTCTCGGGTACCCCAAGACCGACTCTAGCGCACCCCCTTTTCCATACGCGATGACCGGCGTGCCGCAGGCCTGGGCTTCGACCACCGAGATGCCGAAATCCTCTTCGGCCGCAAACACAAAGGCGCGGGCGAGCTGAAGATGTTCGCGCAAGACCTCGAATGGCTGGTAGCCCATTATTTCCACGTTGGGTCCCGCCGCCGCTTTGACCTTCGCCATGTCGGGGCCGTCACCGATCACGACCAAGCGGCGCTCCGGTGTTCGCGAGAACGCCTTCACGATCAGATCGATCCGCTTATACGGCACCATGCGCGATGCCGTCAGATAAAAGTCGCCCTTTTGCGTCTGCAAAGACAGCGCACTGACGTCAACGGGCGGATAGATGACCGTCGCATCACGTCCGTATACCTTCTTGATCCGCCGCGCCACGAAACGCGAGTTCGAGATCAAGTAGTCCACGCCGGTTGCCGAGCGCGAGTCCCAGCCCCGGATGTAGTGCAGCAGCACGCGCGCCAATGCCGACTTGAATCCGGAGCTTAGTCCCGCTTCCCGCAGATATTGGTGCTGCAGGTCCCACGCGTAGCGGATCGGCGAGTGGACATAACTGATGTGTAATTGGTCCGGTCCCGTCAACGTCCCTTTTGCGACCGCATAGGAACTCGAAATCACGAGCTCGTAGCCCGACACGTCGAACTGCTCTATCGCAAGCGGCATGAGCGGCAGATAGTCCCGGTAGTGTTTGCGCGCGGACGGCAGCCTCTGGATGAACGACGTATAGACCGGCCTGCCCTTGAGGCACGCCCGGTCCTCCAGAAAGTCGACGAGCGTGTAGATGTCCGCCTGAGGGAAGCATTCGATAATCTGTTCAAGCACTCTTTCCGCTCCGCCGTACACAACGAGCCAGTCATGCACAATCGCAACTCTCATCTCCATATCCCCCTGCCGTTGGATTTAAGGTGCACACAGATGCTCGAGAAAGCGCCGAGCTTTCAAGAAATTTTCCATGACATTAGATCTCCATCAGACAATCGAATTAAAACAGACGTAATCCTCCTTGCCGTTACGTGCGACTGACTCTATAAGTGGCACCGATTATTTTTTCGCTCCGATTCGTCTAACATTCACGCGGTTGTGCGCGCCATCTGACATTAGACTGTATGTGCGCGATTATCAACCACAAAAAATCCGATGCGGCTCGTGGGGACGCGCGCAGTTCCCGCGCCGCCCGTATCGCACCACGGGCGTGCGCAACGGCACGCGCGTGGGGCGATATTGCGAACCGCTGCCCGCGATGTGGGGTATTACGATGAAGAAAAAGCTTTCGCTTGCCTCGGCTAGTTTAATTGAATTGATCCATTACCATGTCGAGACACACCGAGGCCAAAGTCGAGTGCGGAATGCGGAGCTAATAATTCGGGAAACTCGGTATTTACGCTGATCATGCCAGAACGATTCCGCCACTGCCTTGAAAAAGAATGGCGAGTTACCGCTATGTCTGCCTTTTCCAGCCAATTTCCAGAACGGCTCGACGATCGATGGTCGTCGCATCATGGGGCGCTTCGCCGGTTGCTCACCTGCCAAAGCCAAACGAGGCGCCGCCGCACTGCGCGTTCGACCCGTTTCGGCGCGATTCTTGTCAGCCACTTTCGCTTGGTCGTGGTCGGCTCGGTCAATCGCTCTTCGAGCCAACGCAATCGCGCTTCGTTTTCCCGCTCGCGGTCCGCATAGAGCGCTAGCGGGAACGGATGTCCAAGCCGCGGACCGTAGAGCGCGCGAGCGGCATCCACGATGTCGCGATTCTCTTCCCGCTGAGTGAAGAAGGCGAGGTGGACGAACGGTACGCGACGCACACAGACGATCCGAAGATCGTTGCGTTCGCAATACATATGCATCATATGCTCGTCATCGTGCCCCCCGTCGTCGATCGCATCCCATAGCGGCTTCGGGAACAGGATGCAGCCGATCGAATAGCGCGATTGTGCAGGCACGTCGCATGGCGCAAGTGCTTGCGTGGCAGCGATGAATGCGTCGGGCTGGAGGGTGGTCCGCTCGTGCAGCCAGCGTGCGATGTGGGGATAGCCCCATATCGTGCCGTTCGTACCCGTCTCGATCTGCTCCGCGGGGATGATTCGCAGAGGAAAGCGCCCGCCCGTCCCCGTCCCGACGAAATGCGGATGCGCCTGCGTAGCAAAGTACTCTTGCTCGAGGTTCATCGCCCTCATCACCTGAGGGAAACCCCAACCGTTGTTGTTGATGAGCGGCGTGACATACGCGAGCTTGCTGCCGCTTCCGTGATCAGCGCTTTCATAGGCCTCGAGCATGTGGTCGAGCCATCGATGTGCGATCGGGAACGCATCGTCGTCGACCTTGCACACCAGGTCGATTTCCGCCAACTCCGGTTTGGAAAGCAACTTCTTGATGGACCGGTACGGGTCGCCTGGCACGATGTCGTCGACGACCTTGACGACGCCGGGAAAAAGTCTCTCGTATCGTCGAGCCACGCCGAGCGTCCGTTCGGCATCGTATCCCCCGCGGCAATTCTGCAGCACGAAGAACGGCACACCGGGTGGCCGGTAAGCCATTTGGCTCGCTAGCGCCAACTCCAGTGCCGCGTAGTCGCGACACGCGAGTATCACGATAGCCGTGCGCCGTGCCTTGGCGGCGGGATGCGTTGTGCTCATGTGTCGGCTCCTTTTGGCGATCTGATGCGCTCACCATTCAGGTGGCGATGTCCTTCTCAAAAAGACCGGGACTCTTTTCCGAATGAGGTAAAGCGCCATGCAGCCCGTGACGAGGACTTCGGTTGCCAGCACGGACATCGCCGCGCCTTGCGCGCCTAGGCGAATCGCAAGTGGCACCAGCAGCGCGACGTTGAACACACCCGATGCGAGCAGTATCTCGCTGAACTTCTTCTTCATGCCGAGCGGCAGCATCATTTGGAGCCCAAGCACATTATTCAGACTCACGAGCAATGGCACGAAGGCCATCCAACGCAACACGTCGACAGCGGGTGCATATTGAGGTCCCATCGCTATGCGAACGATCCATGGAGCGCCCACCCAGAGCATCGCCGATATCGCGAACATGATTGCGCTCATCGAGTAAAGCGCTTTGCGCACGAGCGCATAGGCCTTCGCGGCGTCCTCGGCGAATAGGGCATTGACGCGTGGATAGAGGGCGTTGCTGAGCGGCGCTATCAACGCCTGCGCCGCGTTCCGAATCTTGTCGGCGGCACCGAAGTAGCCTAGCGTGACGTTGCCCGCGAGAAACCCTAGCAATACGCTGTTGGTCGTTGTGTAGAGGCTCACCGCGGCGGTTGAAATGAATACGTGCCAGCCTTCCCGGAAGGCATCCATGACCTCGTTGGCGCTCGGCATCCAGAGCGAAATCATCCTCGCGCGCGCAATCAGTGTATGCGCGATGACGCCCGCGACGACGGTGCTCATTGAATTGATGAGCGCCGCGAGCCACGTGTCATCGGGCGAGTGCACCAGGAGGTAGGTCAGGGGTATCACGAGCACGCGTGCACTGAGTGTCGACACGGTGATGAAGAACATCCGTTCCAAGCCCTGAAACAGCCATTGCGGAAACAAGACCGTGCCGATGACGAAGGGGAAGGTGGCAAACATGATCGGCCGCAGTTCGATCAGTTTCGGCACCAGCAGCACGCCCAACACAAGAAGCAACAGACCGGCGCACGCAAAGAGTGCCTTGGCCGCTTGCGTCCGCCAGAAGATTCTCGTGACAGCGTCGCGATCGTTCTGCACCTTCGCGATTTCGCCCGTGGCGGACCAATTGAAGCCGTAGTCGGCCAACAGGACCAGATAGGCGATCACTGCCTGAGCAAAGACATAGGCTCCAAAGTGGCTCGGACCCAGAACGCGGAACAGATACGGTAGCGTGGCGAGCGGCAGCGCCATGTTCGCGGCTTGCAAGACCGACAGTGCAAACATGTTCCGCAACATTCGGTGCACCATGGTGAGTCGGTCCTCGGTTCTTAACCTTCTTTATGGCCGTCCGATCGACGAGAAGTCAATCGATCAAAAAAGGGAAACCCGGTTGCAGCGCTGATTTCCAAATGGTCATTCGATCAGATGGAAAGTCGAATGCGACGAGACGAACGAACGCTGCGGAGTTCGCAAACGGCCGACTATGGCTGACCCTCAACGGCTATCGGCGGGACCTCGATCCGCATGATCTGTGCTAGACGCTCCGCATAACGATGAGGCAGAAACTCGCTCACATCGTAAGCGCGGCCAGCCCTCGCGAGGTGTGCAGCGAGTTCGTCGAGCGCTGCTCGAAGACTTTGAGCATCATCGTGATACACGATTTTATTGCCGACCGTATCGGCGAACGTGAATCGATCGTGACCCTCTCGGATCAACGTGGGCAACCCCAGCATCGCTGCCTCGACGATGACGAGCGGCGCGATTTCGGTCCCGACCGACGGCAGCACGATTGCGTCCGCGAAGCCGCGTAGTGCGGAGAATAGTCGGTCGTGCGGCAGGCTGCCAAAGAAAATCAGCTTTCGTTTTTCGACAAGCGATGCATAGCGTTGCTCGATTGCCACGCGGTCGGGCCCGTCGCCAAAGACACCCAGGCACTCGATTCGCGCGAAATCGATGGAGTGGGCGAGCGCGATGAACTGCTCGAGGCCCTTCTCATACGCGATGCGTCCAACGAATGCAAGATTGAAGCGCTCTCGATTGGACACGCACACCGGCTTACTCGCCGCTGAGAGCGCCGATGGGTTGTAAAGGACGACAGTGTTGTCGATACCTCTGCGATGCAGAGCCTGCTGCATGAAATCGGACGGACAAAGTATCCGATCGAAGATGCGCTCGGGCTTGTACACGGCCCGTATGACATGCCAGTACGCCTTTGTGACGATGTCGTGGACTACCCCCTTCGCGCTGGCGCGCAGCCTGAGCAGATGCCACGTCCTCAATTCGTCGATCGTCACATGCTCGATATGGCCGCTTACGTGGTAGTGCAGCGTAGGGTTGTAATAGATCAGATGGTAGTCGTGACATGTTAGATAGGCTATGAAGCCAAGCTTGCGTTTGTAACGAGCGATCACGCCGAGGACTGACGCTGATAAGGCGTTGTGGTAGTTGTGGACGAGGACCCGATTCGGCCGATACGTGATCAACGCTTGCTCGAGCGCGCGTGCTGCCGCCAGGTTCCACGATTTGGAGAACAGCGATGAACTGCCATGGAATCGGCTTTCGTCGAAGCATTGGACTTCGACGCCAGGCATTGCGCTCAGCAGCTCGGCGGACTGTCGATAGACGACTTCCGCACCGCCTTTTTGCACGAAATCATTGATCACCAAGACCCTGTAGCGCTGCATACCTGCCCCTTGTCCTGTGAGTGCGGTGCTTTCCGGGCAAACGATAGCCGGCGGCGCGCGAGCGGCTAAGTTGGGCGGCGCACGGAGTCTCATAACGCTTTGACGACCGACTGCACGATCAGCACGGGCTCCTCGAACATTGTCGCGAGTTCGAAGCAAAACACGAACGCAAGCAGGTAACAAATAGTGGGATGGGCATCGAATAGCCGCACGATCATGGGTGCAAAGTGTTTTTTCACTGGCTCGCGAGAAAGAATCAACGTGACGAGAATACCGATCGCGGTGCCGCCGATAATGTCGGTCGGATAATGCAATCCAAGATAGATGCGCGGAAGACAGATGAAAATGGCCAGCTGAAGAAAAGCAAGAACACCCACCCAGCGCCAGATAAGGAATATTCCCGTCGCGACGGAGGCCCACAGCATGGCATGGTCGCTCGGGAACGAACTCCATGTCCTTCGAACGAGTTCCGGCGCTTCGGATAGAGGGAATACGAGGTGTAGATCCAGGTTGTAGATGGGACGGATGCGAAATGGCAAGAAGAGCCCGAGCGTCCTTCCCACGATGAGTGTCAACAAGCTGCTCGCAAGCGTGACGATCACCATCTCGCGCGCCCATCTAGTATCGCGACGTGTGCCGAACCAAATCGCCCACAACAGGCCTGTCGGTACTACCCCCTTGAACAAATTAAAGCTCGCGATAGCGCGCATCGCGTGGTTGAAAAACGGCCAACTCACGGCGGCGTGCGTAATGAAGTTCTCTATGTCGGTATCGAATGTGTTCATCGTCGACGAGCGTAGAAAGATTCATCGGCCGCCATCCGCGAGCGTCGTGCGCTGTTGCCCCGGCGGGCGTTTCCTGGCGTTGGCCGCGACCGTGGCCGGTTTCCGGACGAATGAGCATAAGGGTCAAACGCAGCGGAGGCCGTCTCATGCCCGACACCGGCTTGGATCGCTACCATGCGAGATCACAGTCTGGCATCAATTTAAACCTGCAGTCAGCGTAGACAACAAATGGTTATGTCGCGCCGCAATAAGCGACAATTCGCAGTTTGGGGTCGCAACACTGTTTATTTAATCATATAATAATTTAAGAAATAACTGCCGATTTAATACGATGATTGCGGCCGCAGAGGGCGGAGTTGCTGAATCGGCTTGCGCCGGACAAACGTGTAGGAAAATCCTGACGCCAAAATCGGTGATGCAATATCAAATGACATAAGTTATACTCCCCCTGACTTGCACGGATGCCTCGACGGCAGTGCCGCTTGGGCCTCCGGTGAGTTGTGGCATGACCGTAGTTCAAGGCTGCCGCGATCGATGACTATCGATGAACTGATCATCGATTCCGACCGCTCAGCCGTCCGTTCGAATATCTATTAATTCATCGAAAATCGCCGCGTTTTCTCGGCGATGGATAAACTCGTCATGATTCATTGCGGATTTCTTAATGATCCGATAGCAGCATTTCATATCTGTATGTCCACCGCTTGCCGCGGTGATATCGCTCCCGTGTCTGGAGCTGGCGCAGACTCGACATTACAGATATCAGCTGAAGCCGCACCTGCACCGGCGGCATCTGACTGAATGCCATAGCAGCATTATTGGCACTTCGGCCGGCGCTTCGCGATTTCGCGCGCCAATTGTGTGCAACGCCCAGCATCAATCCTGGTGATTCCGTCCAACTCCGCACTCTGTCCGATCGGCCAGGTCCTGAGCGTGGAAGACTCATCTCATCAAGAATGAGGTCAAATTGACGATTAATCGAAGGCAATTTCTCAATACGCTGGCTGCGGCTGGCATCGCTAGCGTAGCAGGTCTTGACGTCGCGAAAGCAGCCGTGACGAGCATGCCCCACTTTTACGGGGTATGCGGACACTATGATTACCCACCGGACAGCGCGACACTCGTCAATCAGCTTCATTCGATTGGCGCGAAGACGCTGCGGCTCGATACCGGCGGCTTCAACCCGACGCATATCGCGAGCGTGCGGCGATTCGCCACCGAGATCGCGGCCATCGATCCAAGCATCAAGATTTTGTGCTGTATCACCACGAGTTTCCTGGGGACGGACGAGAACTCGGCGTACAACATCGCTTTCACCAACGCGCAGACGATCGCGCAGACGCTCGGGCCGGCGGGGGTGACGGACTTCGAATGTGGCAACGAGATGACCGCCAGCACACTGGTGTTCCGCACGCCGGGCGCGCCAGGAAACAGGGTGAGCGACTACATCGCCGGCAATGACTGGAACCGTATGCGCGGCACGATGCGCGGGCTCATCGATGGGATCAAGTCCGTCAACGCAGCATACCGGTGCGGCATCAACTTCACGATTGCGCAGATCGCCGCTTCGGACATGTTGTGGCACGGCATGGCCCCGGACGGTAGCACTGGCCATCCTACCGTGCGCTGGGACATCACCACGTGGCACAACTATTCCGTCTACGGTGATCTGTTCAACATGACCCTCGATGGGTACCAGACCAAGATGAACGTCATCGACTACATCAGCAAGGCCTACGGCAAGCCGATCATGATCACCGAGTGGGCAGCCAAACCGGAGGACACCGACGCGCAGAAGGCCGCCTACTGCACGAAATTCTTGACGGAGTACTACAACAATCGCCTGCAGTACAACATCGAAAGCGTCATGAAGTATCAGCTTCTCGGTACAGCACAGTTCGGCCTGCTCGCGAATCCACAGGAGACGGCCGCCTACGCCGCATTCTCGCGCAGTCATCCGGCATAAGGCTGACGGCGGTAGTTCGTCAGCCTTTCCATCGAGCTCGAGCGGATTCAGCGCATACGTGCGCGGAACCGCCGAGTTCATTGCTGCCGAGCACGTCCATCAGTTGGCGGGCAGCTCTCTCCCAGCGATACTTGCGGGCTTGCGATAAGCCCAACTGCCGATAGCGGGCGCGCAGACTGTCGTCGGCCAACATCTGCGACATCTTGGCGGCGATGTCGTCGACGGAAGTCGCATCGCAATAGAGCGCGGCGTCTCCGCAAGCCTCGGGCAAGGACGCTTCGCGCGACACGATCGCGGGGCAACCGCAATACATCGCTTCGAGCGGGGGGAGTCCAAACCCTTCGTATAGAGAAGGAAACGCGAGCAAGCGCGCGTTTTCGTAAAGCGCCTTTAGTTCGCTATCTGTCACGAAGCCCGCCCATACCACCTGACGATTTTCCGATGTGCTCGTTGGCGTTTGCGCGCCGAACACTCGCGCATTCTTGCCGCCGACCACGACGAACTTGACCCCGCTCAGATGGCCGAGTTGCTCGACCGCGGCGAGGGCGCGCGGCAGGTTCTTGCGCGGGTCCAGGCTTCCTACAAGCAGGCAGTAGGGCGCCGTCGTCAATCCGAGGCGCATCAAAACGCTACGGTTGCTATCCACGCGCTCCATATGGTCGACGCCGGGGTGGATCACTAGGACGCGTGACGCATCGACTTTCAGATGCCGGCAAATGCGCTCCTTCGAAAACTCCGAGACGGTCAAGATGACTTTCGCATTTCGGTGAACCGTCGCGAAGACAAGTTTGTACCAAAGTCTGAACTTCTTCGAAAATGCGTAAGGCACATCGAAGGTCGCCATGTCATGCACCATGACGATCTGACGACGCTTGACCAGGGGGCTCGTATTGCAAAGGCTGATCAGCGTTTCACCGCTTGTCGTCAACGGGAGCGCGATCTGCTCCCATACGTTGCCCATGAACCATGGACAGCAACGCTTCGATAGAAGCGATGCGCCTGGCTCCGTGGCGTTCCTGGGAACGACGACCTCGATATCGTTCGAACGCAAGTCGACCGATTGCAGCGCTCTCGTCAGTTCGTACGCGACGCGTTGCACGCCGGTGATACGCTGCGCGGTGAATTTTCCGTTGATCGCAAAATCCATGGCTCGCCCCGGAAATGGCGTTCGCTACGCGAAGTCGAACCGCTCGGCTTTTGGTTGGCATTGTCTTGGTCCGTGCGGGTTGCCTCGTCCCGATCGCGAGGAACCTGGCTGTCGCCGCGGGAATGGCGCGGCCTCGACGGGGCAGAATTGATTACGCAAGCACGTGCGTATGTTGCTGAACACACATTGAGCAAACACTGCTCGATAACGTCTGATTCGGACTGATAAAGTCTTAGGTAAATAAGATAAGTCGAATCATCGCGGCGCCCGTCTCGCGCAATAGTCAAAACGCCATTGAAACCGCGGACCGTGGGGACTAATCGACGGCCGGCCTATGACTATTGGACGCAAATAGCAAAGTTGTCGAAGCGCCGATGGTCCGCGCTTCGAGTGTCGCGGGCCCCAGGGATAAGCGCGAACGACGCACCCCCTCATTGTTGATAGTTACACACGGCCAAGCGCGCGTGCTTTGATGCGGCCTGTCGCAACCGATCCGTCACGGTTTCGCGGCAAACATCAACTTCCCCTTCACATTGCGCTGCTCATCGCTTATGAAAGCTTCGCGTTTTTTCGTGTTCGCGGCCGCGTTGGCCATGCTCATATCGATGGCGATACGAGTGCCCGGCGCCGCATGCGCCGCCGAAATCCCCGCCGGCGTCGAACTCGCGCCCGTTCAAGAACTGACTCGGCAAGTGCCGTCCGAAGTGGAATCGCTTGACCCCGCGCATATCGAATCGTGGACTGGCAATACGATCGGCCTCGATCTTTTTGAAGGGCTGACGCGGATCGACGCGGCCGGCCGCGTGGCGCCGGGCGTTGCACGCAGCTGGACGCGCACGGCGCCCGATACCTGGGTGTTCAAGCTGCGCACCGATGCGCGCTGGAGCAACGGGCAGCCCGTGACCGCGGGGGATTTCGTCTATGCGTGGCGGCGCGTCGTCGATCCGAAGACTGGCTCGAAGTACACGATCCTCGTCGAATTCGTGAAGAACGCCAAGACGATCATTGCGGGGAAGGCGCCGCCTTCGAGTCTCGGCGTGCGCGCTGTCGATCCGTATACGCTCGAGGTGAGAACGGAAGTGCCTGCGGCGTTCTTTCCCGAATTGACCGCGATGGCAACGATGGCGCCGGTCTTGCGAACGGTCGTCGAGAAGGGCGGAGACTTCTGGACGCGTCCGGGCTCGTTCGTTGGCAACGGTGCATACCTGCTTGCGGATTGGCGCCCGAACGACCGGCTTGTCGTCGTGAAGAACGATAAATACTGGAATGCACGGCAGGTGGCGCTGTCCAAGGTGACCTACGTGCCGGTCGAAGACGATCAGACTGCCATGCGTATGTATCAGGCGGGACAGGTCGACTACACCTACCGAATTCCTTCCGGCATCCACGAACTGATCGCGCATCGATTTGGTGACGAGCTGCGCAGAGGCCTGCAAATCGCCACCTACTTCTACAGCATGAACAACGACGATCGCGCGTTCCGAGACGAGCGGGTACGGGAAGCGCTCTCGATGGTGATCGACCGTGATCTCTTGACCTCGAAGCTGCTACAAGCCGGCGAGCTGCCGCTATACGGGCTGATCGCCAAGGGCACCAAAGGCGCCGCGCAGTTCCGCCCGGACTGGGCGGACTGGCCGATGCAAAAGCGCATCGAGCGCGCCCGCGCGTTGATGCGAGAAGCCGGATATTCGGATGCGAAACCGTTGGCGTTCACGCTCACCTACAACACCAACGACTTGAACAAGAAGGTGGCGCTCTTCGTGACGTCGGAGTGGCATACGAAGCTCGGCGTCAATGCCAAACTCGAGAATGTCGAGTTCAAGGTACTGCTGAAAGAGCGCCATGATGGCAGGGTGCAGGCGTCGCGCGATGGCTGGTTCGTCGATTACAACGACGCGATGTCCTATTTCGATCTGCTTCGGTGCGGCAGCGTGCAAAACGATCAGCGCTATTGCAATCGCGATGTCGATGCACTCGTCGACGAAGCGAACCGGCAACTCGACGATGTCCGCCGGACCGAGTTGCTCACAGAGGCTCATGTCCTTGCCATGCGCGACTATCCGCTTATCCCGCTATTCCAGTATTCGGCCGATCGCCTCGTGAAATCCTATGTCGGCGGCTACGTGCCCACGAACTACCTGGATATGCGCGCCTCGCAGGATCTCTACATCGTCCGGCACTGAGGGAGGCGGAGATGCTTGCGTATGCGTTGCGCCGCGTGCTTTGGGCGATCCCCACGGTACTCGCGGTCATCACGATCTGCTACCTGCTGCTGCATCTGACGCCCGGTGGCCCGTTCGATTCCGAAAAAGGCCTGTCGGCGGCTGCACGGATGAACCTCGAGGCGAAATATCATCTGAGCGAACCGCTTTGGCGTCAGTACCTGCTCTATCTGGCCGCGCTCGCTCACGGCGATTTGGGGCCGTCGTATCGCTATGTCGACTGGAGTGTCAACGACCTTGTCGCCAAGGCGTTGCCTGTGAGCCTGCGTGTCGGCGGCGCGTCGATCCCGATCGCGCTTGCGTTCGGCGTGGCGCTCGGCGTGGCCGCCGCGGTGCGCCGCAATGGGTTGATCGACCGCATCGTCATGCTGCTCGGCAATGTCGGCAACGTGCTGCCGCCCTTCGTGCTCGGGCCGCTTTTCGTCTGGGTCTTCGCGATTCTGTTGAAGACGGGCGGTGGCGAGCGCGGCTGGCTGCCCGCCGGCGGCTGGGGCGACGGCGACTGGCGTTATCGTGTGCTGCCGATCGCGCTCTTGACCATCATCAATCTCTCGACGATCGCGCGCGTCATGCGCGCGAGCATGATCGAAGTCCTATCGAGCAATTTCATCTTGACGGCGCGCGCGAAGGGACTGCCGATTCATCGGATCGTCACACGTCACGCATTGAAGCCGGCATTGCTGCCCGTCGTCTCCCTGCTCGGCACCATCGCCATTTCGTCGATCACCGCAGCCGTCGTGACCGAGTCGGTCTTTTCATTGCCGGGACTCGGCCAGCTCGTCGTCGATGCGGCGATCAACCGTGACTACACGTTGATGCTCGGCCTCGTCATATTGACGACTGTCGCGGCGGTCACCTTCAACCTCGTCGTCGATCTCGCCTACGCGATGCTCGATCCTCGTATTCGGTATTGATCACGGATCATGGCTATTTCAACCTCCCCCACGCGGGGCGTCGACAGCGGTTCGGCCGGCGCGCCGCTCACGCGCAGCCCGCTTGCGCTCGCGCTAGGCCGATTCGCCCGCAATCGGGCCGCGCTCGCGAGTCTCGCGATCCTCATACTGATCGTTCTCGCCTGCTATGCGGGGCCGCCGCTCATCGGACGCGATCCCGCGGCGAGCGACTGGACCGCAATCGCCGTCGCTCCGACGCTTGTCTCCGGCCACTGGTTCGGCACCGATGAACTCGGTCGCGACTTGCTCGTGCGTACGCTCGTCGGCGGGCGCGTCTCGCTCGAGATCGGTTTGCTCGGCACGCTCGCGGCCGGCGGCATCGGCGTGGGCTACGGTGCCTGCGCCGGCTACTTCGGCGGGCGTGTCGATGCCGTCATGATGCGCATCGTCGACATGATGTACGCGATCCCGTACATGTTGATCGCGATCTTGATGATGACGCTTTTCGGCCGCGAGTTTTATTTGGTTGTCCTGACGATCAGCGCTTTCTCGTGGCTCGACATGGCCAGGGTCGTGCGCGGCCAGACACTGTCGTTGCGCACGCGCGAGTTCGTCGACGCGGCACGCGCGATCGGCGTATCGCCCTGGCGGATCGTCGCGCGGCATATCGTGCCGAACCTTGTCGGCGTTGTGGTCGTCTATGTGACCGTCATGGTGCCGGGCGTCGTGTTGACCGAGTCGGTGCTTTCGTTCCTCGGACTCGGCGTGCAGGAGCCGATGACGAGCTGGGGTGTGCTGATCCAGGATGGCGCCCAGAAGCTCGAGGCGATGCCCTGGCTGCTGCTCGCGCCCGCCACCATGGTCTGCGTTTCGCTCTACTGCATCAATTTTGTCGGTGACGGACTCCGAGACGCTTTTGATACCAAGGACGCCTGAGATGCCTTTGCTCGAAATCGAACATCTGAGCGTACGATTCGCGCGGGCCGACGGTCCGGCGATCGACGCGGTCGACGACGTTTCGTTCACTCTCGATGCCGGCCGAGTACTCGGCATCGTCGGCGAATCGGGCTCGGGAAAGAGCCAGACCGTGCTGTCGCTGATCGGCCTCTCGGCGCCCCATGCCCGCGTGCGCGGTGTGGCGCGCTTCGAGGGTCAAGATCTGCTCACTCTCGGCGAGCGTGCGCTGAATCGGTTGCGCGGCAATCGGATCGCCGTGATCTTTCAAGACCCGATGACCTCGTTGAATCCGTTTCTGACCATTGGGCAGCAACTGATCGAGCCGTTGATACAGCACCGGAAGATGTCGCGTCGCGACGCGCGCGGACGTGCGGCGCAAGCGCTCGAACGCGTGCAGGTGCCCGATGCGGCGCGGCGCCTCGCCATGTACCCGCACGAGTTCTCGGGTGGGATGCGGCAGCGCGTCATGATCGCGATGGCGCTCATCAACGAGCCGCGTCTCTTGATCGCGGACGAGCCGACGACGGCGCTCGACGTCACGGTGCAGGCGCAGATCGTCGAGCTGCTGCGTGAGCTCAACCGCGAACGCGGCACGGCGATGATTCTGATCACGCACGATATGGGTGTGGCGGCCGGGCTCAGCGACGAGGTGATGGTCATGTACGCGGGCCGCACCGTGGAGCACGCGAGCGCGGCGGAGCTCTTCGCCGCGCCGACTCATCCTTATACGATCGGCCTCATGAACGCCTTGCCGCGACTCGACGACGAGGCCGGGCGTCCGCTCACCGCCATCGCGGGTCAGCCGCCGATGCCGGGGGAGGCGATCGCCGGCTGCGCATTCGCCAAGCGCTGTCCCCATGTGGCCGACCGTTGTCTGACGAGGCGCCCGTTGCTGGAGCGCCGGGCGGATGCCGAGCAAGCATGGCGCGCTTGTCATCGGCCGGCCGCGGTCGTTGCGGAGGGACTCACGTGAACGATCCGCTCTTGTCGGTCCGCGATTTGCACGTGCACTTTCGTGTCAAGCGACATTCGGAGGGCTGGACTCCCTGGCGGCCCACCGCTTGGCTGCGTGCCGTGAACGGCGTTTCGTTCGATATCGGCCGCGGCGAAACGCTCGGGCTCGTCGGTGAATCGGGCTGCGGCAAGTCGACGCTCGCGCGTGCGATCGTCGGCCTCGCGCCGGTGACGGGCGGCGACATTCGCTGGCTGGGCCTGGAAACCGTGCGCGAGGGACGCCGCCCCAAACCCGCTCTCGCGCAGTTGCGCCGCGGTGTGCAGACGATTTTTCAAGACCCGCTCGCCTCGCTCGATCCGCGCATGACGATCGAACGAATCGTCGCGGAGCCGCTCCTCGCGCACCGTCCTCATATGGCCCGCGGCGAAGTGCGCATGCGCGTCGCGACGATGCTCGAACGCGTGGGCTTGAGTGCGCATTATCTCGGTCGCTATCCGCACGAATTCTCGGGCGGGCAGTGTCAGCGTATCGGCATTGCGCGCGCGCTCGTCGTCGAGCCGCAACTCGTCGTTTGCGACGAACCTGTATCGGCGCTCGATGTGTCGATCCAGGCGCAGGTCGTCAATCTGCTGCGCGATCTGCAGCGCGAGCTTTCGTTGTCGATGCTTTTTGTCGCGCACGATCTTGCTGTCGTCAAGTCGATCAGTCACCGCGTGCTCGTCATGTACCTGGGCCGTCTGATGGAGGTCGGCGAACGCGAGGCGCTCTACGCGGCGCCGCGACATCCCTATACGCGAGCCTTGCTTTCAGCGGTTCCCGTTCCGAACCCCGCGGTCGAGCGAAACCGGGGTCGCCTGTTGCTGCGGGGCGATTTGCCGTCGCCGCTCGCGCCGCCTTCTGGTTGCGTTTTTCGCACGCGATGTCCCGAGGCCATCGATGCATGCGCGGAGCGCGTACCGCCTCTCCAGACGCTCGGCGATCGATGTCGGCGCGTGGCATGCATCCGGGTGATTCGCGGCTAGAAGCTGAATTGGCGTGAAGGGGTTCTGCCCACCACGCCGGGCGCGCCGGGTGCATCGACTGTGCGCAATGCACTGACTGCGCCGAGTGCCCCGCTAACCGAACGCCCCATTCCATTCCCAAACCGGTCCTATCGGCGCGACCTCGGTCGAGCCGAGGAGAGCGCTCGTCCGCCTCATTCGTGATGGGCGCAAAGGAGGCTTGCGGCGATGAGCCTGCAAGCAATGTTGAACGCCAACAAAAACGAGACTTGGATGAAGAGAGACAAACTATCGCTTGCCGCGGCCGAGCGGCTTCTCATACTCACGCTGGCTCTGCCGATCGTGGCCGCATCCGGCTACGTTCGGGCCGACGAGCCGCCTGTCGCGGGCGGAGCCGCATCGCCGCCTGCCCCGGCGGCGGCCGACGTGGCCAACATCGATGTCATTCAGGTGCCGCCCGCCGTCGCGCCGCCGTCTCCGACGAGTCAGCGCAGCAGCAAAGGATTGATCGGCGACAGCCATTTCGATCTGGAATTTCGCAACTACACGGACTACTTCCACGACGGCGACGGCAACCATCGGCACGCATGGGTCGACAGCGTTCAAGCGCGATTTCAATCGGGCTTCACGAAGGGGCCGATCGGTTTCGGCTTCGACGCTTCGCTCTATGGCGCTTTGAAACTCGATGGGGGAAAAGGCGCGGGCAACATGGTATTCGTCGGTAAGCACGGCGGCGGATCGAATCGCCGCGCATGGGCGTACCCTGGCACATACGACTTGAAAGCGCGCATTTCGGAGACGGTGTTCAAGTATGGCCTGCACGACGTTTCCAATCCATTTCTCGACCCGCATGACAATCGCTCCTTACCGCCGGCGTTTCTCGGTGCATCGATGTCGAGCCGCGAAATCGAGCGGTTGACACTACAGGCGGGCAGTTTCACGAAGGTCGACGCACGAGGGCATACGAGCCTCACGAACCTCAGCACGTCGTACGGCGGTGTCCGGTTCGACCGCGTCAGCTATGCGGGGGGCACATGGGACTATTCGTCGAACGGATCGGCGTCGCTCTTCGCGGATCAGGCCGACGACGTCTGGCGGCAATACTACGCGTCGATTCAGCACAGCATCGGCCGCGTCGATACGATCAGGCTGACAGGGTCGGCCAATCTCTATTCGACGCACGACACCGGCGCGGCCCGCCAAGGCCCGATCGACAACAATGCTTATAGCGTGGCGCTCTCGGCGCAACACGGTCCGCATGCGTTGCTCGTCGGCTACCAGAAGATACTCGGCGATCAATTTTTCGACTATGTGAACGAGACGGCCGGCGACTACCTGACCAACTCGATGGACGTCGATTACAACGCGCCGCACGAGCAGTCGTTGCAATTGCGCTATACGTTCGACGGAAAATACGCGGGGGTGCCGGGCTTTTCCGCGATGGTCTGGGCGCAACAGGGGTGGGGGGGCGATGCATCGTCGACGGCGAACCGCTACGGGCCCAACGGCCCCGCGTTCAGCGCCGTCTACTTCAAGAACGGCCAGCCTGTGCACGGAAGGCACCACGAGTTCGGATTCGTGCCTTCGTACGTTGTTCAAGGCGGCCGTTTCAAGGATACGAAGGTGACGGTACTTGCAATGTGGCACGTCGGGTCCGCCTACTACTCGGATCCGACGAGTCAGGCGTATCGACTCGTCGTGACGGTGCCGACGAACGTTTTCTGAAAAGGGGAAATGCGACCGGTGGAGCGTATGCGCGAGCGATACGTTCCGCCGGCGTGCTGGCAGGTGGGGAAATCAATGAGCGGGATGAGCTTTGGGGCTCCCTCCATCAACGCGCATGCTGCTCGCCCGAGAGCTCCGCGCCATGCGCACGGATCGCGGCGATCAGTTCGGCCGCTGTGATTTCGTAGCGTACCTCTCGATGGATGCCGGGCTTGCGCTCGTCGATTTCGATCAGAAGAATGCTTTTGCCGTCTTCTGATGCTTCGAGCCGCAACGAGCGTACTTCGCGTCCGCTCGCTTCTTCGATTTCAGTGAGCAGGGTCATGGCCCCGGAAGAACGGGTGGTGCGCATCGAACGATCCTCGAGTCGTAGTTGAAGCTATTGTACGGGCTTAGCATGTCAGCGCACGCGAGGGCTCTCAGTGCGCACCAGCACACACGGCACCCGAAGCTGTGGCGGCGTGCAACCGGAATTCGCCCGTTTCATGTCGATGAGTGTAACGCGAACCGCAAGCGCATCAGTGCCTTTTTAAAGTGCGCGAACATGCGCCGCCGCTCGCGACGGTGCGCGGCGCGGCCTTCGAAATTCTCACCCGTGCGCGGCGCGCCGCGCGACGAAAGCGGCGCGGCCAGGCGGTTGCGGCGGGTCAGGCCAAATGCAAACGCTCGTTTTCGATCAACGTCTGCGCCATATCCCAGGCGTCGCGGGCGGCATCCAGGCGCCCGCTCAACTGGCGCGCAAGCGTGGCGCCATCGAGCAGCAGCGCGCAGCGGCGAGCGAGCCGGACGGCCGTCTCGTCGTCGAAGCGTTCACCGAGTATGCGTTCGAGCACGTGCGCGAACGCACGCCGTTGCGCCGCCGATGCCGCGAGGATCTCGTTTTCCTCGGCGTGGAATTCCGCCGCCGCGTGGACGAAGATGCTGCCGTTAAACGATTCCGAGCGGAACCATGCGTCGTGCCAGAGAAAAACGGCTTGAAGCTTGTCGAGCGCGTCGGAATGCGGCGCGGCCGCCGCGGCGACTCCCGCCGTGAGCGCGGAGCCTTGCTCGTTGAGCACCTCGACGACGAGCTTGTTTTTCGATGGAAAGTGTTTATACATCGTCATCTTCGCCACGCGCGATTCGGCGATGATGCGATCGATTCCGACCGCATGAAAGCCGAACCTCGAAAATAGCCGAGTGGCGGTGTCGATCAGCGCCTTCTTTTTTTCGCTCATTTTGGGCCCGCTAATAATGTCAAAGTTATGCGTTCTCGCGCCGAAGTCCGTCTGCCGAGGGGTTTTCTGCGAAGAAAACGATATTTTCAGAAAACCTTCCGCCGGCGGGCGATGCAATCGGTCGCCGCGCACTCTCTCAATGCGAGGCGACGAGCGGAACCTCTGCTATTCAAATCGAAGAGCGTCTCGAAATCAAGTCCATCGTTTTACTATTCGAGCATGCGATCGGTTTATTTCGGGTATCCCGGCGAGCGACGCTCGATGCCGCCGAGTGGGGCGAAATTGACATGGCGGGATGATTCTCGGCAGGTTCGACGCCAGACAAGCATGGCGCCAATCGGCATTGATTGCACGTGGCTCCCGCGCCGCCGGGAGGGGGCCTGGCGGGGCCGGCAACTTTCGGCTCGAAATAGGGATGCCTGCAACAAGATGCCGGCAGCATGGCATACTCCGGCCATTCGAAAAAAGAATGAAGGATTCATTCGATGAAACCCACGCTTCGCTCTGTTGTTCGAGGCGGCGCGGCCGCGCGTGCCGTCAGTGCCGCCGCGCTATGCTCGGCTCTGGCCGGCTGCGGCGGAAGTGCGCCCCTCTTCACGAGCGACGGCCGGGCGACGACGCTTGTCCAATGTCCCGCTCAAGGCCCGCTCAGCGCCTGTACCGACAACGCGCGCGGTATCTGCGGGGGCGGCATCGACATAGTGCGGGAGTCCGCCGATAACGGTATGCGCAGCCTCGTTTTTGCTTGCCAGACCCGTTAAGGCCCGTTCGCACGAATGGCGGATGCCAAGCCGCGTCAGGGGCGCTTTGCCTGATTGCTTGCTCCAAGCCGCACTTTTGCGCGCGCCGCCGGTCATACCCGTACCGATTCCAATCACCGAGGAGGCGAATCTCTATGGCGACATATAGGCAACTTACGGAGCAACTGGCAAAGGTACAGGCGCAGATGGCCGCTGCCCGCGAAAAGGAAATGGCAGCGGTCATTGCCCAGATCAAGGAGCGGATCGCGGAATACGAGATTACGGCCGAGGAACTCGGCTTTTCGGACGGCCGCAAGCACAAGCCGAGATCGGCGAAATTGGCACCGAAATACCGCAATCCTCAAACAGGGCAGACCTGGAGCGGCCGTGGGCGCAGACCGGCGTGGCTCGGCAAGCGCCCGGATCGATTCCTGATCGAAGGGTGAAATATTCGGCGCCGGTTTCGTTTAGCATCGCTGCCATGTCGACGATCGGAATTCATTCGATATGGCTTCGATTTCGCGCAATCTCCCCGGTCCGGTCGTACTGCCGGCGATTGCCATTTTGGGTTTTGACGAGCCGGCGCCATGACGCTGCATAAAGTTATCTACGACACGGATCCCGGCGTCGACGACGCGATGGCGTTCGTTTTCGAGGTGCTGCATCCCGAGATCGAATTGATCGGCGTGACGAGCGTCTTCGGCAACGCGACGATCGACACGACGACGCGCAACGCCTGCTATTTGACAGGGCGTTTTGCGTCCGCGGTGCCCGTTGCGAGGGGGGCATCCGCGCCGCTGGAGGGCGAAGGCCCGACGCCGCTCGCCGCGATTCACGGCGACGACGGGCTCGGCAATATTGGCCCGAGCGAACACGGTACCGCATCGCTCGATGCGCGGGCCGCTTCGCGTTTCATCATCGACAGCGTCCGCGCGCATCCGTCCGAAGTGACGATCGTCGCGGTAGGGCCGCTGACCAATCTCGCGCTCGCGCTCGCGGAGGATCCGTCGATCGCCGCGCTCGTCAAGCAAGTCATCGTCATGGGCGGCGCGTTCGGCATCGCGGGTGTGAACGGCAACGTCACGCCGGCCGCCGAAGCGAACATGTTCGGCGATCCTCACGCTGCGGATCTCGTGTTCGGCGCGGCGTGGCCGCTTACGATCGTCGGTCTCGACGTGACCCAGCAGGTCGTCATGACGACGGCGTACCTCGCGTCGATTCGCGATCGCGGCGGCGCTCCGGGACAGTTCGTCTGGGACGTGTCCCGGCACTATGAGGCGTTTCATCGCGACACCGAGAACCTCGAGGGCATCTATGTCCACGATGCCTCGGCCGTTGCATATCTGCTCGCCCCGGAGCTCTTCACGATACGTCAGGGACCGGTGCGCGTACTGACCGAAGGCATTGCCGCCGGGCAGACGATCCAGAAGCCCGAGGGGATGCCGTGCGCCGCGCCCGCATGGGATTCCCGCCCTGCGTGCAACGTATGCGTCGGCGTCGATGTCGCTGGCGTGCTCGCGCTCTACGAGCGCACGCTGTGCGCCGTACCTTGAGCGGAGACCGGCAACGTTCGCTTGCGCAAGGCCGCTAGTAGGCGTTACGCGGCGACGCGGGCAAGGTCAGCCTCGACCATCATCTTGCAGAGCCCTTCGAGCGTGGTGTGCGGTCGCCAGCCGAGCTCGTCGCGGGCTTTGTCGGCGCAGCCGATCAGCAGATCGACCTCGGCTGGCCGATAAAAGCGCGGGTCGACTTCGACGAGCAGCTTGCCCGTTTTCATATCGACGCCGCGCTCGCGTTCACCCTTGCCGACCCATTCGACTCGATAGCCTGCCGCCTCGAACGCCATATTGACGAAGTCGCGCACGGTTTCCGTGCGTTGTGTCGCGAGCACGTAGGTATCGGGCTCGCTCGCCTGCAGCATGCGCCACATCCCTTCGACGTACTCGCGCGCGTAGCCCCAGTCGCGCTTCGCGTCGAGATTGCCGAGCTCGAGCTTTTCGAGTTTGCCGACCTTGATGCGCGCGACGGCGTCGGTGATCTTGCGCGTGACGAATTCGAGGCCGCGCAACGGCGATTCGTGATTGAACAGAATGCCGCATGCCGCGAAGATGCCGTACGACTCGCGATAGTTGATCGTCGTCCAATGCGCGAAGAGCTTTGCGACGCCGTACGGGCTGCGCGGATAAAAAGGCGTGCTTTCCGTTTGCGGGATCGCTTGCACCTTGCCGAACATTTCGGACGTGGACGCCTGATAGTAGCGAATGCTTCGATCGACGATGCGGATTGCCTCGAGCAGATTCAGCGCGCCGACACCGGTGACTTCCGCGGTCGTGACGGGCTGGTCGAACGACACGCCGACGAAGCTTTGCGCGGCGAGGTTGTATAGCTCGCCCGGTCGCGCGGATTCGATGAGGCGCACGGTCGAGCCGAAATCGGTCAGATCGTGCTCGACGAGCGTGAGGTTCGGATGGCGATCGATACCGAGCTCGGCCATGCGCCAGAAGTTGACCGAGCTCGTGCGCCGGTAGGTGCCGACTACGGCATAGCCGTTCTCGAGCAGGAACTGAGCGAGATAGGCGCCGTCTTGTCCGGTGATGCCAGTGATGATCGCTTTTTGCGTCGGCTTGGTCGCGTTCATGATGGTTTCCCTTGTCGAGTGGTTCGAGAAATTGGCCGTTCAGTTCAGTCGCGCGCGAACGCGACGGGCAAGGTCGTGCGCTGTGCCGGCCCACGTATCAATCGCTTTTCGATCAGAAACCAACTCAAACTCGCATAGACGAGCGTGGCCGCGCCGGCCGCGAGTGCGCTTTCGTAGCGCCCCAGGTCCATACGCCAGGCGAGACTGATGAAGCTCACGTGAACGAGATAGACGGTGTAGCTGATCGTGCCGAGGTAGACGAGGAGCGGGTTCGAGAGTACGCGCGTGACGATTCCGCGCTTGCGGAGCGCGAGCACGATGACGGCCGTGGACATGAGGAGAGTCAGCGAGTAGAGCGCCGCATTCCAGAACGGCTCGTTGGCGTCACGAATCGTCGAGAAGTGTTTGTGGAGCCAAAGGAGGACGGCCAGCGTGCCGACGAGCGTCGCCCATGCGGCGATCGACAGGCGTTCGGGCAAGTCGGGCCGGCGGCGCATCAGAATCGCGAGCAGCGCGCCTGCGCACAGTAAATCCATGCGGAACGGCGTCAAAAAATAGATCGGCCAGAACGAATCGAAAAACGGCGTCGCTGCCGCGCGCAGCACCGGGGCGATAACGATGCCCGCGCCTGCGACGGCGGCGAGCCTGCGTTCGGAGACGAACCAGACGACGATCGGCCACACCAGGTAGAACTGCTCCTCGATGGCGAGCGACCACAAGACGCCGAAGCCGGGGTTCCCCGATTCGCCGAACGCATAGCCGATATTCGTCGCGAAAAACGCGTACCACCACCAGTGAGTGAGCCAAGCGGCCCCGAAAAGCAGCGACGACAGCGCGAGCAGCATCACGTAGGGCGGCAGAATGCGCCGAGCACGGCGTGCATAGAAGTAGCTGAAATAGGACTGCTTGCGTTTTTTTCGCTCGAGCAGAATGCCGGTGATCAGGAAGCCGCTCAAAACAAAAAATAAATCGACGCCCATCCAAAGCGATATGCCGAGCGCATGGTTGAGAAATACGGCCAATACGGCGACGGCGCGTACGCCGTCGAGCTGAACGATTCGTCCGGGCTGGTGCGTGGTATCGATCTCGGGGCGGCTCGACGCGATCAGTTGGGACATAAGCTTCCTTTCTTTCCTTTGCCGGCGCTGAGTGCTCGGCAGTGCGTTCGGATCGGCCCATTCTAGGAAAAAGAAATTGACGAAAAACCCTGCGAAGACGCACTCCATGGATATCGGCGCCGCGCGCCGGAACAACATTTTTTTAAAAAAATTTGGCGTTTACAGCCAATAGTTTCACCGTACCCTGAAGGCGGCTGAACGACGACGGAGCAGGCGTCCGTGGATGAGCAAGGGGGAATGGATGGGTATGTCGACTCGGCGAGCGGTCCGTTGCGCTGTCATTTGCGTCGCGCTGCTCGCTGACTGCATGTGGACACAGGCACAGGAATCGCCACGGCCGCTGGTACGCGCACCCGGTGCCCCGCTTGCCGTCACGACGTCATGGATCGGAAATACTTCGGGCTTCGGCCAAGGCGAGTGGACGCAGATCGATATCACGTCGATCGCCGTTTCGCCGGATGGCCGCGTGTTCACGGACTCTCCGTGGGACGAGAGCGGCGGCGAGGCCAGCGTTTATCGGGACGGCCGACGGCTGCGGTTCGCGGGCGGAACGCACGGCTGGGGCAACGCCGGAGGCAACGCGGTGGCGATCAATAGCCGTTATGCGTTCATCGCCGTCGCGCGCGGCAACGAGAATGGCAAGCTTCAGGGCGAAGGCGTCTGGCCGCCGAAAGGGCGTCAATGGTTCGGCATTACGCGCCGCGCGGTTGGGGACGTCGCGCAGGTGAAACCGTTTCGCGAGGTGTCGGGCACTGGCCCGCACGTGGTGCTCGCATCGGCGTTCCTGCCCGTGAACGACGTGACCGTGGGAACCGCCGAGCGGATCGACGGATTGGCCGCGACCGATACGAGCCTCTATGCGGCGACGGCGAAGCGCGACGCAATCGATGTGTTCGACGCCGAGTCGATGAAGAAAGTGGCGACATGGTCCGTGCACGAGCCGGGGCGCATGTCGATCGCACCGGACGGCACGCTATGGGTGCTGACCGATACGTTGACGGGCAAGTCCGCGCGTCTCGTTCATTATGCCGCCGACGGCAATCGGTTGCCCGATGTCGTTGCGCTGCCGGACGACACGTTAGCCGTCGACGTCGCCGTCGACAAGAAAGGGCGCTTGCTCGTCGCGGACAACGGTTGGCGTCAGCAGATTCTCATCTTCACCGCGACGAAGCCGGGCCAATACGAACTGACCGGCACGTTCGGGCAACGCAACGGCATCTGGGGCGGTGCGCCAAGCGAATCAGGACGGCCCGGCCCGTTGCGATTCAACGGGTTGACGGGTGTCGGCGTCGATGCGGCAGGCAATATCTATGTCGCGATGAACGGCGTCGGTCCGCATCTCGGCACCATCGGCGCCGGACTCGGCGCATCGCTGCAGAGCTATTCGCCCGACGGCCGACTGTTATGGGAGGTGGACGGATTGCTGTTCGTCGATGGCGCATGCGCCGATCCGGGCCGGCGCGACAGCGTCTTCACGGGCAACAAGCGTTTCGTCCTCGATTTCTCTCAGCCGCCGGGCCACGAGTGGAGATACGCGGGCTTCCTCTCCAATCGGTTCAAGTATCCCGAGGATACCGTCTTCCATATGGACCAATGGCCGGGCACGCCACTCGCGCGACGCGTGGACGGCCGCACGTTCCTCTACTTGACCGACATGTACGCCGATCACTTGAAGATTTATCGCTTCGATCCGCCGCATGACGGCGAGACAGCCATCCCGTCGGCCTTCATCGCCGGGCGCGCCTCGGCCGTGCGATCGGTGCCGAACGCGCCCCCGGGCGGCGAATGGATCTGGCGCAACGAAAAGGGCGATGGGCGGTTCAATCGCGATGAGTTCGAGCGGAACACGACCGGCGAAAAGCTCGCGGGCGGCTGGGGCTGGTGGATCGATACGAAGGGCGATGTCTGGCGCGCCAACGATACGGCGATTCACCGCTTGCGGTTCGGCGGCATCGATTCGGCGGGCAATCCCATCTACTCGTACGCGAAGATGACGACGTTTCCGATTCCCGCGCCGTTCAAGTACGTCAAACGCGCGATCTACGACGCCGGTACCGACACCTTGTTCGTGACAGGCTACACCGCCGATGCGATGCCCGAAAGCAAGGATGTGCCGAAGGAAATCGGCCGCGTGCTCGCGCGCTACGACCATTGGTCGAGCGCGAAGCCGGTGTTGCGCTACGCGACCAATCTGCTTTGGCAGCCTGATGGGAATCCGCGGCGCACGCTCGTCAGCGTGACCGTCGAGGGCGACTATGTCTTCGCCGTCGAATTCATTGGGGCGGTACATGTATTCGACAAGAACACGGGTGCCGAGATCGGCGTCATCAATCCGGGGGCGGAAGTCGGCAACACGTCGGGACACATCGACGTCGTCAATGCGATCACCGCGCATCGGCGCGAGAACGGCGAATACCTCGTATTCGTCGAGGAGGATGCGCGCGGCAAGGTCATGATGTATCGCTGGACGCCCTCGCGGGTAAGCGCGAATGGATAAGGGAATGCTCCGGAACGTCGCGATCAACTTCTTCGGGTTGATCCTGCCGACCTTCGTGTCGCTCGTCACGGTGCCGACCTATATCAGGTTGCTCGGCGTGGAGCGATACGGCGTCGTGAGTCTCGTCTGGACGTTCATCGGCTACTTCGGCGTGCTCGACCTCGGCATGAGCATGGCTGCCCAGAACCATATCTCGAGGGCGCGAGCGGCAAACGACGGCGACCAAAGCGCGCTCGTCTTCTGGAGCGCGTTTTGGCTCAACCTCGCCACCGGCGTCGTGGGCGGACTGCTGATCTACATGGGCGGGTACGTCTACACGACCTACTTCACGCACGTTGCGCCGGTGCTGCGTGAAGAGGTCTATCACGCGCTGCCGTGGCTCGCTCTGGCCATTCCGATCGCCAACGTCTCATGGGTTTGCGCGGGCGCCATCAACGGCGCTGAGCGTTTCGGCGTCTACAACGCGAACCAGACGCTCGGTACCTTTCTCTTTCAGCTGTTGCCGCTCGGCGCGGCATGGCTAATCGCGCCGACGTTGCCGAGCGTGCTTGCGGCCGCCGTTCTCGCGCGCGCGATCGCCGCGGTGCTGCTCGCTCGCGCCGGCATGCGCGTGCTCGGCATCGATCGTGTCCTCATGCCTCGCCTGCAGGTGGCAAAGGACCTCTTTCGCTTCGGAGGATGGATGCTCGTCGCGAGCATGGCGATCATGATCGGCGACACGCTCGACCGCGTGTTGCTCGGCGCGGGGCTCGGCGCGCGCTTCGTCACCTACTACACCGTGCCTCAAAACCTCGTGACGCGGCTCAATATGCTGCCGAATGCACTAGTGCGCACGCTGTTTCCGCGTTTGTCGGCAATCGAGCGCGATCATGCGGACATGCTCGTGCGGCAAGCGCTCGAATTCCTCAACGGTGTCTTCACGCCCATCATGATCGTCGCGATGCTCGCGCTCGGGCCGTTTCTCGATCTATGGATCGGCCGCGATCTGGCATCGGCCTCGGTGAACGTGGGGCGCGTCCTGATCGTGAGCGTGTGGCTCGTCGGGCAATCGGGCGTCACGCGCCTTCTGATTCAGTCGCAAGTCGACCCGGCGCGCGCGGCATGGATCGGCGTCGTGGAGCTGCCGTTCTTCGCGGGCATTCTGATGCTCGGCATCGCGCACTTCGGGCTGACGGGCGCCGCGGTTGTCGTCGTGATGCGCGCTCTCGTCGATTACGGTGTGCTGCTCTATTTGTCGTCGATACGCGCTCGCCCGATCGTGCTCGACATGCTCGGGCATCTGGCATTTCTCGGCGTAAGCGCTTATCTCGCGCAGGCCGTCACGAACCTCGCCGCGCTAGCGGTGCTGGCCGCCTGTCTGGCTTCAGCAAACATCGCGTGGTCGATGACGACCTCGCCCGCCTTGCGCGGCATCGTCCGCAACCTGTTGCTGCGCGTCAATGCAAGGAGAAGCGCATGAGCGAGGAAGCGCTTGTCACGAGCGAGGCGGCCTCGCTCATCCTGACACCGACGTCAGCGCGGTCCGCCCCTGCCACGGTAGCGCGCACGCCGCGTGTCGCCATCGTTCACGACTGGCTCGTCACTTACGCGGGCGCCGAACGCGTGCTGGAACAGATCATCGCCTGCTTTCCCGATGCGGATCTTTTCAGCCTCGTCGATTTCGTCGAGGATCGGGCGTTCCTGCGCGGCAAGCGTGCGACGACTTCGTTCATTCAGCATCTGCCGTTCGCGCGCACCCGTTATCGCGCCTACCTGCCGCTGATGCCACTCGCGATCGAGCAGCTCGACGTGAGCGGATACGATCTCGTGATATCGAGCAGCCACGCGGTGGCGAAAGGGGTGCTGACGGGCCCGGACCAGCTGCATGTCAGCTACGTTCATTCGCCGATTCGTTATGCGTGGGACCTCCAGCACCAGTACCTCGAGCAATCGCATCTTACGCGGGGCTTGCGTTCGGCGTTCGCTCGCATCGTGCTTCACTATATTCGCAACTGGGACATCCGTACCGCCAACTCGGTCGACCACTTCGTCGCGAACTCGGAGTTCATCGCGCGTCGGATCAAGAAGGTTTATCAGCGCGAGGCGCGTGTCGTGTTCCCGCCGGTCGACGTCGACGCGTTTGAGCTCGGCGAGCAGAAGGAGGATTTCTATCTGACCGCTTCGCGACTGGTTCCCTACAAGAAGGTCGAGCTGATCGTCGAGGCGTTCGCGCGCATGCCGCAGAAGAAGCTCGTCGTGATCGGCGACGGGCCGCAAATGCATGCGGTGCGCGCGAAGGCGTCGGCCAACGTCGAAATCATGGGCTATCAGCCGTTCGCCGTGATGCATGAGTACATGCGCAGAGCCAAGGCGTTCGTCTTCGCGGCCGAAGAGGATTTCGGCATCGCCCCGGTCGAAGCACAGGCATGCGGCACGCCCGTGATCGCGTACGGTAAGGGTGGCGTGCTCGAAACGGTGCGAGGTTTGTCGCAACCGTCGCCTACGGGGCTCTTTTTCGAAGAGCAGAGCGCCGCGGCCATCGCCGCCGCCGTCGGAGAATTCGAGCGAGGGGCGCATCGGTTTTCGGCGCGCGATTGCCGCGCGAATGCCGAGCGTTTCTCGGTCGCTCGCTTTCGCGAGCGCTTCCTCGGATACTTGGACGAGGTGCGCCCGGGGACGTCCGTTCTCAGGGATAGCGGTCGCGTCGAGACGGCACCTCCCGCCGCGCCTTATGTCGCGAATCGCGCGGGCGGCCGCGTGCCCGCGCCGATCAAAGTGCTGGCGGTCGATCAAAGCGGCGTACTGGGCGGGGCGGAGCTATCGCTGCTCGAACTCGGCCGCCATATGACCGATAGCGTCGAAGTGGTCTTGTTCGACGACGGCCCGTTTCGCCTCGCGCTCGAGCAGGCGGGCGTCGGCGTCGACGTGCTCGACGCGCCGCCGCTGCGCGGGATCACCAAGGACGGCCGCATGCCGAGGATCGCGGCCTGGCGCGGCATCATGCTGCTCGTGCGCGAGACGGCGCGGCGGGCACGCCACTTCGACGTCATCTATGCGAACACCCAGCGCGCGATGGTGGTGAGCGCGATCGCGGGCGCGATCGCGAGCCGGCCCGTCGTTTGGCATCTGCGCGACATCGTCAGCGCCGAGCACTTCGGACGCTTTCAGCGGATGGCCATCAAGTGGTGCGGCAAGCTCGGGCTCGATCACGTGATCGCCAATTCGGCCGCGTCCGCGAAGGCGTTCATCGAGTTGACGGGCGCGCGAAAGGAGCATGTCGACGTCGTCTTCAACGGGATATCGGAGACGCCGTTTCGCCGGTACGACAACGTGTCGCGGGACGTGTTGCGGGAGCGCCTCGGATTGCCGCTCGATGCGTTCATCGTCGGCTCGTTCAGCCGCCTCGCGCATTGGAAGGGGCAGCACGTGCTGCTCGATGCGGCGTTGCAAGATCCGGAGCTGCATATCGCACTCGTCGGCGCACCGCTCTTCGGGGAGCACGACTACGAGGCTTCACTGAAAGCGTTTGCGCAGGCGCACGACATGGCATCGCGCGTTCATTTCCTTGGCTTTCGCGAAGATATACCGGCCTGCATGCGCGCGGTGGATATCGTCGCTCATACGTCGATCGCGCCCGAGCCGTTTGGCCGCGTGATCGTCGAAGGCATGTTGGCGAGGCGGCCCGTCGTCGGCATGCGCGCCGGCGGCGTGACCGAGATCGTCGAAGACGGAACGACCGGTCTGCTTTGCGAGCCCGACGACGCCTCCGCGCTGGCCGAAGCGATCGCGCGAGTCCGCGCGGACGAAGCGCTTCGCGCTCGCCTTGTCGAAAACGGATATGAGGCCGCGCGGCGCCGATTCGGCGATCAGGCTTACGCCGACAACGTGCGCCGTATTCTGGGACGGACCGCTTCTCGCAAGAACCAGTAACCGGAAATCGAAACGCGGGCGCTCAAGCGGAGCCGCTCGGCTTTCGACGTTTCATGCCGGTCGACCAGCGGATGGCCGGCAGTTCCACGCATTGGTAGAACAGGTAGGCGGCGGTGAGGGCGACGGGCATGAAAGCCAGCGACGGCCAAATCGAGAATTGGAGCGCCGAGCGAAAGAACACCGCCTGTAGGCAGATGAAGAGGGGAAGGTGTATGGCGTACAGCGAATAGCTGAATGCACCGAGGCGCGCAAAGGACCGCATGACCACGCCGGACTGAGCGCGATCGGCATCCGGCTTCAGAGCGGTGCGCAGCAGGCACGCGAAGCCGATGGCCCAGAACTGGAACGCGACGTACTGACTGAAATTGAACGCCGCGCATCCCAGGAGAGCGCCTGCCACCGCGGCAGCGCGCCAAGCGAGAGCGCCGCGCTTGCTCAGGGGGCATGCCGTTTGCCGGGCGCGCATTTCCGCGAGACATGCGCCGATCGTCCACGAGAGCCAATACGATGTGAAGAAGGAGATGAATCTAGGCTCCAGGAGCCAGCCGGAAACGACATTCAAGACCGCGACGAAGCCGAGGACCGCTAGCATGCCGAAGCGTCGCCGGGCGGCAAAGAGAAGGGGATAGACGGCATAGAACTGCACTTCGATGGCGAGCGTCCAGAGCGCGCCGTTCGAACCGTAGGTATGGCCGAGGACGCCCTGCAGCGAGAAGAGATTGACGAGGAACGCGCGTGGGCCGTCGTCGAGAATCTTGTGATTCACGGGCGGTAGGCCGCGGCTGACCGAATCGAGCGCGAGCGTCAACAGCAATGCTCCGATCAGCACGGGATAGATGCGGGCGAAACGGCGCGCCCAGAAGATGCCGGCGTCGAGCCGGTAGGACGGATCCGCTGCGAGACGAAGAGCCGCGCTGCGATGAATGCAATAGCCGCTCACGACGAAGAAGATCGATACGCCGGCCGAGCCATAGGCAATAGGCAGCGTCAGGTAACCGACCACGACGCTCGGATCGAGTGAAAACCTCGCCAACTCATGGAAACGGTGCATGCCGATCCACGCGACCTGTCTGCAGTGGAAGTAGGCGACGAGCAGCGCGGCGATGCCGCGCATCGCGTCGACGAAAGTTTCTTTGCCCGCGAGGGCTGCCGGTGACGCATCGATTAGCCCGGCTACGGCGGCCGCGTGTGCCGTGGCCGCCGCCGGCGCGGCACCGTCGACGGGGAGTACGGGCGATTCGTTCATGCGCGAGCCTGTCGGTATGGTCGGTCGTGATCGGTGCGTCGGTCTACCGGTAGCTGACGCTCTCCGGTATTCAAATCGCATCTTAGGGTGAAAAAAATCGACCAAAACCGTGACCGAGCTTTGCGCCCTATCAGGACCGATAGGGGAGCCCCTTTTCCGCCGTCGAGCAAAAAATGTCAGTCGCTCGGCGCCTGATTATTGTTCGGTTTTTTCATGTTAACTTGCATTGCATGACAGGTCGCCAAGGGAGGCGTCTCATGGACTTGCATTGGATAGCGGGCGGCGTCGTGCTGTTGATACTCGTTGCCGTTTCGGCGTACAGCGAGGCGATCGAACGCGATGGTGCCACGCGCTTTTCGGCAATACGACGAGATCGCCGCGACGCGCGCGGCGATGAGCAGGGAATCGAGCGCGTCTAGATTTTTCTTTCGAACGCCTCAACAAATTCACAAAACGACTTCCGGAGAGAGGGGTTGACAATGTTGAAAGTCACCAAAGCGGTATTTCCGGTGGCTGGCTTGGGTACGCGGTTCTTGCCTGCCACGAAGGCGAGCCCCAAGGAGATGCTGCCAATCGTCGACAAGCCGCTCATTCAATATGCGGTGGAGGAGGCAATCGCGGCCGGAATCACGGAACTGATATTCGTGACGGGCCGCAGCAAGCGCGCGATCGAGGATCATTTCGACACTTCGTATGAAATCGAGGCGGAACTCGAAGCGCGCGGCAAGGAGAAACTGCTCGACCTCGTGCGCAACATCAAGCCGAGCCACGTCGACTGCTTCTATGTGCGCCAGCCGACCGCGCGCGGTTTGGGCCATGCGGTGCTTTGCGCCGAGAAGCTCGTGGCGGACGACCCGTTCGCCGTGATTCTTGCCGACGACCTGCTCTACGGCGAGCGGCCCGTCATGAAGCAGATGATCGATGTATTCAACCACTATCACAGTTCGATCGTCGGCGTCGAAGCCATCGCGCGCGAGGATACGCGCTCGTACGGCGTCGTCGAAGGCCGCGAATGGGAAGAGGACATCTTCAAGCTCTCGGGCATCGTCGAAAAGCCGGCGCCGGACGACGCACCGTCGAACCTGGGTGTGGTCGGCCGCTATGTGCTGATGCCAAGCATCTTTGCGCATTTGCGAAAGCTCGAACCCGGCACGCTCGGCGAGCTTCAGTTGACGGATGCCTTACATTCTCTGCTGGCGGAAGAGCAGGTGCTGGCATATCGGTATTACGGCACGCGCTTCGATTGCGGGAGCAAGCTCGGCTATCTCAAGGCGACGGTCGAGTTCGCGCTTCGTCACCCGGAAATCGGCGACGCTTTCGACGCCTATCTGCGCGACTACGTGGCGCATCTGACAGTCTGATCGCTCGCGGACGGCGCGTGTCGCGGCACGCGCTCGTCTCGCGGATTCCATCCACGCGTTCGACGACGCGTTCGTGCGCCGAGCTGGTCGCGGCGCTTCTCCTCGTTTCGGAATCGCTCTTCGACGGCGAGCCTGTCACGAAAAGTTACGAGTGATTCCGACTCCGCAAGATTCTTCATCTGCAAGACACGATTCGTTCCTATGCTGACCGCCATTCGGCTGTCGGCAGGCATCGCCGCGTTCACGCGTGCCGAGTGCGAGCCCGACCATGGAGGAAAGGTGTCGACGAATAGGAGGGACGAAGGCGCGTTTTCGGGAAAACGGTTGTCGCCCGGAGCGTTCGCCGGATCTTGGCGCGTGCTCGCGGCATCTGTCGCGATCGTGCTGACGGCTTGCGGCGATCGCGGCAACGCCGATGTCGAAACTGCGGCGCAACCGCATCCGTCGTCGCCTATGTTGCCGGGCACGCGGGCCGACCTGCGGCAAGACGCGGGGCACGCGCCGAGCGGTCCGCTCGCTCAAGGTTTCGATACGGCCCATGGCCAGTTCGAGGCACCCGCTTCCAGTCCATTGTTGCCGCCCGTCATGCACTCGGCCGATTGAAGTCGAGTGCGCGGCCGCATGGGAAGTACAGATTCGAGCAGCACCGTCGCGATTTCTCGTTGTCCTCGTTTTTTTCTGCGTTTGTGGTTTGGCCGTACTCGCCGACGCGCTCCGTTCGCACGAAGCCGTCTCGTTCCACTTTTGCCCAATACGAACCGAATATGACTTCGACACGCCGCCGTGAGTTCCTGCGCGCTGCAGCCCAAGCGGCCAGCGCGGCCGCCGCGATGGGCATCATGCCCGCCGGTATTCGCAATGCACTCGCGATTCCCGCCAACGATGCGACGCGCAGCATCGAAGATATCGAGCACATCGTCATCCTCATGCAGGAGAACCGCTCGTTCGACCACTACTTCGGCACGCTGCGGGGCGTGCGCGGGTACGGTGATCGCCGCGCGATCACGCTGCCGAACGGCAATCCGGTCTGGTATCAGCCGCTCGCGGCCGGCGCCGGTTATGTCCTGCCGTTTCATCCGAGCGCACCCGACCTCGGCTTGCAGTTCCTCCAGGACCTGCCCCATGACTGGACGACGACGCACGCGGCGTGGAATGGCGGCCGCTACGATCAATGGGTGCCCGCGAAAGGCACGACGACGATGGCCTACCTCACGCGGCAGGACATTCCATTCCACTACCAGCTCGCCGATGCCTTCACGATTTGCGACGCTTACCACTGCTCGGGCATGACCCCGACCGATCCGAACCGCTACTACATGTGGACGGGTTGGGTGGGCAACGACGGCAACGGAGGCGGCCCCGTCATCGACAACGCGGAAGCGGGGTACGCGTGGTCGACCTATCCCGAGGTGCTGCAGGCGGCCGGTATCTCGTGGAAGGTGTACCAGGACATCGGCACGGGGCTCGACGCGAACGGTTCGTGGGGCTGGACGCAGGACGCTTATATCGGCAACTATGGCGACAACTCGCTGCTCTATTTCGATCAATACCGCAACGCGCAGCCGGGCAATCCGCTTTACGACAGGGCTCGCACGGGCACGAACGTCGCCGTGAGCGGCGGCTATTTCGATGTCCTGAAGGCCGACGTGCAGAACGGCACGCTGCCGCAGGTTTCCTGGATCGTCGCGCCCGAGGCATACTCGGAGCATCCGAACTGGCCGGCGAACTACGGTGCGTGGTATGTGGATCAGGTGCTGCAAGTGCTGACGTCCAACCCCGCCGTCTGGAGCAAAACCGCGCTTCTCATCACTTATGACGAGAACGACGGTTTCTTCGATCATGTGTCGCCCCCGTTCGCGGCCTGGTCCGATACATCGGGACGCTCGACCGTCGACACGACGAACGAGTATTTCGCGGGCAACGGCACCTATCCGGCAGGACCCTACGGTCTCGGTCCGCGCGTGCCGATGGTCGTCGTTTCGCCGTGGTCGAAGGGCGGCTGGGTCTGTTCGGAGACGTTCGATCATACGTCGATCATCCGTTTCATCGAAAGGCGCTTTGGCCGCCACGGCAATCTGCGCGAGGCCAACATCACACCCTGGCGCCGCGCGGTCTGCGGCGATCTGACGCGTGCGTTCGATTTTTCCAACCCGAACGCCGCGTTCCCGACGCTGCCGCCGACAACGACCTATGTGCCGCCCGACCAGCAGCGGCACCCCGACTACGTGCCGGTGCCGCCGCTCGCTCAATCGATGCCGAACCAGGAGGCGGGCGTGCGTCCCGCGCGCGCACTACCGTACGAGCTCTTCATACGTGCGCATGCGCGGGCCGAAAGCGGCACGCTTCGTCTCGAGTTCGTCAACACGGGTGAAGCCGGCGCCGCGTTTCTCGCCTATGAGCCCGCAACCGCCAACGTACCGCGTTCCTATACCGTCGAAGCGAAAAAGCGGCTCACCGACGACTTGTCGTTGAACGCGGACGGCAGCTACCGATACGTGCTGCATGGGCCGAACGGGTTCGTGCGCGGTTTCGCGGGCAGAGCGACGGTGCTGCACGGATGGAGCGCGGGCACGGCCGTACCGGAAGTGACCGAGTCCTACGATGTCGCCAACGGCAACATCGAGCTGCATCTCAAGAACGCCGGCACGTCGGCATGCACGTTCGCGATCGTCAATGCGTACGACGGCAGCACCGTGACGCGCAAGGTCGCGGGTGGCAAAAGCGTGGACCTGTACGTCGATTTGCGCGCATTCCATGGCTGGTACGACCTGACCGTGACGACCGATACCGACGCATCGTTCACGAGAACGCTGGCGGGTCACGTCGAAACCGGCCGGAGCAGCATGAGCGATCCGGCGTTGGGCGCGGCATGATCGTGGGGTAGTTCATCGTCGAAGCACAGGGCTCGCCCTATGAGGGCGAACCCTGTATGTCCCACGTTTTTTCCGCTTCCGACGTACCCGTCCCTGCCTGTTCGATGGAGCGCCATGGGCGCGATAGTCTGACGGACGCAACATTTTTCGGCCGGCGGAGCCGCTCGCGCGCATAAAAAGATGCATGAAGGCGCGCGGCGCTTGTAGAATCCGGCGTTGAAGCGACGCGCGATCCCAAGCGCACGCTTCCTGCGTTCAACGACCAACAGGTAGGAGAAACATGTCGACTTCCGCAAAGAAGGTTGCGAAAAAGGCTGCGGCCGCACCGGCCAAGAAAGCAGCCGCGAAGAAAGTGCCCGCAAAGAAGGTCGCGGCTAAGAAGGTCGCCGTGAAGGCGTCCGGCGCATCCGCGCCGATCAAGGACACCTTCACGAAGGCCTCGCTGGCTGCGCACCTCGCCGAGCGTGCCTCTGTCGAGCCGAAATCGGTCAAGGCCGTGCTCGCCGCGCTCGAGGATACGATCCTCGGTTCCGTGCACAAGAAGGGCGCCGGCGAGTTCACGCTCTCGGGCCTTCTGAAGATCGTCGTGCAGGCGGTTCCGGCGAAGAAGAAGCGCTTCGGCAAGGATCCGTTCACGGGCCAGGAGCGCTGGTTCCCGGCGAAGCCGGCGAGCGTGCGCATCAAGGCGCGCGCGCTCAAGAAGCTGAAGGATGCCGCCTCTGCTTGACGTAACAAGTCACTGGGCAGTGTGACGAGCGACTAGCGCTTTGTTGTAAAAAACCCCGCCAGGCAACGAGCTTCCGAGCTCCAGCGCCTCGCGGGGTTTTTCTTATTGTGGACTGTACCCGTCGTTCAACGTCTTCAGGAACGCGATGAGATCCATGATGTCGTCCTTCGACATCGCGGGCTTGTCGCCGAGATTCCGATCGAACGGCGCATCTTGCTTGTCGATGTTCGCGCGGTACTTCGCGGGCAGATCGTCGTATTGCTCGACGTGGCCATGCGCGTCGCGCGGATAGATCTTCGCGGGATCGACGTCGCGCAGATTGTAGAAGTCGATGACCTGTTCGAGCGAGCGATAGACCCCATTGTGAAAGAAGGCTTTGCGCGCGGCGGCGTTGCGCAGCGTCGGCGTGAGGAACATGCCGCAGTACTGCGTTTGCGTCGCAAGGTCGCTGCGATAGGGTCCGCAAACGCCCATGTCGTAGTAGTGCGGATTGCGGTTGGCCGCGATCCGCCGGTTGCGCGGCACGCCGAGCGCTTCATATTGATAGTCGGTGAACATCGGCGGTTGACCGTCCTTGCTCGGTTGCGACAGATGGCATCCCGCGCAGTTCGCCTTTTTCGAATCATTGAAGATCCGCAGGCCATGCAGTTCCGCCGGCGTCAAACGCGCTTTGCCTTCGAGCCAGTAGTCATATTTGCTCGTGTAGGGATGGAACGACGGTTCTTCGACCTGATAGCGGGCCACGGCGAAGAGCGCCTCCGACAACAGCAGCCGTCGGTTCTTGAAAATTCCGGCGCCGAACAATTGCTCGAATTGCGCGCGATAGGCGCTCCGTTCGATCTTCGCGGCGGCCTCGTCGATGCTTCGATTGGCCATCTCGGCATGGTCGAGCAACGGGCCGTACGCTTGCGATTGCAGCGTGTCGGCGCGTCCGTCCCAGAAGAGACCGCCTTGCGGCACGAGCGCGGGTGCGGCCGGCGCGACGCCGGCGGTCTTTTGCGCGCGGGCCGTGCCCGAAGCTTGCGAGGCTGCTTGCGCGAGATCGACAGGCGCGTCGGCATCGGCCTGGTCGGGACCGATGCTGAAATTCGGCTGGCGATAGAGATACATCAACGATGGGGGCGTCCGCACGCCCTGCAATTTCAGCGAAGGACCGCCGAGCTGAACCGACAGTGCATTCGGCGGGCCGTAAGCGTGTTGCGGGCTATGGCATGACGCGCACGACATCTTGCCCGAGGCCGATAACGAGGTGTCGTAGAAAATCAGTTTGCCCAGTTGCGCCATCGCGCTCAACGGCGCGACGGCCGGCCGCTGCAGGTGGACCGGATGGGGATTCCACCCGTCGTTTCCGAAGCCGTCATCGCTCGCAGCCGCGGCGTCGCTGGCGGCTACGTCTCGTGCGAGCGCGGGTCGAACTTGCGTTTGCTCCTGCGCATGGATCCCTGGGCCCGCGGCGATTCCGAGGGCTGCGAGCGTCAATGCGACGCACGCGCGGGCGCGGGCGAGCGATGCGCGCGGCTGAGGTACGCGCGCTTGTTCAGCGGTCCAATTGGATTCGGGCGAGTGCATCGTGCGGAAGATTGGGTTGCGATCGATCGAGAAAAACGACCACAGCCCGGCGAATTGCCGGGCTGCGGTGCACTAGACATCTACGGCTACGACCTTATCGGTGCAGCCGCACGGAGCGTCAGATTCCCGCCCTCGAATCGACGGGCGCGCCCGTGTTCGGGTCGAGATAGAGCTTGGCCGACTCGCCATGCTCTTCATCGCGACGATTGAAGTCGAACATGTTCATGACGCTGCCGGCGTTTGCGTCGAACGAGCCGCCGCCGATGCGCTCGCCGTCGAGCCAGTTGTCCTCGATGAAGCGCACGACGGACGACTGATCGACGAGCGTATGGTCGATATAGTTGTGCTTCGCCCACGGCGAGATCACGAGGAACGGAATGCGCGTGCCCGGACCGCAGCGGCCGTTGACGGGTTTGCCGTTCAGGCCGGCCGGCGCCGTGCCCGTGCCGCAGATGCCCGAGTTGTCCAGCTGGTCGGCGACGGTATCGAACGAAGCGCTCGTCGGCAACGTGAAGGCATGGTCGTACCAACCGTCGGAGTCGTCCCAGGTCACGATGACAGCCGTATCACGCCATTCCCGTTGCTGCTGCAGGAAGTTGAGCACCTTGACGACGAAGGCCTGCTCGTCGAGCGGATCGGAGTAGCCCGCATGGCCGTCCTGATAGGCGGGTGCCTTCAGGAAGCTGACCGACGGGAAATTGCCCGCGCGCACGGCCGCGAAGAAGTCATCGACGTCGTACTGGTGGTTGGCCGGGTCGAGCGTCTTGCTGTGCGGCTCGTACGTATGGCCGATGGCTTTCACCGAACTCGGACGCAAGTGGTTCGGATTCGACGTCGACGCGTAGTACTGGAACCAGTTGTGGTGCGGAATGTAATCGGCCGTTGCCGCGCCGACGACCGTCGAGAATGTGCTGCGCTGGCAGCTCGTCGTGCCGTTGCTGTTCTTCGTCTGGAGGTCGAAGCCGCCCATGAACCCGCCCCAGGTGATGTCGCGCGCGTTCAGCAGGTCGCCGATATTTTTGCCCGTCATCATGGCCGTATCGGTCTTGCTCGAGCAAACATCGTAGGCCGGATCGACGTCGTTGATCATCGTGAAGCCGCCTTGGCCGTCGTTGACATAATAGGAGCCCGCTGCCGACGGCTGCTTCGTCGTCAATACCGGCTTCATGCCGTTCGTTTGCCCCGAGACGACTTCGAGCGCGCCCGGCGTCGACGGACCGTAGGTCGACGTATAGGCGTTATCGCTCATCGCATAGTGCTGTGCGTAGTTCCAGAGCGCGGTCACGGTGTTGCCGTCGTAGTAGCCCATGACCTGACCGTTCGTGCCGAACGCGCCGGCGCCGCCGCTCGTGCCGCGGCCCGTGTATTTCGGGAAGAGGTCGGCAGCGCCCTTGTCGTATGCCTGCTCCTCGGCCGTGTACGCGTGATTCTGATCGGCCGTGGCCGCTTGCGACCGATCGAGGCGGAACGGGTTCGTCGCGCCCGTGCCGTTGGCCGGATTCGTCGCGTTCGGGTTGTCCGTCAGCAATGCGCCCGAGAGACCGTTGCCGCTCGGCGTACCGGCGGCCGCCGTAAAGGCCGGCTCTCCGGGCGGGTTCGTCGCGTGCGGGTAGGTCGCGAAGTAATGGTCGTACGAAACGTTCTCGTTGAAGATCACGACAAGGTGCTTGATGGGCGTGGCCGTATGGACCGCTTCCGCATGCGAATCCGAATGGCCGTTGTCGTGGTCGTCGCTCGCGCTCCACGCGACCGTGGACGCAAGCGCGATGGCCGTAAGGGAAAGAAGGGCAATCTGACGCCGAAGCATTGGGGGGCTCCTGGTTATGGGTAACCGCGGCGCCCGCGCGAGACAGATCGACCCCGCATGAACGGATCTCGATCTGATGAAGGAGGGCTATGCGGTGGGTGATGTGAAGCGCCCGTATTCCATCACGCGTAGATGAACGCTAAGGGAAGGAAAGCTTTCTGTTTGTTTACGCGTCGCGCGCCGGCCAACGGAGCGTGTCGATGGCGGCAAAAAAAAACCAGCCGAAGGACTGGCCTTCGGCTGGTTCGGTGCTGCTTTCGAAGCGTTGCTTCGGACTGCTTAGCGCATCGTCAGAACTTGTGGCGCAGGCCCAGGCTGACGAGGGTTTGGCTGCTCGTGCCGTTGTAGCCGTACGAGCCGACCGATGCGACGGCGGACGAGAGCGTGCCGTCGACGTTGCGCTGCGTGCCGCTGGCCTTTTGGTATGCGCCGACGAGATAGACATCGGTGCGCTTCGACAGGTTGTAGTCGGCGCCGGCCGAAACCTGGTTGTAGTGGTCCTTCGTATCGCCGCTGCCAGCCGTATACGTATAGCCGAGGCCAAGCAACAGCGCCGGCGTCAGCTGATACGTCGCGAACGCGTTACCCGTGTTGTACTTTTCCGTCGCGAACAGCGAGTAGCCATCGGACTTGTACTGCGCATTGCTGTAGCTCGCGCCGAACGTCAACGCTCCAATCGTGTACTGCGCGGCGGCGCGAGCGATGTTGATCGACTTTGCCGTCGCGTAAGCGGCGTTCACCGTCGTGGCGCCCGTGTTGAACGTATCGAACGGACCGTCCGACGTACCGCCCCAGCCCGTGCGCTTACCGGCAGTCAACGAGCTCGTATTGTCGACGACCAAATAGCTGGCCGCCACGCCGATCGGGCCGTTGTTGTAGGCCGCTCCGACCGACCACGTCTGACCCGAGCCCGTCTGGCCGGCGACGCCGCCGAACGCATACATCGCTTCGACTTGGAAGCCGGCATACGTCGGCGATACGTACTTGATCGAGTTGTTGATGCGGAAGCTGTTGTCGTAGTTATCGACGTCGCCCGGCGTCGCGAACACGCTGCCGAAGTAGTTGTCGGCGGTGATGGCTTGCACCAGGTCAACGCTCGGGTCGTACTGGCGGCCAAGGGTCACCGTACCGAACTGGTTGCTCTGCAGGCCGACGAAGGCTTGACGGCCGAATTCGCGCGAACCTTGACCCAGCTTGCCGTTGCCCGGATCGAAGCCGTTTTCCAACTGGAAGATCGCGGCGAGGCCACCACCGAGATCTTCTTGGCCCTTCAAGCCCCAGCGCGTGCCCGAGAGGTCACCCGAGTTGCTGTTGCTGACCGACCACTGATTCTTGGCGCCGTCGGCATGGTTCACATACGTGATCGACGTATCAATGATGCCGTACAGCGTCACGCTGCTTTGCGCATGCGCCACTCCAGCTGCACCGATAAGCGCGAGCGAGAGGCTCGACAAAGCGATTTTTTTCATCATTTCTCCACGCGGATGAGTTATGAGTTTGTTGCGGAACGCAGAATAGCTCAACGACGTCGAGACGACGATTGGAAAAAAAGAAAGTGTCTCCAAAAGGTAACAGGCCGCTCAGCGGCTCTGGACAAGCGATCGGAAGGTTATGCGCGAGCCGGCGTCGGACAAGTTTGACGCTCTCTTTATTCCGGATTTGGAAATAGCTAATTATGCGCGGTGCAATAGTTCATTTTCTTTGCATCTATTTTGGGCGTGATGTTCAATGAGGGTGCGCGCGGCGCACCGAATCGGGAATAAACGAGCGATTCAGCGCGCCGAATGCGGGGTGCCGTGCGCGCGACGCGGGCCCGCATTGGTCGTGCGCCGCGATCTTCCCCGGGCCGCCGCGAATTCCGCGCCGAACAACAGCACGGCGGCCGAAAAGTAAAGCCACATCAACAGCGCGGCCAACGAGCCTGCCGCACCGAACGCGTTGGCCATGCCCGCGTGCGCGAGATAGAGCGCGAAGAGCTTTTTGCCGCCGGAGAAAAGCAATGCGGCCACGATTCCTCCGACGATCGCGTTGTGCCACGCGACACGGGCGTCGGGCAGGAATTTGAGCAGCGCGGCGAACGAAAGCGACAGCACGCCGATGCCGAACGCGAACTGCAGCGCGTCCCCGATGATCGCGTACACGGCGTCGCCCCAAAGCCATGCGCCGACGAACGTGATGAACGTATCGAGCACGAGTGAGACGATCGCGAGAAACGCCACGCCGAGCACGAGCCCGAAGGAAATCAGGCGAATCTTGACGAGCGTGACCACGCTTGCAAAGCGACCTCCTTCCGCTTGCGGCCAGATGATTGAAAGTGCGCTGTTGAGCGAGGCGAACGTTGCCGAAGCGCCGAACGCCAGCGCCACGAAAGAGATGATCGCGGCGAAGCCGCCCGTATCGCTATGCCTGCGCGCATTGATGACGATCATTTGGATCGCAGTGGCCGCCTGGTCCCCGATCAGGCGGTGCGCATCCTGAAAGATTTGCCCGCGTATCGCGTTCGCGCCGAAGAACCAACCGGCGACGGCGATGACCATGACGAGCATCGGCGCGAGCGAGAACGCCGAATAAAAGGCGATGCCGGCCGACATCGTCGAGCAGCGATGTTGGCCGAAATGTACGACGGCATCCACGAGGCAGGCGCCTTCGCGCCGCGCCGCACTGAAGAAGGTTCGCAGCACGATGGCAGACATCGATCGCCCCCCAACCGCAATGCGCTGTTGCGCTCAAGCGTAGATGCAGAACACGTGCCCGTTCCCGCGCTCACGGTGAGCCGGCGACCTGCCGCGCGGCGGCATGGCCATGGTCCGGGAATGGGGGAACCACCGCTTCGCTCAAGCGGTGACGCCTTTCGTCGCGTCGCGCACGAACGAGACGAAGCGTGCCGTCACGGCGTCCTCGCGCGCCGATGGCCAAGCGAGCCCGACACGCCAGCTCGCCGGCCTGCCATGAAGCGGCAGTATCGTTGCGTCGCGCAGCAAATGTTGCGCGCGCGATGGCACGAATGCAATTCCGACGCCGGCCGCGACCGAGGTGAGAACCGACTGAATATCTTCTGCTTGCTGCGTGACGTTGGGCACGAAGCGGTGCTCGCCGCACCAGCGGTCGATTTGCGCGGCGAGCCCCGGGCCGCGCGAGCGCGAGAGCGCGATGAATCCGATTTCGTTGAGTGCGCCGAGGTCCGATGGAAGTCGCTTGTAGCGAAGCTGCGGAGGCAATGCCAACGCGAGCGACTCGTCCATGACCTTGAACGACGAAAGCCCTTCTCCGACCGGCAAGCGCAGGAAGCCCGCGTCGAGCTTGCGTGAGAGGAGCCGGCGCGTTTGCTCGGCCGATGAAAGATCGCTGAGCGTGATGGCGACGCCGGGATGTTGCCGACGAAAATCCGAAATGAGTTTCGGCACGAGCGTAAGAACGGAGATGCAAAGGCCGACGCGCAGATGGCCGCGCCGGCCGCTGCTCGCTTCGCGCGCTCGCACGAGCACTTCCTCCGCATCGTGAACGAGCGTCTGCGCATCGGGCAGGAACTCCTCGCCGAACGGCGTCAGTTCCGCGCCGTGGCGTCCCCGTTCGAAGAGTTTGCCGCCGAGGCTCGCTTCGAGTGCGCCGATCTGCTTGCTGAGCGCCGGCTGGCTCATATGGAGCGCATCGGCGGCACGGCTGAAATGGCGCAGCTCGGCGACGGTCAGGAACGTCTTCAGCAGTCTGATTTCCATTCTATGCGGTGATCGAAACGGTAGAAACATTCATTTTACTTATCGATCGCCGCGGCGTTCAATGACTGCCTACAGTCTCTCGGGCACCGCGAAATGTCTTCTCGAACGCTTCTCCTTGCGGCAGGTGCCGGCGCGGCCGAGCCGACGGCTAAATGCGGCGACGGGGGAGCATCAGGGGAGGAGCAACCCGGTTCGCGCCGCGGCCCACCGCGCCGGCGGCGCCACGCGTTGCCGGCGTCGGATACTCGTGCCGATACCGGCTCGGCAACGGGCTCCATAGCCGTGAGCTTTGCCGTCGTCAGCCGTAGTCGTTGGCCGCGCTGAAGACGAATATCGCCGGTGCGGAGCGAGCGCTCGTCAGGCGCGGTCGCAGCGTCCCGTGGAGTCGCGAAGCCTGAGCTCCGCCGAGACTTCGCGGCTTGCCACCTGCGTGCTGCCGGCAAGCAGGTCGAGCAACGCATCGGCTGCCATTCTTCCTATGGCGTTGGTGTCCACCCACATCGTCGTCAGCGAGGGGCGTAGCTCGCGCGCGAGCGCAATGTCGTCGAAGCCGGTTATCGACAGCTGGCGCGGTACCTCGATACCGAGTGCCTGCGTTTCGAGCAGCGCCCCGACCGCAAGATTGTCGTTGCCGCAGATGACGGCGGTCGGACGTGTGGCGAGCGTGTTCCATACGGCTCTCAAGCTCTCTCGGCCGAACTCGATCGTCGCGGGGCCTTCGCGCAGATTGGCCGGCCGAACGGCAAGCCCTTGCGCCGCGAGCGTCTCGTGAATGCCTCGCAGTCGCGCTTGCACGCGATCGTTTTCGACGGAAGGCTGCATGATGACCGCGAAGTCGCGATGGCCGAGACCCAGCAAATGCTCGGTCAAAGCGGCAAATGCCGCCCGATTGTCGAAGCCGATGCAGCAGTGCGGACTGCCTTCGCGATAGGCGTAAGTGACGACATAGGGCACGCCGCGATTCTTGAGGAGTTCGAACAATTCGGGCGGATGCGCTTCGCCCACCACCGACACCGCTTCGACGCCGCGCGCCAGCATCGCGCCGACTTGCGTGAGCGCTTGTGCGGAATCGTAGTTCGAGCAGCCGAGAAAGAGTGTGATGCCGTGGTCGGCCATCACCGTTTGCATGCCGGCGACCTGCGATGCAAAGACGTGATTGTCGAGTGTCGGGATGATCGCCCCGACGATGTGTGTGCGAGTCGATGCAAGCGCGCGGCCCGCGGCATTCGGGATCCAGTTCAGCGCCCGCGCCGCGTCGCGCACTCGTTGCTGGACTTCGGCCGATACCTTGGCGGGATCGTTGTAGACGCGCGAGACCGTTGCCGTCGATACACCGGCGAGCTTCGCGACGTCGCTGAGCACCGCGCGCCCGGTGCCGCGGCGTTCCCGCGTCACGACGGCGTCTGCGGGATCATGGAGCATCGTGGTTTACCCTCGGATCGAGCAATGAGCCTTGCATAACAATCGACGCCTGTGAGAATGTAAGCGCTGACAGCGCGCCGGTGAGTCCAATTATGCCAGTAACGCTCCGGCCGCTGCATCCCCCACATGAAAAGAACCTGTTGATAATTCGCCGTTGTCGCTTGTTGATGTAAGCGATTACATTCGACGCCTTCAATTGGCGCAATGGCGTGCGGTCGACCACTAGGACATGGAGACAATGCCGATGAACGAGACTTCTTCCGAGCAGAGCGCCCCGCCGCGCATTCGCCGCGCGCAGCGCATCGCGCTTGTTCTGCTGGTGGTGAGCGGCGCGGTCAACTACCTGGATCGCGGCACCCTCGCGGTCGCGAACGGCGCGATTCGTGCCGACCTCGGCTTGTCGTTGGGCCAGATGGGTGTCTTGCTCTCGGCGTTCTCATGGAGCTACGCGTTCTGCCAGTTGCCGATGGGCGGGCTTGCCGATCGGGTCGGACCGCGCCGGCTGCTCGGCGCGGGGTTGATTCTCTGGTCGCTCGCGCAGGCCGCCGGCGGCGTCGTGGCCACGTTCGGCTGGTTCATCGTCGCGCGGATCGCGCTCGGCATCGGTGAGGCTCCCCAATACCCCTCGGCAGCCCGCGTCGTCAGCAACTGGTTTCCGCTGCGCGCGCGAGGAACCCCGACCGGCATCTTCAACTCGGCGTCGCCGCTCGGTACCGCGCTCGCTCCGCTGCTGCTCTCAGTCCTCGTCGTGTCGTTCAGTTGGCGATGGGCGTTCATCCTGACCGGTGTGGCCGGTCTCGTCGTTGCCCTCGTCTGGTTCGCGCTTTATCGCGATCCGGTGCGCTCGGAACTGTCCGTCGAGGAGACGCGCTACCTCGATGAGGGGGCGGAGCAGTCCGTTGCAGCCCCGAAAGTGACGTTCGCTGAATGGCGCGATCTGTTTTCGCATGTCGCAACGTGGGGCATGTTGCTGGGCTTTTTCGGTTCGGTTTATCTGAATTGGGTCTACTTGACCTGGCTCCCGGCCTATCTGACGTCCGCGCGCCATATGAGCCTGCTGCGCACGGGCGTCGCCGCGTCGGTCCCGTTCTTCTGCGGCTTCATTGGCGCACTGGCCGCCGGCTGGTTCTCGGACTTGATCACGCGAGGCAGCAGCAACGCGGTCGCGAGCCGCCGCAACGCCGCGGTGATCGCCATGCTGGGCATGGTCGCGTTCACGATTCCCGCGGCGCTCGTGCAGAGCAATACCGTGGCGCTCGCCTGCATTTCCGTTGTCATTTTCCTGGCCAACGCGGCGTCCGCATCGTCGTGGGCGCTCGTGACCGCCGTCGCGCCGCCGAATCGCGTCGCTTCGCTCGGCGCGATCCAGAACTTCGGCGGCTTTATCGGCGGCTCGCTCGCGCCGATCGTCACGGGCTTCATCGCGCAAAGCTGGTCGTTCGTGCCGGCGCTTCTCACGGCCGCAGCGATTGCGTTCATCGGTGCAATGGCGTATCTGCTGCTCGTCAGGAAACCGATCCCCGAGCACGCGGCGCCCATGGCCGGCGGCACGCCGTCGAGCGAAGCGCCTGCCGCCCAATCTTGAAAGATCAAAGGAGGATGTGATGGTCCATGCAGTGCAGTCCGGCAAATCGATCGAAGGCATCGTGCCGGTCATGCTGACCCCGTTCGACGATAGCGGCGCAATCGACTATGCCGGTCTCGAGCGCCTTATCGAATGGTATCTGCGGCACGGCACGGACGCGCTTTTCGCCGTGGCGCAATCGAGCGAGATGCAGTTCCTGAGCCTCGGCGAGCGCGCTCAGTTGGGGCGCTTCGTCGTCGATCGCGTGGCCGGCCGCGTGCCGGTGGTCGTATCGGGCCATATCAGCCATGCGCTCGAAGCGCAGATCGAAGAGCTGAAGGTGGCCGCGGAATCCGGCGCGCAGGGGATCGTTCTCGTCACCAACCGCCTCGATCCGCACCGGCAGGGCAGCGCCGCCTTTCTCGCGAACTTGAAGCAGCTGCTTGCGCACCTGCCCTCCGATCTGCCGCTCGGGCTTTACGAATGTCCCGCGCCTTATCGCCGGTTGCTGACCGACGATGAGCTGAAAGCATGTATCGATACGGGCCGTTTCGTGATGCTGAAAGACGTGAGCTGCGATCTCGAAACGGTCAAGCGGCGCGTTGCGCTTGCGCGTGGCTCGTCGCTCAAGATCCTCAACGCGAACGCGGCGATCGCGTGGGATGCGATGAAGGCGGGTTCGGCCGGATTCAACGGGGTCTTCACGAATTTTCACCCCGATCTCTATCAGTGGCTTCGCACGCGCAGTGCCGCGGCGCCCGCGCTGGCCGAGGAGCTCTCGGCGTTTCTC
>JBCNPL010000199.1:0-4987 GCA_039593375.1 Paraburkholderia sp. | reverse complement strand
GAGGGCCTGCGTTCGGCAGGTCGAGCCCCGGGCCCGATCCGGGGAGTCCCGGCAGGTCCACCCAATGCCGTTCCACGTGCGCGAAACGCTCGATGAGGAAATCGAGCAGCGCGCGCACGCGCGGTGGCCGATACCGGTTCCGATGAAAGAGCGCCGTGAGCGGGGTGTCGCTCGCGTAGCGCCATTCGGGCAGCAGGATCCGCAGTCGGCCCGCGCGCAAGTCCGCGTCGATGTCCCAGAGCGACTTCAGCACGATGCCGTAGCCATCGATCGCCCAGGTCCGGGTGACCGCGCCGTCGTTCGTTTCGCGCGACGATTCGAGCGGCACCGTATAAGTCTCGGTCTGTGCGCCGCGCACGAAGGTCCATTCGTTGAGCGGGCCCGAGGCGATCACGAGCACGATGCAATGAAAGCGCGCGAGATCGGCCGGCGAGGCCGGCGTGCCGTGTCGCGCAATGTATTCGGGCGAGGCGACGAGCACGCGCCGGTTCGAGGCGAGCCGGCGCGCGACGAGCGACGAATCCTCGCGCGGCGCGCCGAAGCGGATCGCGATGTCGATATCGTCCTGGAGCAGGTTCGAAACGGAATCCGCGAGCGAGAGGGCAAAGGTCACGTCAGGGTAACGCGCGTTGAACTCGTCGAGCCAGCCCGTCAGCATGTTGCGCCCGAAGTCGGACGTGGTCGACACGCGAATCTTGCCGCGCACGACGTTGCGCCCGGCCTGCAACGCGGCCTCGGCGTCGTCGAGCGCCTGCAACGCCTGCATCGCGTGCCGCAGATAGAGTCGGCCCTCGTCCGTCAGTCTCAACTGGCGCGTCGTGCGCTCGAACAGCCGGGTCGAGAGCGCCGCCTCCAGCTTCGCGAGACGGGCGCTCGCGGCCGCCGGAGTCAGCCCGAGCCTTCTGCCGGCCGCCGTGATGCTGCCCGCTTGCGCCGCTTCGGCGAAAAGCCGGATATCGCCGAGCCGATCCATCGTTTATTCCAAGGAATTTGATAATGATTCAAACGATAGGCCAATTATCAAATTTCCGCAGGCTCGCGACAATGACGCGGTCTCGAACTCGCTGGCTTCGGATTCACCATGCCTATCCCTCTCATCGCGCTCGCATTGAGCGCATTCGCCATCGGCACGACGGAGTTCGTGATCATGGGGCTCTTGCCCGAAGTCGCCCATGATCTCGCCGTGTCGATTCCGTCCGCGGGGCTGCTGGTCTCCGGTTATGCGCTCGGCGTGGCGGTCGGCGCGCCGCTTCTCGCCGTCCTGACCAGCAAAATGCCGAGGAAAGCCTCGCTGCAACTGTTGATGGCCATCTTCGTGGTCGGCAACGTCCTCTGCGCGATCGCCGACGACTACCGGATGCTGATGATCGCGCGCGTCGTCACGTCGTTTGCGCACGGATCGTTCTTCGGCATCGGCGCCGTCGTCGCCGCTTCGCTCGTGCCGCGCGAGAAGCGGGCAAGCGCCATCGCGCTCATGTTTACGGGGCTCACGCTGGCAAACGTACTCGGCGTGCCGTTCGGCACTTTCGTCGGGCAGAACTTCGGCTGGCGCATGTCGTTCTGGATCGTGGCGGCGCTTGGCGTGCTTTCGTTCGCCGGCATCGCCGCGCTCGTGCCGAACCGGCACGATGCGGGGCCCGCCGGGCTCGCGCGTGAAGTGCATGTGCTGAAGGAGCCGCAGGTCTGGCTCGCGCTCGCGATGACGGTGCTCGGATTCGGCGGCGTCTTTGTCGTCTTCACCTACATCGCGCCGATTCTGGAACAGGTGACGCGATTCGCGCCGCGCACGGTGACGCTGATTCTCGTGCTGTTCGGCGCTGGGCTGACGGTCGGCAACGTGGTCGGCGGCAAGCTGGCCGATCGCGCGCTGATGCCCTCGCTGATGGCGATACTCGTCGCGCTCGCAGCCGTTATGGCGATGTTCGCGAAGACGAGTCACTTGCCGCTGCCTGCCGCCGTCACCGTCTTCGTCTGGGGCGTCGCGGCCTTCGCGACCGTGCCGCCGCTGCAGATGCGCGTCGTCGAGACGGCGCGGCACGCGCCCAATCTGGCGTCGACGCTCAACATCGGAGCGTTCAATGTCGGCAACGCCGGCGGAGCCTGGCTCGGCGGGCTCGCGCTCACGCATGGGCTCGAGCTCGATGCGCTGCCGTGGGTCGCCGCCGCCGTGACCGTTGCCGCGCTCTTGGTCACCTTCGTCGCGGCGCGCATGGACGGCCGGCGCCTGGCGGAGCCGCGCACCACGACCGAGCGCGTATGTTGAGGTGAAACAACCGAGCCCCGCTCGAGGCTCGCCGGCCGCTACTGTCGTAAAGGGCTGAGCCCCGCGTCGCCCCGGCCCGCCACGATGGTGCCCGCCAGCAGCGCCGGCAGTTCTTCCATCCGTTCGATGATGTGGCGGACGCCGAGCTGGCGCAGCACCTGCGCATAGCCGCCCGGCGAGCGACTCGCGCCGACGAACGCGATCGTGGTCACGCCGGCGTCGCGCGCGGCTGTAAGGCCGGCCACGTTGTCCGCGACGGCGATGCAGCGCGCGGGCGGCGCGCCCAGTTGCCGGGCCGCCGCCTCGTAGAGATCGGGATACGGCTTCGGCCGGGCAACGTGCTCGGCGCTGAAAAGCCGCTGCTCGAAAACACGTGCGAGCCCCGCGCGCCCGATCGCGGCGGCGAGATTCGCGCGACTTTGGTTCGAGATCGCCGCGGCCGGCAGCGGAACCCGGCCGAGCGCGTCACGAACCGCCGCGATCGGTGCGCGCGAGTGCTGGAGCGCGCGCTCGAGGTTGGAGGCGAGCCGCGCCGCGAAATCGGGGGGCAAAGTGATGCCGAAGCGGCGCTCGATGCCCGCGAGCAGGGTCGGCGCCTCGGGAGACAACGCCGACCGCGACGCGGACATGACGTCGATCTCGGGAAACGCCGCCGTCAGCATCTCGACGAGCACCCGGTGAGCGATGACTTCGCTGACGACGAGCGCACCATCGCAATCGCAAAGGAGATAGTCGTACATGGCCTTGGGCGCATCCCTGGAGGCGGCCGACCTCGCGAGATGCTTTTTTGTCTGATGGGTACCACATGATACGTAGGTTGCGCGATTGACGCTCTACGTCATTTTCGACCGCGCGGCGTTCGCCGGTCGAGGTTTCGATGTCGCACACGTGTGCGGATCCGAGGCGCTCGCCTCGGGCGCCTGCCCAGGGGCGATCAAGTCGCGTCCGCCCAGGCTTTCGCCGCCGCTACCGCGCGTTGCCAACCGGCGAGGCAAGCTTGTGCGGCCGCGTGCTCCATCGCCGGCGAGAAACGCTTATCGAGCTGCCATTGGCTCTCGAGCTCGCCGATGTCTTTCCAATAGCCGACCGCGAGCCCCGCGAGATAAGCGGCGCCGAGTGCCGTCGTTTCGGTGATGCGCGGGCGCACGGCTGCCACGCCGAGCAAGTCGGCCTGAAACTGCATGAGCAGATTGTTCGCGCAAGCGCCGCCGTCGACGCGCAGTTCGCCGACGCGGATGCCCGAATCGGCCTGCATGGCCGTGAGGACATCGACTGATTGATAGGCGATCGAATCGAGCGCCGCGCGCGCGAGGTGAGCGTTCGTCGTACCGCGCGTCAGGCCGAACACGGTACCGCGCGCTCGCGGATTCCAATGCGGTGCGCCGAGCCCGGCGAAGGCCGGCACCATGTAGACGCCGTCGCAGTGCGGCACGCTGGCGGCGAGCGATTCGATTTCGCTCGCCGACTTGATGATCCCGAGCCCGTCGCGCAGCCACTGGACGACGGCGCCCGCGATGAAGATGCTGCCTTCGAGCGCGTAGTCGACGCGGTCCCCGATCTTCCAGGCGAGCGTCGTGACGAGATTGTTCTTCGATTCGATCGGCTTCGCGCCCGTATTCATGACGAGAAAGCAGCCGGTGCCGTAGGTGTTCTTGACCATGCCCGACTTCGTGCACATCTGGCCGAATAGGGCGGCGTGCTGATCGCCCGCGATCCCCGCGAGCGGAATCTTCGATGCGAAGACGGTCGTCACCGTCGGCCCGTAGATCTCCGACGAAGACCGCACTTCGGGCAGCATGCTGCGCGGGATGTCGAGCGCTTCGAGCAAATCGTCGTCCCATTGCAGCGTATGGATGTCGAAGAGCATCGTGCGCGAGGCGTTCGTCACGTCGGTGACGTGCAGCGCGTGCTTCGTGAAGTTCCAGACGAGCCAGCTGTCGACGGTGCCGAATGCGAGCTTGCCTTGCCTGGCCTTCTCGCGCGCGCCCTCGACGTTATCCAGAATCCAACGGATTTTTGTCGCAGAGAAATATGCATCGATCGGCAAGCCCGTCTTCGCTCGGACCTCGGCCTCGAGCCCGCGCGCCTTGAGCGCGTCGCAGAAATCGGCCGTGCGGCGATCTTGCCAGACGATCGCGTTGTAGATGGGCTGGCCCGTCTCGCGATCCCAGACGATCGTGGTCTCTCGCTGATTCGTCATGCCGATCGCGGCGATGGACCCGCCGTTCAGGCCTGCGCGCGTGACGGCCTCGGCCGCGACGCCGGCTTGCGTCGACCAGATCTCGTTCGGATCGTGCTCGACCCATCCGGGGTGCGGATAGATCTGCGTGAATTCCTTCTGGGCGACGGAGACGATGTTGCCCATCCGGTCGAAGACCATCGCGCGCGAGCTGGTCGTGCCTTGATCGAGCGCGAGAATGTATTGGTCCTGCATTGTCTGCCCTCCATCTCCCTCTGATTGTCTTCTTTCGCCGCGGCCCTCGTGCGGCGCGTCCCCCGTTCGGCTGCGCGCGCGACGCCGCCGGTCAGTGTGGCGAAAGCGAAGCCGACGAAGCGTTCTCCGACGAGCGGGCCTGGGCGAACCATGCGTCGATGCGCGATCGCACGGCGTCGAGCGTGCCCGGCGCGAGATGCAGGCCGAGCTTCGAACGACGCCAGAGCACGTCGTCGGCGCAACGCGCCCACTCCGTGTCGCGCAGATAGGCCAGTTCGCGCTCGTAGAGC
>JBCNPL010000198.1:0-5007 GCA_039593375.1 Paraburkholderia sp. | reverse complement strand
AGCGGTTGTTGACATGGGCGCGGCGCAACGTCAGCGTCAGGATGCTGCCGACCACCATGCTGGCGGCGATGCCGACGACCCCGCTCCCCGTCGAACCTGTCGACGTCTGCAGCCAGCCAATCAGATACGGGCTCACCACACCGGAGATGGAGCCGACCGAATTGGCCAGAGCGATCCCGCCCGCGGCCGCCGTGCCTTGCAGCACGGCGGGCGGCACGGTCCAGAACTGCGAGATCGTAGTGATGACGCCCATCGTACCGATCGTCAGCGCGATCATGGCGACCACCGTGTCGTGCGCATAGACGACGCTCGCGCACAGCGCCAGCGCGCCCAGGACACCCGGAACGGCAAGGTGCCAGCGGCGCTCGCCATGACGGTCCGAGCTGCGTCCGACCGCTACCATCGTGATCGCCGCGGCCGCGTAGGGTACGGCCGACAGCAGGCCAATATTCAACGTACCGGAGACGCCTGACGCCTTCACGAGCGATGGCAGCCAAAAGCTGACACCGTACAGTCCCATCGTGAAGAAGAAGTAGATCGCCGAAAGCAGCAGCACACGCGGGCTCGCAAGACCGTCGCGCAACGAATGCAGCTTGTGATGACCCGCTTCCGCGCGCAGGTCGGTTTCGATCGTCGCTCTCTCATCGGCGGTCAGCCAACGCGCGTCCGAGACCTTGTCGTCGAGATAAAAAAATGCAGCGACACCGACGATCATCGTCGGTATGCCTTCGAGCAGGAACAGCCACTGCCACCCTGCCAGACCATGAGTGCCGCTCATCGAATGCATGATCCAGCCGGACAACGGACCGCCGAGCACACCGGACATCGGGATACCCGTCATGAACAGCGCCGTGACCTTGCTGCGCCGGCCCGCCGGAAACCAATAAGTCAGATAGAGCAGAATCGCCGGGAAAAAGCCTGCCTCGGCCACGCCGAGCAGAAAGCGCACGACGTAAAACTGCGTCGGCGTCGACACGAACATCATCGCCGCCGAGATGATGCCCCATGTCACCATGATCCGCGCTATCCATCGCCGCGCGCCGACTTTGAGCAGAACCAGGTTGCTCGGCACCTCGAAGAGCAGATAGCCGACGAAGAAAATCCCCGCGCCGAGTCCATAGACCGCATCGCTCATCCCCAGATCCTGAAGCATCTGCAGCTTCGCGAAGCTGACATTGATGCGATCGAGGTACGCACACAGATAGCAAAAGAACAGAAAAGGAATCAAGCGCCACGCAACCTTCGCATAGGTGCCCGCTTCCTGACGTTGCAGACGAACGTCCTGGCTGATCGAACTCATGGGGTGTCTCCGTCGTGTAATGATTCGTCGCGGCGGGCAGGCGCCTCGCACCGCCCCGCCGCACTCTGACGCGATGACTGCGCTTCAGTCGAACATATCGGGCTGCGTGTTCACGAGCGCGTTCCAGATCGTCTGGAAGTGCAACCAGCCGATGTAGTCGCTGCCGACATGCTCGCGACTGTAGCGAGCGCGCTCTTCCGTCACGAAGCGCGGCTTGCCGCCACTGGCTTCGATCATCAATTGCTGCTGGCAGCAGCGCTCGAGCGCGATGAACCAGAACGCTGCGGATTCGATGCTGTGCCGGCTTGCCGTCAGCAGTCCGTGGTTTTGGTGAATCGCCGCCTTGACACCTTTGAACGCATTCGCGACCTTGTGGCCCGCCTTCACTTCGACGGCCACCTGACCCGCTTCCTCGCCGATAACGACATGGTCTTCGAAGAACGCAGCGGCGTCCTGGCTGATGGGGTCGAGCTTCTTGCCGAGCGACGCGAATGCGGTGCCATAGACGGTGTGGGCATGGCACATCGCCACAATGTCCTGATGCATCTCGTGAACCGCCGCGTGCAGCACGAAGCCCGCGCGATTGATCGCGTACTCGCCTTCCACCACATTGCCTTCGTGGTCCGCGCAAATGAGATTCGAGACCTTGACCTGCGAGAAATGCACGGCCATCGGGTTCGTCCAATAGAGGCCCGGATGCTCCGGGTCGCGCACGGTCAGGTGACCGGCGAAGCCGTAATCGAATCCCTGCAGTGCGAACGCACGGCAGGCGCCGACAAGGCGTTCCTTGAGGTGCCGCCTGTGCTCGGTATGGCTCTTGAACGTCGGTAACTGCGGAAAGATCAGACCTTCTTGCTCAGGTTGATAGATCGAGATGCGGCCATTCAGGTCGATCGCTTTCGACGGGGCTTCCATCACTTCTGACATGTCGACTCCTTTGAACATATGGGCATTGGGTGGAGCACATGGTCGTCCGGGCCGATCGCGTTGACAAACGATGGTTGTTCATGAAAGCATGAATGGCATTCACCTATCAGGAAAAAGCATGAGGCGGATGCCGAATTTCGTGCTGTTACGTGCCTTCGAAGCAGCCGCCCGGCTCGAGAGCTTCGCACTCGCCGCGCAGGAGCTGCATCTGACGCCTTCGGCAATCAGTCATCAGGTGAAGGAACTCGAAGAATATTTCGGCCGCCCGCTTTTCCTGCGCCGCAACCGGCGCATCGAGCCCACACCGGAGGCCGTGCGGCTGCTCGAAACGCTGAGCCGGGTTTTCGATGCCGTGGAGGCGGCTTGCAGCGAAGTGACGCTCGCCCCGAACGCGCAGGTGCTTGCCGTGCATTGCGCGCCGAGCTTTGCCGTCAAGTGGCTAGGGCCTAAGCTGCCCGAGTTCAACCGGGCATACCCTCATATCACCATCCGCCTGTCGACAGGCGCGGAGCCGCTCGACCTCGCGCGCGTTCAGGAAGTCGACATCGAGATTTCGTACGGCAGCGCGCTCGATCGCCCCGGCGTGGAGACGGTCCCGCTCGGCCACGAAGCGATCGTGCCGCTTTGCTCGCCTGCCTTGCTCGACAACGACACGCCCGCTGCCGATCGCATGGGCCAACTGACGCTGATCGATACGCAGCTGAGCCGCATTACGTGGGCCGACTGGTTCGCGGCCAACGGGCTCGACATGCCGCTCACGCCGCGCCCGTCGTTCGATCGCGCGGCGCTCGGCATCTCCGCCGCCGCGGACGGCATGGGTGTGGTGCTCGAAAGCACGCGGCTCGCCGAACGCGAGATTGCACGCGGCGATCTCGTCGAAGTGTGCAGCGATGCGTTCGTGCGCTTCACGCGGGAAACGCATTTTCTTTGTTATCGGAAAAACGAATCCCGCGTCGAAAAGGTTGCCGCATTCAGGCAATGGCTGCTAATGCGAGCCAACGTCGAAGCCGATGCCTGAATGGGCCGACAACCGGCTCGGTCATTCCAGTGCGTCCGTGGCAAGCGGCGGCTTACGATCCAAACCGCTCGCTGCAAGCCCGCCCGCCGATGGCGGGTCGACGCGAACTCGCTCGGGACCCGCCGGGTGCAGTGCCGCAGCGAGCTTCTTCCGGTCCAGACCGCCCTCCCAAGCCGACACGACGATGGATGCGACACCATTGCCGACGATATTGGTCAGCGCTCGACACTCGGACATGAACCGGTCGATACCGAGAATCAACACCATCGCACTGACGGGCACGGTAGGAACCACTGACAAGCTCGCGGCCAGCGTGATAAACCCCGCGCCGGTCACACCCGTCGATCCCTTGGAGGTCAGCATCGTGACCAGCAAAAGCGTGGCTTCCTGAGCGAGCGTCAAATGCGTATTCGTCGCCTGAGCCAGGAACAGCACCGCGAGCGTCATATAGATATTGGTGCCATCGAGGTTGAACGAGTATCCGGTCGGCACGACGAGCCCCACGATGCCGCGCGGGCAACCCAGCCGCTCGAGCTTGTCCATGAGCTGCGGCAACGCGGCTTCCGAGGTCGACGTACCGAGCACGATCAGCAACTCGTCGCGGATATAGGCCAGAAAGCGCCATAGGCTGAATCCGCAAAGCCGCGCGACGATGCCGAGCACGATCGCAACAAACAAGATCGCAGTGAGATAGAACGCACCGATGAGCTTGAGCATCGGCAGCAGCGAGACGATGCCGTAGCGGCCAATCGTGAACGCCATTGCCCCGAACGCACCGATCGGCGCGAGGCTCGTGATCATTCTCACGATGCGAAAGAATGCCTTCGACAGTGTCTCGATCAGATGCGTGACGGGCGCGGCCGGCTCGCCGATCTGCGCGAGCGCGGTGCCGAATAGCATCGCGACCAGCAAGACCGGCAGGATATCGCCCTGAACCAACGCGCCGAGAAACGTCTCCGGTACGACATGTGCGATGAAACCGACGATGCCTTCGCCATGCGCCGCCTGCGCCGCGAAACCCTTGACCGCGCTCGCGTCGAGGGTCGCCGGATCGACGTTGAAGCCCTCGCCGGGCGCAAGCACATGCGCGGCAATCAAGCCGATCGCCAGCGCGAGCGTCGACGCGAGCTCGAAATAGAGCAACGCTTTGCCGCCGACGCGCCCGACCTTCCTCATGTCCTGCATTCCGGCGATGCCGGTGACGACCGTACAGAAAATCACCGGTCCGATGATCATGCGCACGAGTTTGATGAAAAGATCGCCGAGCGGCTTGAAAGCGACTGCCACCTGAGGCGCGAAATGGCCGAGCAAAATACCGGCAGCGATGGCCGCCAGCACCTGAACATAGAGAACCGTATAGAACGGCTTGCGTTTCATGTCTCCTCCATTTTTAGAGGCAAAGGCATGCCCCTCCCTCCTTCTCTCGGAAGGGAATCGGCACGACGGAATGCGTGAATATCGGCGCTACGGCGCTTACATCACCTGAGCCCAGGGATGTCGCGCGAAGTGCGCGCGTTCGAACGATTCGAGGTCCGCGAGGTTGGCGAGCGTCAGATCGACGCCGTCCATGCCCTCGATCACCATGCGCTTGTGACGCGCGCCAATGGGATACGTGTACACGGCGCCCGATGCCGAAGTCACCGTCTGTCGCTCGAGGTCGATGTGCAGCCGCGTCCCGGGCGCCGCCGCGACCTCATCGACCAGCGCTTGCACAACGTCGCGTTCGAGTTGCACGAGCAGCAGACGGTTGTTCATCGCGTTC
>JBCNPL010000197.1:0-5009 GCA_039593375.1 Paraburkholderia sp. | reverse complement strand
GCCTAGGAGGCGATCGATGGCCCAGGTGAGCGCCGCGCCGACGAGCGATAGCGGCACCATCGCGGGGATGTAGGCGCCGAGGACGGCGATGTCACGAGGCATGGGAAGCTCCGGTCGCGGATGAGTCGGCGCGCTCGTTGTCACGGGCGGCGGGGGCGAAGGCGGCGAGCGGCGAATGCGGGTCGATGAGCGCCGTGCGCACGAAATGCAGATAGCTGAGGATGCGCTGGAGGCGGTGGCGTTCGTCGCGTGGCGGCTCGAATGTGACGAGCGCCTGCTGCACCGCTGCGATCGCGTCGATGGTCGCGGCGAGCGCGGCGTCGAGGCGCCGCTCGCTCGGGCGCTCGAAGAGAGCCACGAGCGCGCCGCGCGCCTTCGAGATGCCGCGCCGCCACGGCATCGAAGCCGCATAGCGCGGATCGCGCGGCAGCGCCGCCAGCTCGCCGCGCAAGTCGATGACGGCATGACCGAACTCGAGCACGACGACGAGCCAGGTGAGCGCCTCGTGCGGCGCCTCGCTGGCCTGCTGTTCGACGGCATGCGCCTGGAACGCGAGATCGCGCGCGCGGCTTTCGAACCGGCCGCGGATCTGCGCGAGCGGCGCGCGGCACGCGAGCACCACTTGGCGTCGCAGGTCCGCGATCAGGTGGGCGCGCAGCCACGGCGTCGAAGGCGGCACGATCACCGCGAACGCGAGCGCGCAGGCGAGCATCGACAGCACGAGCGCGAACGCGCTGTCGACGTAGCCGGACGGATCGTAGCGCGTGATGTTGTCGGGACCGGCCAGCGTACAGAAGAAGATGCAGTACCCGGCGCCCATGCCCGCGATCTTGGGCCGCGTCGTCAGGAAGACCCCGAGCGCGAGCGGAGGCGTCAGCACGACGCACAGCATCGGCAGGCCGTCGATGTGCGGATAGACGCCGAACTCGACGACGAAACCGACGACGGAGGCCAGCACGGTGCCGATGCTCATCTGCGTCGCCATTCGCGTGGGAGTCGGCGATGACGAGGCGAGTGCCGCCGTCGCCGCGGCGACGAAGACGAGCGTCGCGCCGTTGGGCCAGGCCGTGGCGATCCAGAACGCGCTCAACGCCGCCATCAGCAGCGCGCCGCGCACCCCCGCGATCGCGGTCGCGACGGCGTTCGTCTTCGGCTCGTAGCGCTCGGGCGAACGTTCGCGCTCGTGCGTCGTCGTTGCCAGCGAGGCGTAGGTGAGCGTGTAGGCGTGCATGTCGTCGACGAACCGATAGAGCAACTCGGAGGCGGTATCGAAGTCGAGCAGCGCGCAACCGGGCCACGATTCGACGAGCTTGGCGCGCGTTCGACGCACGCGTCTCGGCAACGCCGATTTGAAGGTTTGCAGCGTTTGCGCCGCGCTCGCGGCGTCGGCGGCCGAGAGCACCGGCGATCCCGGCCTGTGCAGCAGCGCGCCGAGCTCGGCGAAATACGGTTCGAGTGCTTCGGTCGTTTCGGTGGCCTCTTGCGCACGCAGACGGTTCATCAGTTGATGCAGCGCATGAAGACGCGTGGAGGCGGTCATGAACTCGCTGTTGAGCCGGGCGAGCCGATTGCTGCGCAGGCGTGCCTCGTGTCCTTCGAAAACGGCGATGCTGCGCATCGCCTCGAAGCCGACGAATTCGGCCAGAAACTGCGCGTTGGTGCGCTCGAGATGAGCCGGCTCGACGTGCCTCGCGAGCACGGCCGCGACGTATTCGACGAAGCGCGAGAACCGCGCGCGTACTGCCGTGCGCATCTGCTCGGTCGCATGCTGCGGCATGACGAGCGCGCTGACGAAACCGGCGCAGAGCACGCCCAGCGTGACTTCGGAGGCGCGCGTCATGGCGGAGATGAACGCGCCGTCGGGATGTTGCGCGGCCGGAATGCCGATCAGCGCGGCCGTGTAACCGGCAAGCAGAAAACCGTACGAGCGGAAATTTCGATTGCGGGCGGCGCCAGCGGTGCAGACACCCGTCCATAGCGCGAGCGCGCCGAGAAAGAGCTCCGAATGCTGAGCAAAGAGCGCGACGAGCACAAGCGTCGCGACGAGCCCGACGAGCGTGCCGCCGATCCGGTAGAAACTTTTCGCGAGCACGGCGCCGCTTTGCGGCTGCATGACGATGAAGACCGTCGTCATCGCCGTGCGCGGCTGGGGCAGGTCGAGCCGCATCGCGATCGCGAGCGCGAGGAAAGCGGCGGCGAGCGCTTTGAACAGATAGATCCAAGTGAGGCCGTCGGTGCGCCACCAGTCGGCGAGCGCCGCGCGCCAGCTCGTGGCGTTCGTGGGCGTGGCGCTTGCGGTGTCCGACATGGTCCGTGCTCCCCGTTCAATGCGCGTTCGCGGCGGCGGCCGGCGCGGCCGCGCCTGGCATGGGGCCGGCACCGTCCGTTGCGTTCCGTGCCTCGGAACGCGTGGACCGATGCGCGCCGAAGAGCTTGCGCGACGGTTCGAGGCCGGTATCGTCGGGGCCGTCCGAGGGCACCGTCAGGCCGCCGCCGAGCGCGCTCATCAGCGCCGCGTAGGCGGCGAGGCGATCGGCATGCACCTGGGCGACGCGTTGCTTCGCGTCGAGCCAACGTGTTTCTGCGACGATGACGTTGACATAGTCGGTGAGACCTCGCTTGAAGCCGAGCTCCGAGAGTTCGTAGCTGCGTTGCGCGGTATCGACCGAGCGCTCGGCGTCGCGCCGCTGCTTGTCGAGCGAGCGCAGGCTCACGATGGCGTCGGCGATTTCCTTGAGCGCCTGGACCACGGACTGATCGTAGCGCGCGACCGCTTCGTCGTAGCCTGCCGTGGCCGCACCGAGCCGGCCGCGCAGCGCACCGCCGTCGAAGATCGGCAGCGAGAGCGCGGGGCCGCCGCTCCACCCGCCATTTGCGGCATGCAGAAACTGGAACAGAGAGCCCGCCGCCGCATAGCCGCCGAGCGAGGCGACGAGATCGATGTTCGGATAGAAGGCCGCATGCGCCACGTCGATGCCGCGCGCCTGCGCCGCCACGGCCCAGCGCGCCGCGACGACGTCGGGCCGGTGGCCGATCAGCTCGGCCGGCACCGTGGACGGCAACGAGGCCGGCGCGGAAAGCGAGAGCGTCGGGCGGGCGAGCGTCGCCGCGGCGCCGGGGCCTTTGCCGAGCAGCGCCGCCAGCCGGTTGCGGTCGAGTTCGATTGCTTCGCGCCGGGCTTCGATCTGCCTTTCGTATTCGGGCAGCGGCGCTTCGGCCTGAGAGAGATCGAGCTGCGTGCCGATGCCGCCGGCAAGCCGCCGCCGGGCAAGATCGGCCAATTGCTTCTGGCGCGCGTAGACGTCGGTTGCGATGTCGAGCAGCGCATACTGCTCGGCGAAATCGACATAGGCGCGCACGACGTTGACTTCGAGCTCGAGCTGCGCGGCGCGCAGGTCCGCGGCGCGCTGATGGGCCACATCGAGGGCACGTTCCGTGTCGTTCTTGTCTCGGCCCCAGAGATCGAGCCGATAGGTGAGGCGCAACGCGCCCACGTTGTTCCAGGTGTTGGCGTTCGCGAGCGGACCCGGGCCGTAGTAGAGATTGTCGGGCCAGTGCTCGCGCGTGACCGACAGGCTACCGTCGAGTTGCGGCGATTCGGCCGCTTCGGCCACGCCGGCGAGCGCGGCGGCCTGGCGCACGCGGGCCGAGGCTGCGGCGAGTGTCGGACTGCCGGAGGTCGCCGTTTCGATCAGCGTGTTCAATTGCGGGTCGCCGAATGCCCGCCACCAGTCGCTCTCGGGCCAGTGCGCACTCGCATCGGCTTCACGCACCGCGTTGCCGACGTCGAACGAAGCGGGATCGGGAAGGTGCGATTGCGGCGCGATGCCGTGAGTGCTCGCACAGCCGGCAATTATCATCGGCAGTGCAAGAAACGCGAGCACAACGCTTCGTTTCCGGGTGAGCGACTGCACGACTGTTCTCCTTGCGCGGCGATATTGACTGAAGCCGATTATATTTTTCGGCGGATTGTCGAATAAGTCGTAACGGTGTAAGGGATCTTTACGGTAATTGAGACAATCTCCGTTGCGGAACATGCAACAATCTGTCTTGCGTGGGATCAAGAGGGGATAGCATGGACACGCTCCAAAACATGCGCGTTTTCGTGCGTGTCGTCGAGTCGGGAAGCTTCACTGCGGCGGCTCAACACTTGAATACGACGACGGCCTACGCCTCGCGCGCGGTGTCCGACCTGGAAGCGCATCTGCACACGCGGCTTTTGAACCGGACGACGCGGCGTATCGCATTGACCGAAGCGGGCAAGCGCTATTTGCAGCGGTGCCAGCAGATCCTCGCCTACGTCGAGGAGGCGGAGGCGGAAGCGGGCGACGCCCATGCCCGACCGTCGGGCAGACTGCGCATTCACGCGATGGCGAGCTTCGGCGGTCATTACATTGTCCCGGCCGTCGGCCGATATCAGCAGCGTTATCCCGAGGTAGCCGTCGAGCTGACGCTTTCCCAGCGAATCCCGGATTTGCTCGACGAAGGCTACGACGTTTCGGTGGTGCTCGGCTACCACCTGCCCGATTCGGGACTCGTCTCGCAGCGGCTCGGCAGCGCGTTCAGCATTGCCTGCGCTTCACCGGCGTATCTGGAGCGCCATGGCGTTCCCAAGACACCGGCCGAACTCTCGAATCATGTTTGCCTGCGCCTCGTGACCCCCGGCTCGGTCTTCGACAAATGGAATTTCGACGGGCCGCACGGCGTCGAGTCCTACACGCTGCCACCGGCGCCATTCCAGGTCAACGGGGCGGACGCGATGGCGATCGCGGTGCGCGAGGGAATGGGCATCGCCATCTTGCCGACCTACACGGCCATGAACTGGCTGGCCAATGGCGACATCGTCTGGATCATGCCCGAGTACACCTCGCAGCCGATGACCATCCACGCGCTGTATTCGTCGCGCGAATACCTCGATGCCAAGATCCGGACGTGGGTCGATTTGCTGCGCGAGCAACTGCCTCAGACGCTTGCCGCCGAGGAGGAGGCGTTGCGCCGGCATACGCGCG
>JBCNPL010000196.1:0-5025 GCA_039593375.1 Paraburkholderia sp. | reverse complement strand
GACGCTGCTCGCGACTGCGACGAGCCATCCACCGCGGCGCCGGCTTCGTTCCGTTTCTGTCAATGCACGCTCCCTGGCCCCCATGGGGCCGACGAGCGCTATTGTCCTGAGCAGATGATTCAGCGCAGTTCGGTCAGGTTAAGTTGCGTAAAATTCGGCGCGAACGCTTTCTCGCGCGCTACCGGCTACGCCATACTCGCCTCATGATCAATTTCGACCGATCCTCGATGACGCCGGTGCTGCTCGTTGACGACGATGTCGAGCTGACCGGCATGCTGGTGCAATATCTCGCCCACGAAGGCTTTGACGCGGAAGTGGCGCACGACGGCGAGACCGGCGTGGCCCGAGCGCTGTCCGGGGACTTCGCGATCGTTGTGCTCGACGTGATGATGCCGCGGCTCTCGGGCATCGAGGCGCTGCGCCGCATCCGCTCGGCCAGCCGCGTCCCGGTGCTGATGCTGACGGCGCGCGGCGACGACATTGACCGCATCTCCGGCCTCAATCTGGGCGCTGACGACTACGTCCCGAAGCCTTGCACGCCCGGCGAGCTCGTGGCCCGATTGCGGGCGATCCTGCGTCGAGCTTCCGGTTCCGGCGATACCGGCGCCGGCGGGCCGATCCAGGCCGGACCACTCGTTCTGTGGCCTTCGAGTCGCCGCGCGACCTGGCAAGAAAGGCCGTTGGAGTTGACAGGCACGGAATTCAGCCTGCTAGAGATCCTCGCCCGCCACGCCGGGCGGCTCGTCAGCAAGGCGGACATCTCGCTGCAGGCGTTCGACCGGCCGCTGGCACGCTTCGATCGGCGCATCGACGTCCATATCAGCAGCATTCGCCAGAAGCTGGGCCTACGCCTTGACGGGCAGCCGTGGATCATCAGCGTGCGCGGCATGGGCTACCAATTGCTGACGGATTGAACCGTGAAATTGCCGCTAGGACGTCTGTTCTGGAAATGCTTCGCCATGCTATGGGTCTCCATGGTGACGGCATTCGCATGTGCCGGTTTCTATGTGCGCGCAATCGGTCATGTGCCGCCCCCGCCGGGGCAACTCGGACCCTGGATCCTGCTCGTCCCGGTGCTGTCCGGGGCCGCCGTTGCGCTACCGGTGGCTTTTGCGCTGGCTTGGTATCTGTCCGAGCCCTTGCGGCACTTGACGCTCGCGCTGCGCCATGCGGCGCGGGCGCACTTCGAGGTGCGCGTTTCGCCCGCGCTCGGTTCGCGCCACGATGAATTCGCCTTTCTAGCGCGCGAGTTCGACGATATGGCCGCGCGTCTTCAGCAGGCCCAGATGCAGCAGCGCCAGCTCTTTCATGACGTGTCGCACGAGCTGCGCTCGCCGTTGGCGCGGATCCAGGCCGCGATCGGGCTCATGCAGCAGGATCCGCAGTCGGCCGCGGCGATGGCCGAGCGTATCGAGCGAGAAACGCAGCGCCTCGACCAGTTCATCGAGGAGCTTCTGACGCTGCACAAGCTGGAGGCGGGCGCCATGAATCCGGCGCGCGAACGCGTCGACGTAATGGAGCTGCTCAGCCACATCGTGGGCGACGCGGCCTTCGAGGCACAGGCGCGCGGCTGCGCGGTCACGCTTGACGGGCCGGACGGTTTTATAGCGGAGGTCGTTGGAGAACCGCTCTATCGCGCGTTCGAGAACGTCGTGCGCAATGCCGTCAAGTACACCGCGCCGCATACGACCGTGGAGGTTTGCGCGCATACGGTGAAGCCGCACCAGGCGGCAGGTGACGGAACGGCGTGGCTCGAAATCAGTGTGGGCGATCGAGGTGCGGGCGTACCGCTCGAGTCGTGCGAAGAGATCTTCGAACCGTTCCGGCGCCTCGAGTCATATCAGCGTGATGCCTCTATGCGCTCGGTGCCCGGCACAGGTCTCGGGCTGACCATCGCCCGGCGCGCGCTTGCGCTGCACGGCGGCGATATTCGCGCCACGCCACGAACAGGTGGTGGACTTCTCGTGATCGCCCGGTTGCCAGGCCTCGCGGCAGTAGCCAGACCGGCTTCTGGACGGGCCGAAGCAACATAAATGCACATTTCAATCCAGCTTTGACATCGTTCACTGCTGGTGATCGGCAAGCAGCTGCCGCTACGTCAGCGTGGAGGATGCGCCGTCCGTGGTGGGCGGCTACTTCGTCGCGAACGATGTGACGGCGCGCGACTGGCAGTTCAAGAGCCCGACGTGGGGGCGCATCGTTGCATCCATGTGCGCGAAATACCTGAAGCCCGCCGTGCTGGAGCTCGGCGGCAAGGCGCCGCGACCGACTTCGATTCCAGAACGCGAGAACGCGCATGAAAGCGACCTACGTTAGAGCCAGTTTTGCAAATCGCCGAGCTGCGGCACCTCAGATGGGGCACATCGCTGCTCCAGCAGTCTCCGTGCGTCCCAGCAAGACTGCCCACATGCAAAGACGTCGTGATCCTTGCTCAGCCGGCGTCCGCGCCGCTATGTTGCATGGAATGTTCCGTACGGCTTTCCCGCACGGCGTGATCTCTGTCATCGCCTTCCTGGCTTTGCATGCACACGTCGCTTTCGCAGCCGTAACGATGAATTTTGTCGATGCCGACATCAATGACGTCGCACACGCAATCGGACTTGCTACCGGTCGGACAATTATCGTCGACCCACGGGTCAAGGGCAAATTGAACATCAACTCGGACAACCCAGTTTCAGATGAAGAGTCGCTAAAAATTCTGGAAAGTGCGCTGCGCATGCAAGGATTCACGCTTCTGCAGGATCACGGGGTATTCAAGGTAGTTCCGGAGGCGGACGCGAAACTTCAAGGGGTGCCTACCTTCTCAGGGGCACATCCGGCAGCGAATGGAGACCAGGTCGTTACCCAGATATTCCACCTTCAGAATGCTTCAGCTGCTAGTCTGCTACCGATTTTGCGGCCCTTGATTTCACCAAACAATACGATCTCCGCAGACGTCAGTAACAACGCGATCGTAGTCACCGACTACGCCGACAATATCAAGCGGATCGGACTTATCATATCTTCATTGGAGTCTTCTTCACATTCGCATGTTGCTCGTGTCCAGCTGAATTTTGCCGACGCGACCACCGTCGCTCAGCAAGTGCAGAAGCTGCTCGACGCTTCCAATGTGCTAAGTGCCGATGCGTCGCAAAAAGTGGCCGTAATACCGGACGGCAGAACTAATGCTGTCTTGTTGCGTTCTGCCAGTCAGGCACGCGTACGCGAGGGTGAGGAACTAACAGTCAGTATGGATTCGCCAACCCGCGTCCCGGGCAATATCCACATCGTTACGCTACGCAACGCCGACGCGGTCGATGTCGCAAAAACCTTACGCGGTATCGTGGGGCAATCGGGCTCCTCCGACTCGAAAGAAGCCTCCGAGCGGGAAAACGCTGGCGGGTCGGGCACCTCGAATTTCACGAGCAGCGATGGTTCGCTGCCGCCATTACCCACCGGATCGACGACTGGTACGACCAGCGCATCCACAGCTAGCGGAGCCTCGTCCGCATACGGTGCTTTATCAGGCAAGTCAACGGCTTCAAATGGAGGGGGAAACGACGAGAGAGGTAGCGGTGAGATCGTTGCTGATATCACTACCAACTCGCTGATCATAACTGCGCCGGAGCCTGTTTTCGAGCGGCTGGCGATGGTCATCGCGCGCCTGGACCAGCGCAAGGTTCAGGTTTATATCGAGTCACTCATCGCCGAAGTCTCTTCGGATAAGGAGGGAAAATTCGGAATCGAATGGCTCACCTCATCGGGACTGGCGTCCGTTAATGCGGCAACGAGCAATGTTGGACTGGTTGCTGGTTTCGGTAACATTCTTGGAACAAAGGGCCTATTTCAGGCATTGCAATCCAGTTCAGACGTCAATGTGCTCTCTACTCCGAGTCTTGTAACGCTAAACAATCACGAAGCTCGTATTCTCGTCGGCACAAACGTTCCGATTGAAACGGGCACATATTCGACCAACACGACAAGTTCGTCCTCGGCGAACGCTTTCAATACCTACGACCGCCAGGATGTTGGAGTGCTACTAAACGTTCGTCCCCAAATCAATCAGGGTGGAACGATAACACTCAAGATCTACCAGGAAGATTCGAGCGTCGACAGTTCGACCGCCAACCAGGCAGGCGGCTACACCATTGCTAAAAGGTCACTCCAGACCACTGTGCTGGCAAACGATGGCCAGATCATAGTCCTTGGTGGGCTCATTAGCGATAACTACACCAATGGCAACAGCAGGCTCCCATGGGTATCGAGAATTCCTGTTCTAGGCTCGCTGTTCTCATATGAAACGAAATCGAGGACCAAAACCAATTTGTTGATCTTCCTGAGGCCAGTCGTCGTCAAGGACGAACAGACCTTACGCGACATTTCCTCTTCCCGCTATAGCTACCTGAGAAATTCGATGTCTAACTACTCGACGGAAAACCGGATCGAGAGGGATCGCAGCGTGCCGGTGCCGCCGCCGTTTGACAGCCCGCGTGAAACCACCTTGATCGATGCAACGCATGATCAGCGTTCACGCCTCCCCACCTCGAGCGACGATGAAAAATCTCGTGACGGCCCTTTGAGTCCTGGCGAACGGTGAGTTTTTGAAGGCAGAGGACTAAGGTCGGCTGATCGGTGTCGCGCCGGCGCGGGCCCGAAGAACAGCGCGAATCGTGACGCGCGGCTACTCTTCCACACTGCTCGGATCGGGTTGACCTGCCGCCTACAAACAGCGCCATCCGCGCTTCGAGCAAGCTGCCGATGTGCCTTTTGCGCGACGTTTGGTCTGCCGGCTATAAAACACTCCGATTCTCGCCACTCGTTTGTTTGGCGATAGTGCGCTTACATTAATCGCGGATGCTGAAACGACTTGTCGTCGCGAACGGATCAACTTCGTGTGTGGTGAAAACGATGCGTGCGGTTTTGCTAGCGCAGGAGGCAGTGCCGGACAGGGCGGCTGCGTCTAATGCGTCGATCGCTGATCGCATCGGGAAACTTCCAAGTCTTTGGGATTTGGGTCTGGATTAGCCGGCCGCGGCGAGTTCACGT
>JBCNPL010000195.1:0-5028 GCA_039593375.1 Paraburkholderia sp. | reverse complement strand
CTCGAGGCGACGATGCAAAGACCGCTTTCGCAGATGCTCGGCAGGACTCCCGCCGAGCATGCGATGGATGTGCGATTCATCGAATTCGAGGCGCTGCTCGGGGCCGTGATGCGCGATGGGCAAGAGCGGGACACCGAGCTCGAGCTGCCCGACATCGGTGACGGCGTACGTCATCATCACATTCGCATCGTCGCCGAGCGGCGCAGCGACGGTGAAATCGTCGGCGCGTTTGCGCTTGGGCGCGACATCACCGAGAGAAAGAAGGCGCAAGACCAACTGCACGCGAGCGAGCAGGCATTTCGCGCCGTGGTCGAGCACTCTCCCGATTACATCGCGCGCTACGACCGCGCGTACCGCCGTGTCTACATGAATCCCGCGATATTGGAGCTCATGGGGCGGCCTTCGAGCGAGGTGCTCGGTACCACGCCGGAACAGTGTTCGTCGCTGGTGGAGGTAGCGGCCTATACGGCCTTCTTGCGCCGAGCGGTGGAAACGGGCAGCGAAGTAGCGCAGGAAGTGCGGATTCGCGATGCCGAGGGGCGAGTGCGCTGGGTGCACACGCGAATCGTTCCGGAATTCGCGCCCAAGGGCGAGGTCGCTAGCCTCCTGGCCATCAGTCGCGACATCGATGAGCTCAAGCGCAGCGAGCAGCTCTTTCGTACGCTGACCGAGAACTTCCCGGATTTCATCGTGCGGTTCGATAGCGAGTGCAGGCACCTCTACGTGAACCCGGCGGTATCGAGTGCGTTCGGAGTCGCGCAGGAAGCCTTCATCGGCAAGCGGCTCGGCGAGCTCGGTCTGGCGAGCGCGCCGGGTCAAAACGCGGAACTCGAAGCCAATATTCGACGTGCTTTCGCCGAGGGAGTACCGAACGAGTACGAGGCGCGATGGCGAACCGGCGAGAGCTGGCGTGTTTTCGAGGTTCGGCATGTCCCGGAGAAGGATGAGGAAGGGAAGGTCGTCAGCGTGCTCGGTATCGCTCGCGACATCACGCGACTCAGGATGGCGGAGCTGGCGCTCTCGGACAGTGAGCGCGCCTATCGCACGTTGGCGGAGAACGCGCCTGACCCGATCATCCGCTACGATCGCGATTTGCGGCGCATCTACGTCAATCCCGAATTTCTGCGCGTGACAGGGCAGCAGCTGCACGAGGTGCTTGGCAAGCAGATCACCGAGGCGTCCGATTTGCCGAAATCCGTCGCCGAGAGTCTTTCGTGTCGGTTGAGGGACGTCATGGAACGCGGCGCCGCCGCCAAAGACGAATTCGCCTGGGAGCGGCGCGGTGAGTCGACGTGCTGGTACGTGCACGCCGTGCCCGAATACGATGCGCAGGGTGCCGTGCACAGCGTGTTGACGATCTGGCGCGACATCACCGAGCGCAAGGAAGCCGAGCAGCGGCTTTGCGAGTCGTATGAACTGCTGAGGGAGCTTGCCAGCAGACGCGAGACGGCCCGCGAGGAAGAGCGCAAGCGCATCGCGCGCGAGCTGCACGACGAGCTCGGGCAACAGTTGACGGCGCTTCGCATGGGGGCGTCCGCACTGCGCATGCGCTTCGGACGAGACAACCCGGCCGTCGCCGAAGCGATCCAGAAGCTGCTGCCTCTCGCCGATACGACGATGCAGGTCGTGAGAGACGTCGTCGCATCGCTACGCCCCGCCGTGCTCGATGCGGGAATCGCCGCTGCGCTCGAGTGGCTTGCCGCGGAGTTTTCGCGCTCGAGCGACGCGGTCTGCCATCTTCGCGTGCACGAGGAGCAGGTATCGCTTGCCGAGGACGGCTCGATCGCGGTTTTTCGCATCGTGCAGGAGGCGCTAACGAACATTGCTCGCCACGCGCACGCGCGACACGTCTTCGTGACGCTCGATCAGGTCGATGACTACTGCGTGCTCGATATACGCGATGACGGCAAAGGATTCGATCCGGTCGCCATTCGCAGGAAATCGTTCGGGCTTGCCGGCATGAAGGAGCGAGCACTGATGCTGGGCGGCGAGATCAGTGTCGCGAGTTCGCCGGGGCATGGCACCTCCATCACGGTGCGCGTTCCGATGGGACACGCGCACGCGGAGTGACGCAGGACAGGCAGGAGCGTTCGCGCGCCGATTCTCCGTCCCGGTAAATTTCCGGCAGGGGACGTTTTAGATATCGGCGAACTGTTCTTGGCACGAGACGCGTTCATGATCATGCGTAATACCGTGGTGACCTCCAACCGCCTTGCGAAACCGGATGATCGGCTGTCCCTATGAACAATACAACTTGGGAGCGCCTAGAGGCGTTCGCACGAGAACAACTCGGCCGGCCTCTATTTGGAGGCCAACTGAACTTGCGACCTACGTCACGCCTTGAGGAAGACCTCGGCCTTACTGGGCTCGACGCTGTCGAATTCATCGATAAATGGGCCGAGACGTTTAATGTGCAGGCGCACGGCTTTCCGTACAGGCGCTACTTCGGTCCGGAAGGCCAGCAACTACTCTCGTCGTTCCTGGGGCTGTTTGCGAAGCGTTTACGCCGGCCGGAACTCGTGCCGTTAACGTTGGGCATGCTGGCTGAAGCCATGCGTCGTGGCAAGTGGGATACCGCCGAAATTGAGGCGACGACAAACAGCGGCGCAGCGCAACAGGTCCGTTGACACTTCGTTGACAGTCGAAAAAGAACAAGGGGTTGCGCTCACACGCAACCCCTTGATTTCTTTGGTAGGCCGTACTGGATTCGAACCAGTGACCAACGGATTAAAAGTCCGCTGCTCTACCAGCTGAGCTAACGACCCGAAAGACGCGAAATTATATAGACATCACTTGATCTGCGCAAGCTTGCTTTGCGCGGACTGAGCGACGTCCGATCCTGAGTACTGCGAAACGATCTCCTGCAGCGTCTTACGTGCCGCGGCCTTCTGGCCCTGCTCGAGTTGATTGTTGGCGATCGCGAGCAACGCCTCGGGCGCACGCGGATGCTGCGGGTAGTTCTTCACGACGCTCTGCCAGATCGCCGTCGAGCCCTTGTAGTCTCGCAGTGCGTACAACGCGTTACCGAGCCAGTACTGTGCCGTCGGCTGGTAAGGGCTCTGCGGGTACTTGTTGATGAAATCGCGAAACGACGCGGCGGCGCCTTTGAAATCGCCGCTGCGAAACTGCTGCGACGCCTGATTGAACGCTTCCGTTTCGCCTGGCTGCACCGTGCCCTGCACGCCGTCGATCGTCGCCTGCTGCGGCTCGAGCTTCTTGAGCCGGCCGTCGAGATCGGCGTAGTAATCCTTCTGCTGCTTCTGCAGGGTGGTGACCTGATTCGTCAAATCCTCGTTCTGACCGCGCAGCGTCGCGACCTGCTGATTGAGCTGGTCGAGCCGGTTCGATTGATCGAGGATGGTCTGCTTGGCAGCCGTTAGCTGACTCGCGAGGTTGTCCGTCTTGGCTCGCAAGTCGAGGATCGCCTGGCGCGCCTGATCGTCGTCGAACAGGCCCGCGTGCGCCGGTCCGGCAACGAGTGCCGAAGCGGCCACGCATGCAGCTGCGGCACCGCGCAGCCAGGAAAAACGGGGGTTCATATCTGTCGCCTGTTACGGTTTACTGATAGACGAGGTCTGCGCGGCGGTCTTGCGCCCAACCGGCTTCATCCGTACCGGTCGCTTTTTCCTTGCCGAGGCTCACGGCTTCCATTTGGCTGGGATTCACGCCGTCGGTCTTCAGCACATTGAGTACAGCTTGCGCACGCTTCTGGCCCAGCGCGAGGTTGTACTCGCTCGTGCCGCGCGGGTCCGTATTGCCCTGGATGAGGATGTGGCGGTCCGGGTGCGAGCGCAGGTAGTTCGCGTGCGCTTGCAGCGTCGCCATGTCTTCCTGCTTCACGTCGTACTTGTCGAAGTCGAAGTACACGCTGCGCTTGGCGAGCGGGCTGTTCGGGTTGTTCAACTCATCGACGGTGACGGGCGCGACAGCGTTCGGGTTCGGCTGCGTGCCGACGTTGCCCTTGCTTGCATTCTCGTTGAGCTTCACGCCTTGGTGGCAAGCCGCCAAGACGCCCACGAGCAGAGCCGCGAACACCATACGAAGTTTGGACGTCATTTCTTACTCTCCTTGTGTGTCATTGCATAAGTCATTGCATGAATGGACCCCAGGACGGCTCACGCACGCTGCCGCCCGGAACGGACAGGATTTGCCGCGTCCGACCATCGGTCGAAACAGCGGCCAACACGCCACGGCCGTTCACCTGAGTGGCGTAAAGGATGTACTGACCATTCGCCGCGAAGCTCGGCGATTCGTCGTGTCCCGTGTCGGTGAGCGCCGTTGCCACGCCGCTCGCCAAATCCATGATGTACAGCTTGAACTCGCCGCCCACCCGCGAGATGTAGGCGAGCTGCTTGCCGTCCGGGCTGATACGCGGACTCGTGTTGTAGCTCCCCGTGAAAGTCACGCGCTGCGCTGCGCCGGCACTTTCCCCTTGCGCCGGCATTTTATAGATTTGCGGCTGTCCGCCGCGATCGCTCGTGAAGTAAATCCACTGGCCGTCGGGCGAATAGCAGGGCTCGGTATCGATCGTCGGGCCTTGCGACAGGCGCCGCAGACCGCTTCCGTCGGCATTGACAGCCCAGATCTGAGTGTTGCCCGTACGCGACAGTGCGACGGCCAGCGTACGCCCGTCGGGCGACCACGCCGGGGCACTGTTGTTGCCCTTTTGATCCGAGATGATGACGCGGTGACCCGTCGGCAGGTCATGCACGTAGACGATCGGCTTTCTCTTCTCGAACGAGACGTAGGCGACCTTCGTGCCGTCCGGCGACCAAGCCGGCGAAATGATCGGCTCGGGACTCGACAACGCCACGTGCACATCCTGGCCGTCCGAGTCGGAGACTTGCAACAGATAGCGGTTGCCGCTCTTCATCACGTACGAAAGGCGCGTCGCGAACACGCCGCGCGTGCCGAGCAGCTTGGCGTAGATGTAGTCGGCTACTTTGTGCGCCGTCATCCGCAGGCCGCTAGCCGGCGTCGTGAGCTCGAGACCGCCGAGGTTCTGCTGCTTGACGGTGTCGTAGAGCC
>JBCNPL010000194.1:0-5034 GCA_039593375.1 Paraburkholderia sp. | reverse complement strand
TCGATGATCTACGGCGCGACGGGCTCGCTCGATCTCGGCGAGGTGCTGAAAGCCATCGCATCGGGCCGGATCAACGACGCGGTGCTGCTCTTCGGCGTCATCTTCATCGTGGCCGGCATCGCGTTCAAGATGGGCGCCGTGCCGTTCCACATGTGGGTGCCCGACGTCTACCACGGCGCGCCGACGGCGATGACGCTGCTCGTCGGCGGCGGCCCGAAGGTCGCTGCGTTCGCGTGGGGCCTGCGCTTCCTCGTGATGGGCCTGCTGCCGCTCGCCGCCGACTGGCAGGACATGCTCGTCATTCTCGCCGCGCTCTCGCTCATCGTCGGCAATATCACCGGTATCGCGCAACGCAACATCAAGCGCCTGCTCGCCTATTCGGCGATCTCGAACATGGGCTTCGTCCTGCTCGGCTTGCTTGCGGGCGTCGTCGACGGCAAGGCCGACGGCATGGCGAGCGCCTACAGCTCGGCGATGTTCTACAGCATCATCTACTTCCTGACCACGCTCGGTTCGTTCGGCATCGTGATGCTGCTCGCACGCCGCGACTTCGAGGCGGAGACGCTCGACGACTTCAAGGGCCTCAACAAGCGCAGCCCCGTGTATGCGTTCGTGATGATGGCGATGATGTTTTCGCTCGCGGGCATTCCGCCGACCGTCGGCTTCTACTCGAAGCTGGCCGTGCTGCAAGCGGCGCTCAACGCCGGGCTGACCTGGCTCGTCGTGCTCGCGGTCATTACGTCGCTCTTCGGCGCCTTCTATTACTTGCGCATCGTCAAGCTGATGTATTTTGACGCTCCGCAGGACAGCACACCGATCGCGAGTCCGGCCGCCAATCGCTGGGTGCTCGCGATCAACGGCGTGGCCGTGCTCGTACTCGGCATCGTGCCCGGTCCGCTGATGACGCTCTGCCTGAACGCCATCGCTCATACGCTGCCGGTCGCGCTCTGATGTCACCGGCAGGCTGGCTGGTAGTCCTGTTGGCGGTGCTGGCCGCCAACGTGCCGTTCGCCAACCAGCGGCTTTTTGCCGTCGTGCCGCTCGGCGCGTCGAGAAAGAGCGCGTGGATCAGGATCGGCGAGTTGATCGTGCTGTATTTCGCGGTCGGTGCGCTCGGCTTCATGCTCGAAGCGCGCGCCGGCAACCGCTTCGAGCAGGGATGGCAGTTCTACGCGATCACGTTCTGTCTTTTCCTCGTTTTCGCGTTTCCCGGCTTCACCTACCAATATCTCGTCAGGCGCCGCTGACGGACCGTCACATGGGGAGTGGAGGGGACTTTCCTTTCCTATCGGAGAAATGCGCATGGCTGACTTGCCCGACCACGACCACGACGCGTCTCTGACCGAGACGCGCCTCTCAGGCGAGACCGTTCATCAAGGCTCGTTCCTGCACGTCAAGCGTGACGTCGTGCGGTTGCCCGACGGCAAGCAGGCCACTCGCGAATATGTCCTGCACCCGGGCGCCGTGATGGTGATCCCGCTCTTCGACGATGGGCGAGTCCTGCTCGAGCGCCAATATCGCTATCCGCTCGGCCGAGTGATGGTCGAGTACCCAGCCGGCAAGCTCGACGACAACGAAGACGAACTCGCGTGCGCGCAACGCGAACTGCGCGAGGAAACCGGCTACACGGCGCGCGAGTGGCACTTCCTCACGCGCATCCATCCGATCATTTCGTACTCGACCGAGTTCATCGACATCTTTCTTGCGCGCGGACTCACGTCGGGCGAGCGCAACCTGGACGACGGCGAGTTTCTCGAGACGTTCGTTGCCGAGCTGGCGCAGGTTACCGAATGGATCCGCACTGGCGCGGTCACCGATGTGAAAACGATCATCGGCACACTTTGGCTCGAAAAGGTGCTAGCCGGCATCTGGAAGCCCGGTGATGCCGAGGCGGCGCGCGCGCCCGGGAAATAAAAGGGGCGTCCGCGCGGCGCGCGCAAGCGCGCTAGAATGGGCGGATTTGTGAGCGCTCGCTCACTGGAATCGTTTTCGCGCTACACTTGGCCACAGTTTTTGTCCGATCGAGCATGAAGGTCCTTGATTTGCAATGTCCCCACGGCCATCGGTTCGAAGGTTGGTTCGCCTCCGTCGATGAGTTCGAATCGCAGTTGTCGCGCAAATTGGTCGAATGTCCGATTTGCGCCGCGACCGAGGTGAGCCGTGTGCCGTCCGCCCCGCGCCTGAATTTGTCGGGCGCCACGAGCGCTGCCGAGAGCGAGGCGGGACGGCGTGCGTCCGCGGCCGGCGAGGCGCAATCGGGCGCTCCGGCGGAGCAAGTCGAGCGCATGCGCGAAATCGAGGCGCGCGCCATGCAGGCGTTGCGCGAGCTGATCGAGAAAACCGAGAACGTCGGCGATCGCTTTGCCGAAGAGGCGCGCAGGATTCATTACAACGAGGCGCCCGCGCGCAATATTCGCGGCGTCGCGACGCCTGACGACGCGCGCTCGCTCGTCGAAGAAGGAATCGACGTGATGGCGGTGCCCGGCGCCTGGGTATCGAAAGAATCGCTGCAGTAAGCTCAACGAAGGAGATAGCGCGCATGGGCTTGAGCTTCGAGGATCTCGAAGTCGGCTCCCGGCGGGAGGTCGGCGCACATACGTTCAGCGTCGATGAGATCGTCGAGTTCGCCGAGCGCTTCGATCCGCAACCGTTTCATGTCGATGAGCCGGCCGCGAAGGCTTCGCCGTTCGGCGGGCTGATCGCGAGCGGCTGGCATACGTGCTCCGTGCTGATGGGTCTTTGCGTGCGCAACCTGCTGACCGGCTCGACGTCGATGGGTTCGCCCGGCATCGACGAAATTCGCTGGGTCAAGCCCGTGCGTCCCGGTGACACCATCCGGCTTTTCAATTCGATCGTCGACAAGCGCGTCTCGGCGAGCCGGCCCGATCGCGGGGTCGCCTCGTTGCTGTGGGAAGGCGTCAATCAGGCGGACGAGACAGTCGTAACGGTGCGCTCGAAAGTGATCTTCGGTTTGCGCAATCCCGAGCGGGCTGCATGACATCCGCCGTGCGCGAGGAAGCAGACCGTCGGCCGGCGGTGATCGCCAATGCGGCGCAATTGCGAGCTTTGGCGGCCGGCGAGCCGCTCGTCAGCGGCGTTGTGACGATCGATCAGGCACGTATCGACGAATTCGCCGCGGCGACGGGCGATCGTCAATGGATTCATGTCGACGCTGAGCGCGCGCGGCGCGAGTCGCCGTTCGGCGCGCCCATCGCTCATGGTTTTTTGACGCTGTCGCTGATCCCTTCGCTGTTGATGGAGACGATTTCGGTCAGCCAGCGCATGGGGCTCAATTACGGGCTCAATCGTGTTCGCTTCACGGCTCCCGTGCCGGTCGGCTCGCGCGTGCGCGCGCGTTTTCGCGTGGCTGATGCAAGCGACGTCGACGGCGGTGGCGTTCAGGTGACGTGGGACGTCACCCTCGATATCGAAGGCGGCACAAGCGCCAAGCCCGCCTGCGTCGCCGAGTTCATCACTCGGCATTACTTCTGAGCGGCGGACGCTCGCGATCGCTCAATGCTTCGCGTACTGCGTGGCGCCGAACAGCATTTCCTTCGCCTTGTCGTCCATCAGCGGCTTGCGGGCCGACGCGAGCACCTCGACGCCGCGCGCGACGGCCGGCCTTGCCGCGATGGCTTCATGCCAGCGCTTGACGTTGGCGAACTCGCCGAGCTCGATACCCTGGTTTTGCCATGAGCGCGTCCACGGAAACGCGGCGATGTCGGCGATCGTGTAGTCGTCGCCGGCCAGGTACTGCGTTTTGCCCAGCTGCTTGTCCATGACGCCGTAAAGACGCTTCGCCTCGTTCGTGTAGCGGTTGATCGCATACTCGAGCTTTTCGGGGGCATAGATGCGGAAGTGATGCGTCTGTCCGAGCATCGGTCCAATGCCGCCCATCTGGAACATCAGCCATTGCAGCGTCGTATAGCGCGCCACGGGGTCGGCCGGCAGGAACTTGCCCGTTTTCTCGGCGAGATAGATGAGAATGGCCCCCGATTCGAAGAGCGAGATCGGCTTGCCGCCGGGGCCATCGGAATCGACGATCGCCGGAATCTTGTTGTTCGGGCTGATGGCGAGAAATTCCGGTTTGAATTGGTCGCCGGCGCCGATATCGATTGCGTGGATGCGATATTCGAGGCCCGTTTCCTCGAGCATGATATGGACCTTGTGCCCGTTCGGGGTCGCCCAGCTGTATGCGTCGATCATTACGGCTCCTTGCATGAAGGCGGCGCCGCGTCGGGCGGCACCGATCGAGCCGCAAAGTAGCATAGAACGATTGGAGCCGCAGACAGCGCCGCAAAGCCCTAACGGCGGTGCGGTCTCGGTGCATGCGCGGCCGCTCCGGGCCTTCAGGCGCCCCGGAGCGCGTCTCGCGACGCATAGCGCGCCAACTCGAGTTTCGCGATCGCATTGCGGTGCACCTCGTCGGGCCCATCGGCAAAGCGCAGCGTGCGCGCCGCCGCATACGCGTAGGCGAGCGGAAAGTCGTCGCTGACGCCGCCGCCGCCGTGCGCTTGAATCGCCCAGTCGATGACCTGGCACGCCATGTTCGGCGCGACCACCTTGATCATCGCGATCTCGGCGCGCGCAGCCTTGTTGCCGACCGTATCCATCATATAGGCCGCCTTCAGCGTCAGCAGGCGCGCCTGCTCGATCGCGCAGCGCGCTTCGGCGATGCGCTCCTGCGTGACCGTTTGCGCGGCAATCGGCTTGCCGAATGCGATGCGCTCGGAAGCCCGCTTGCACATCAGCTCGAGCGCTCGCTCGGCGAGACCCACGAGCCGCATGCAGTGATGGATGCGGCCCGGGCCGAGGCGGCCCTGCGCGATCTCGAAGCCGCGCCCCTCGCCGAGCAGCACGTTCGCGGCGGGCACGCGGACGTTGTCGAGCGAAATCTCCATATGGCCATGCGGCGCGTCGTCGTAGCCGAACACGTTGAGCGGACGATGGACCGTGATGCCGGCGGTATCGGCCGGCACGAGGATCATCGACTGCTGCGCGTGCTTCGGCGCGTCGGGATCGGTCTTGCCCATG
>JBCNPL010000193.1:0-5052 GCA_039593375.1 Paraburkholderia sp. | reverse complement strand
GGCGGCAAGGTCGGCATGGACAAGGCCGAGCTTGCGCGGTTGTATGGCGACCGGGGAGAAACGTCGCCGGACAAATACGATCCCGCCGCCAGCACCTTCCGCGTGCGCGGCGAAGGTGACGCGGCGGCCGTCTTCGCGATCGGCGCCGACGGCAAGGTAAGCAAATGGCGCGTGGGCGTGTCCCCGCAGGTCGATTACGTCGAAGGCTGCCAGTGAGTCGCAGCACACGGAGCACAGAATGAAGCTTGGCAGTCTGAAAGAAGGTGGCCGCGACGGCACCCTGGTCGTGGTCAACCGGGAACTGACCTGGGCCGTCAAGGCCGCTGGCATCGCGCCGACCCTGCAGGCCGCGCTGGACGACTGGTCCAGCGCCGCACCGCGCCTCAATGCTCTTTACGAGCAACTCCAGGCCGGCAAGGCCGACGGCGCCTTCCGGCTGGACATGGATGCACTGGCCTCACCGCTACCGCGCGCTTACGAGTTCGTGGACGGCAGCGCATACCTGCCGCACGTGGAGCGCGTCCGCAAGGCGCGAGGCGCGGAGGTGCCCGAATCGTTCTACGTCGATCCGCTGATGTACCAGGCGACCAGCGCCGGTTTCCTCGCGCCGCGCGATCCGGTGGTGGTGCCGAGCGAGGACTATGGCATCGATCTCGAAGCGGAAGTGATCGTGATCACGGACGATGTGCCGATGGCCGTCACATCCGGGCAGGCCGCTGCTCACATTCAACTCGTGGGCCTGGTAAACGACGTGTCGTTGCGTGGACTCATTCCCGCCGAGCTGGCCAAGGGCTTCGGCTTCCTGCAGTCCAAGCCGCGTTCCGCGCTGTCGCCCGTGCTGGTGACGCCCGACGAACTCGGCGATGCATGGAAGGGCGAAAAGCTGCATCTGCCGATGCGCACCTGGATCAACGGCCAATGGTTCGGCGAAGCCGAATGCGGCGTCGACATGCAATTCGACTTCGCGCAGCTCGTCGCGCACGCGGCAAAGACGCGCCCGCTCACGGCCGGCACCATTGTCGGTTCGGGCACCATCGCCAACGAGGACACCGGCAAGGGTGCCTCGTGCCTCGCCGAACAGCGCACGGTCGAGACCTTGCGCGACGGCAAGCCGAGCACGCCGTTCCTGAAGTACGGCGACACCATCCGCATCGAAATCACCGATCGCGATGGCGCATCGATCTTCGGCGCCATCGAACAGCGCATTGCGCCGATGTCCTGACGCGACACGTCGTCGACACGAAACCTTCACGCAAGAGCCTGCATCGCAGGCTCTTTTCGTATGTGAACATGTTTAGGAAACGTCGAGACTCGCTGCTCGTCCCCTAACGTGGGCTGTACGAGTGTGCGCTATTCGCGACGCGAATCTCGCCATCGCGTCGGAATATTCTCTACCATCGGTCTGGTTTTCGTCCGGCAGAGTTGGTTCGACGAAACAGGGGGATGTCGGTTTCAGGCTCGCATGCATGCGGCCTCCACATTCTTTTGCAGAGTCAGGCAGCGCCGTGTTCCAACGTATCCTGCTGGTGTGCGTCGGCAATATTTGCCGTAGCCCTACCGCCGAGTATCTGCTGAAGCATCGCCTCGGCGATGCGTCGCTGGACGTATCGAGCGCCGGTCTAGGCGCGCTCGAAGACCATCCCATGGACGCCACCGCGGCGTCGCTCTTGCTCGAGCATGGCATCGATCCGGCCGCACATCGCGGACGGCAGTTGTCGCCTGCGATGCTGCGCGATGCGGATCTCGTGCTCGTGATGGAGCGGGCGCATGCCGCACGTATCGCCCGCCTCGCGCCTGAAGCGAGCGGCAAGGTGCTGCTGCTCGGCAAATGGCTGGGTGATAAGGAGATTCCTGACCCGTTCCGGCAATCGCGCCCGGCCTTCGAGCATGTCTATGGACTGATCGATCAGGCCGTCACGGGCTGGCTCGCGTATCTGACTCCTTCCCTTCCCAAAGCGGCCTCCTCATGACCGACCCCCGTCCCGTCACGCAACGCAACGACGAAGAGCTCGACCTGGGAGCGATCCTCGGCACCGTCGTCGACAACAAGTGGATCATCTTCTCGATCACGGCCCTGTTCCTGATCTGCAGCCTCGCGTACGCGTTGCTCGCCACGCCGATCTACCAGGCCGACGCGATGGTGCAGGTGGAGCAGAAAGTGCCGGAACTGCCCGGCATCAGCGCGCTGAGCCAAACGCTGGGTGCGTCCAACTCGCAGGCCAACACGGAAATTGCGCTGATCACTTCACGCGCTGTGATCGGCAGGGCGGTCGACGACCTGAAGCTCGACATCAATGTATCGCCGCGCCGCTTTCCTCTAGTCGGTACCGGCATCGCCAGGCGCTTCGCGACCGCCAACCCAGGTGAAGTGGCGAGCCCATGGCTAGGCATGAGCCACTACGACTGGGGCGGCTCCAAGCTCGATCTGCAACGTATCGAAGTGCCCGAGCATCTGCTGGGCAAGACTCTGACGCTCATCGCGGGCGAGAACGGCAGCTACACGCTGTTCGATCCGGAGGGCGACGAACTTTTGCAGGGCGCGGTCGGACAGGTTGCCACCGGGCACGGCGTGACTTTCCAGGTGGGGGCGCTCAAGGCGAACCCGGGTACGCGCTTCGACGTTCGCCGCGAGCGGGCGCTCACCACCATCAACCAGTTGCAGCAGGCGATCCAGGCCACGGAGAAGGGCAAGGATTCGGGCATCATCGGCTTGTCCTATCAGAACGCCAGTCCGAAGCTGGCTGCCGCATTGCTCGATCGCGTGAGCGAGTGGTACGTGCGGCAGAACGTGGAGTGGAACGCCGCCGAAGCCGCCAACAGCCTGAAGTTCGTGCAGGAGCAGCTGCCCAAGGTCCGGCAGGATCTGGACCGCGCGCAGGCCGCGCTGAACGCATTCCAGATCCAGGCCAAGTCCGTCGACATCACCATGCAGACCAAGGCGCTGCTGGACCAGAGCGTCGCGGTCGAGGCCAATATTCAGCAGCTGCGCATGCAGCAGGCCGATATCGAGCGCCGCTTCACGCCACAGCACCCGGCTTACCGCGCGCTGATGCAGCAGATCGGACAGCTGGAGCAGCAGAAGAACGAGATGGACAAGCAGGTCGGCGACCTGCCCGATACCCAGCAGGAACTGCTCAAGCTCACGCGTGACGTGGAAGTGAGCAACCAGACCTACACAGGCCTGCTCAATCAGGCCCAGCAGCTAGACATCGCGCGCGCGGGCAAGGTCGGCAACGTTCACATCGTCGATAACGCGCAGGTCGACGTCACCAGCCCGGTCAAGCCGAAGAAGGTCCTGGTCGTGTTCGGCGGCACTTTCGTCGGCGCGTTCTTGGCGTTCGGCCTGGTCTTCGTGCGGCAGATGCTCAACCGCGGCGTGGAAGAGCCTTCGGTGATCGAACAACTCGGCCTCCCGGTCTACGCGTCGGTGCCGGTCAGTCCGACCGAGCGCGAGATCGCACTTTCGGGGCATTCGCGCAGCGACGGCAGGCATCACCTGCTCGCGATCAGTTCGCCGACCGATCTGGCCACCGAGGCCTTGCGCAGCCTGCGCACCAGCCTGCATTTCGCCCGGATGGAGGCCAAGAACAACCTGTTGATGATCTCCGGTTCCAGTCCCGAGGCCGGCAAGACCTTCGTTTCGGCCAATCTCGCCGCGGTCATGGCGCAGGCCGGGCAGCGCGTCCTGGTGATCGACGGCGACATGCGCAAGGGCTCGCTGCACAAGGTCATGGGCGGTCGCCCGAACAACGGCCTGTCCGAGCTGATCTCGGGACAGATCGATATGGAGGCCGCGATCCGGCCGCTGCTGTCGCTCGAGAACCTGCATTACATCGCGCGCGGCAAGGTTCCGCCTAATCCTTCCGAGTTGCTGATGAGCCCGCGCTTCGCCGAGGTGATCCAACAGTTGTCGTCCCGCTACGACCTGGTAGTGATCGATACGCCTCCGATCCTCGCGGTCACGGATGCATCGATCATCGGCCACATGGCGGGCACCAGCTTGCTGGTGGTGCGCTTCGGCCTCAATCAGGCGCGCGAAATCGCTCTCGCTCGGCAGCGATTTGCGCAGAACGGCGTCGATATCAAGGGCGCCATCTTCAATGCGGTCGAGCGTCGTAGCAGCGGTTACTACTCTTACGGTTACTACGAGTACAAGAACGGCACGTAAGCGGTCCGACTGCCGTTCGCGCGTGCTGGCGGGAAATGCGATGGGCGTCGTGAATTTCGCTTGAATTCGCCTTCCCGCTTCATATGGCTGTCAAGTGTATTGGCGACCATCTAGACGTTTGGACGTCCAAACGTTGATGTGCTTCGCTGTATCGAAGCGTCGCGATGTCTTGCTCGGTTCGCTTCAGGTATCAGTAAAGAAGCGGTTGCCACAGTACTCGACTCGTCGCGTCAGGACGGAGCCGGGAGGCTTTTCATTCACGGTCCTTTGACAAGGCGCGATGCCTGACCGCCACTATCTGGAAGATCGGATGCAGCAAGTGATCAATGCCAAGATTGCCGTCATCGGCCTGGGCTACGTCGGCCTACCGCTGGCCGTGGAGTTCGGCAAGAAGTACGACACGGTGGGCTTCGACATCCGCGGCTCGCGGGTGGAAGAACTGCGCGCGGGGAAGGATGCGACGCTGGAAGTGGAGCCGGAGGAGCTGGCCGCGGCGACGCGGCTGCGCTACAGCGATGCGCTGGAAGACCTGCGCGACCGCAACGTGTACATCGTGACGGTGCCCACGCCGATCGACGCGGCCAAGCGGCCGGACCTGACGCCGCTGGTGCGCGCCAGCGAGATGCTGGCCAAGGTGCTCAAGCGCGGCGACGTGGTGGTGTACGAGTCGACGGTGTATCCGGGCTGCACGGAAGAGGTGTGCGTGCCGCTGCTGGAGGCCGGCTCGGGACTGAAGTTCAACCAGGACTTCTTCGCCGGCTACAGCCCGGAGCGGATCAACCCGGGCGACAAGCAGCACCGGGTGACGACGATCCTGAAGGTGACCTCCGGCTCGACGCCGGAAGCGGCCAGCTACGTGGATGCGCTGTACTCGAGCATCATCA
>JBCNPL010000192.1:0-5074 GCA_039593375.1 Paraburkholderia sp. | reverse complement strand
CTACATTCGCTTCAAGTTGCGCTGATGACGACGCTCGAGGCCCGCGCCACCCCGCAAGATTCGCTCGCCGACGTGACGGTGCTGATGCCCGCGTACAACGCGCAGGCCGATGTCGAGCGCACGCTTACATCGTTCGATGAGCCTGCGACAGTGCGCGTTCTCATCGTCGACGACGGCAGCGTGCCGCCCATCGTCGCACCGACGCTGCCGAATATCGCGGTCGAGATCTTGCGCATGCCGAGGAACGGCGGCATCGAACGCGCGCTCGAAGCAGGCGTCGAGGCGCTCGCCGCGCGTGGCTGCAAGTATGCGGCGCGCATCGATGCGGGCGATCTTGCCGCTCCTCGGCGGCTCGTGAAGCAGCGCGACTACCTCGCAGCGCACACGAACGTGGCGGCCGTCGGCATGTGGACTCAGGTCGTTGCGCGCGACGGCAAGCCGCTTTTCATGCTGAAGCCGGCAACGGCGCCCCACGACGTGCGCCGCCTCAGATTCTTCCGGACACAACTCGTGCATCCCGCGATGATGTTGCGCGTCGATGCCGTGCAAGCCGTCGGCAGCTATCGAGCGGACTACCGGGCCGCCGAGGACCTCGATCTGTTCCTGCGCCTGATGGAACGCTACGACTGCGCGAATCTGCCCGAGCTCGGGCTTTACTACGAGGTCAACGAAGGAGGAATCAGCGCGAGCAAGCGCCGCCATCAGATCGTATCGACGCTGAAGCTGCAACTGCGCTACTTCAACGCGCTGAACGTTTACGACTGGCTAGGACTCCTGAAGAATCTGCTGCACCTCGTCACGCCCTACTCGCTGCTGCAACGCGTGAAGCGGTCGCTCTTCGCGCAGCGAGCTTGATCCGAATCGAATCGAACCGAACCGATGAACTCGAATCGACCTCTTTCGATCTGCCTCGTCTGCAACACGGCGTGGGCCATCTACACGTATCGGCACGGATTGATTCGGACGCTCATCGGCAAGGGCGCGACGGTCACGGTCGTCGCCCCGCGCGATAGGACGTTCGCGCTGCTCGAAGAGATGGGATGCCACTGCATCGATCTCTTCGTCGCCTCGAAGGGCACCAATCCGCGCGACGACCTGCGCACGCTGTACGAGCTCTATCGGCATTACCGCAAGGTTGCGCCCGATGTCGTCTTTCACTACACGATCAAGCCGAACATCTATGGATCAGTTGCCGCGTGGCTCGCACGCGTGCCGTCGATCGCGGTGACGACGGGACTCGGCTATGTCTTTATTCAGAAGAGCCGTGCGGCTGTCGTAGCGAAGGCGCTTTACCGGTTCGCGTTCCGCTTCCCACGCGAAGTCTGGTTCCTCAATCGCGACGATGAGGCCGCCTTCCTCGACGCGCGGCTGCTCTCGCACCCCGAACGTGCGCGGCTCTTGAACGGCGAAGGCGTCGATCTCGACCATTTCGCCTACGCACCGCTGCCGCGGAAACAGAACTTTACATTTATCCTTATAGGGCGCTTGCTTTGGGATAAAGGGGTCGGCGAATATGTCGACGCGGCGCGAACGCTGCGCGCCCGATATCCGCAGGCCCGCTTCCAGCTGCTCGGGCCGGCGGGCGTCGACAACCCGAGCGCCATCACGCTCGACGAAGTGCGCGCGTGGGAGCGCGAAGGCATCGTCGAATACCTCGGCGAAGCGCACGACGTTCGCGAACACATCGCGAATGCCGATTGCGTCGTGCTGCCCTCCTATCGAGAGGGTGTGCCGAGGACGTTGATGGAGGCGTCGTCGATGGGACGGCCCATCGTCGCGACGGACGTACCGGGTTGCCGCGACGTCGTCGACGACGGCGTGACGGGGCTGCTCTGCGAAGCGCGCAACGCGGCGAGTCTTGCGGAGAAGCTCGAGCAGACGATGGCGATGAGCCATGACGATCGGAGAGCGATGGGAGAGCGAGGGCGCGCCAAGGTTGCCGCGGAATTCGACGAAGCGGCTGTCGTGGCGCGATACTTGAAGACGTTGAACGAACTCACCGGCGTATCACTTTGATATCGAGGAAGCACGGCGATGGCGAATAAGGGCACGATTCTGGTTACGGGCGGTGCGGGGTTCATCGGCTCGCATACCGCAGTGGAGTTGCTCGGCAGCGGCTACGACGTAGTCATCGTCGACAATCTCGTCAACAGCAAGCGCGAGGCCGTTCGCCGCATCGAGAAAATCGCGGGGCGCAGCGTCGCTTTCTACGATGCCGACGTAAGAGATGTCGTCGCGCTCGAGCGAATTTTCCGCGCGCATCCGATTCAGGCCGCGATTCATTTCGCGGCGTTGAAGGCCGTCGGCGAATCTGTCGCGAAACCCGTCGACTATTACCGGAACAATCTCGACGGCTTGCTCGCGCTGCTCGATGCGCTGCGCGAGCATGACGTGAAGCGTCTCGTGTTCAGCTCGTCGGCGACTGTGTACGGGGTGCCGGAGCGTTCGCCTATCGATGAATCGTTTCCGCTCTCGGCCACGAATCCGTATGGGCAAACGAAGCTGATGTCGGAGCAGATTCTGCGCGACGTCGAGCGTGCCGATCCGAGTTGGCGCATCGCGATTTTGCGGTACTTCAATCCGGTGGGGGCGCATGAGAGCGGGCTCATTGGCGAAGATCCGGCCGGTGTTCCCAACAATCTGATGCCTTATGTCGCGCAAGTGGCGGTCGGCAAGCTCGAGAAGCTGCGCGTGTTCGGCAGCGATTACGAGACGCCCGATGGGACCGGCGTGCGTGACTATATCCATGTGGTCGATCTCGCGCGCGGGCATACGGCGGCGCTCGATGCGTTGGCGAAACGCGATGCCAGCCTCACCGTCAATCTCGGTACGGGGCGCGGGTATTCGGTGCTCGAGGTCGTGCGAGCGTTCGAAGCGGCATCAGGGCGGCCGGTGCCTTATGAACTCGTCGCGCGGCGGCCGGGGGATGTCGCTTCGTGCTTCGCGAGTACGACGGAAGCGGAAAGGCTGTTGGGTTGGCGTGCGGAGCATGGGATCGAGCGCATGTGCGTCGATCATTGGCGGTGGCAGTCGATGAATCCGGATGGGTTTGCTTGAGTGGTGGGCAACAGCAGTTCTTACCGACGGCTAGGACCTGTCTGCTAGCGTTTTCCCGCTCGAAGCGTCGGCAACAAGTGCAAGCCGTTTCGCCACTCCTACGCCGATTCTCCGCGGCGACCGGTCTTTATTGCTCGTCGCCGCGGCGGACATCAGAAATCATTGTTAGCAGCGCCGTATTAGCAGCCTCGGTGCTGACCTGCAGTCACATTCGTTGGACGGCCGGTGGGCTCCAATCGATTGTGCCTAGCAGCGCGGCATGCAATTCGGGCGTACAGGCGGCCACACAGGACTGTTGATTGTGCGGACTGATATCCATCAAATCCGTCATCCCCAGGTCATGACCGTAGGCGTCGGTGATCGTGATGCCTGCCAGCTTGGCGAGAAAGACCGCAGCCGCAATGTCGTAGGGAAACAGATGGAGTATCGACCCGCGACCCGCCACCTTAAATGCCGACTCGGTATGCGGGTGATCCTTGAGTAGGCGATTGCCTATGTCGACGTATGCATCGACCTGTCCAGTCACGATCCGTGAGATAGAGTAGGTTGCGCTGTTGAAAACGAACACGCCACCGCTATTCGCCGACATGTCAACGAGTTGCCCGTACGCTGCGCTCATGAGACGCATCGGATGCCCATTGAACTCTATGGACCAAAACATCCTCGCGAGATCAGTATTGCGACTAAGGTTCGGAACCGGGTCTGGTAACCCGCTGCCCGATAGTCCGGTTTGCCGATCGCCATAGAGCAATCCACCGCCTTTAATTTCCAGCAGCAGCGCCGCGTCGACGTCATCGAGACGCGCGTGGCCGTTTATGAACGGCGCGCGCGCGATCGAGACCATTCCCATTTCGAGACCTGCGGAGGCTGGACGCGTTCCGTCAATGGGATCGATCACAAGCAGCGATCTGGGTGCGGGCCCGGTCTCGATGAGAGCCTGGTCCTCCGTGTAGATCGCTAGCGGCTCCGGGGCGTGCGCGCGCGCAAACGCGATGACCGCCTGCTCGGCAATACGATCGATATCGAACTGCGCGTCGCCGCCAGGTGAATCGCCGTCCACTCGGCGTGCGATCCGCTTGCCGGCATATCGAAGCAACTCACCGCGCACATGATTTGCGAGGCCAACGAGGAACTCCTTCATTCGAGACTCTCCCCAATAAACAGCGCTTCTAGACGATCGCAGATGAGATCCGCTTCCGCCATCGTCAGAATCAGCGGCGGACGAATTTTGAGCACGTTGCCAAAGCCGTAGCGCGACGTACGCAGAATCAGACCGTGGTCCATCGCGGCGTCGGCTAGGCGGTTTGTTAACGCAGTGTTGGGGGCTCCGTTGGAGTCAACTATCTCAAAGCCAATCATCAGGCCGACACCGCGTACGTCACCAATCGCACGGTAGCGCTTCTGCGCGTCGCGGAGCCGGGCAATGATGTGATCGCCAGCCGCGCGAACATTGGCGAGAAACGCTGGTTCGCGGACGATGTCGAGGGTCGCATTCGCGGCTGCCGCGGCGAGCAAATTTGAGCCATATGTGAACGAATGGTGATGCGATGGCAGCCCAGCAAGACGCTCGTTCGTTATGATCGCTGCCACCTGCGCGCCTGAGCCGCCCAGGCCCTTGGCCGTCGTGATCACGTCTGGCTCAACGCCAAAATGCTGTGCGGCAAACATACGCCCGGTACGGCCGATGCCCGTCTGGATTTCGTCGAAGATCAATACGATATCGTGCTTGTTGCAGAACGCCCGTAGCTTTTGAAAATAGCCATCGGGAGGCACAATGTTGCCGCCATTGCCAGAAATCGGTTCGACGATGATCGCCGCGACGCGGCCGCTGCTCGCGTATTCGAGGAAATCCTCGATTCGGTCAACGCAGAGATGGCCGCAACTGCTCGGGTCTTTGTCATAGAAGCAGCGCTTGCAGTACGGATCCGGCACCTGCAGCGATCCCGGGTACACCAACGGAAACGGTGCCCTACGAAATGCGTTGCCCGACAGCGACGACATCATCATTGTTTGCCCA